>JANOMG010000089.1:0-5702 GCA_031420175.1 Nitrospira sp.
CGATCAGGGTTGCCAGCTCACCGCTGACGCCTTCACCAGCGTCCTTAAGGCGCACGGCATGGCCATCAGCATGGACGGACGCGGACGGGCCTTGGATCACATCTTCGTGGAGCGGCTCTGGCGGAGCGTCACGTACGAAGACGTCTATCTGAGAGGGTACGCCACGCTGTCTGAATTACAGCGTGGATTGACGGACTCCTTCGTGTTTTACAACACGGGGCGACTACACCCGTCATTGAATGACGTGACGCCGGACGAGGTCTACCGGACCGCGAGTGGAGGCGGAACCAGGATGGTGGATCAATTCACTGAGACCGCAACCACGCCCCCAGAAACACCACAAGACACAGAACGCCGGGGCAGCGCCGTTCCGCTGCATGTAACCGGTTACCCTCTTACACTCACTGCAGTAGTGTCTTGACGGAGGGGGTCCACTATAGAGACCTCAGTGTGGTTTGGACGAGAGGTGAACGCCACATGGCCTCCCGGACGGGTACTTGTACTCCTTGCAGCCGAGCGGTAAGAGATTCAGAACGCTCTAGATACCCAGGGTACATGAGCCAGTAAAGAGGGTTGAAGAGGTTGAGTCCATCGATGAAACCCACAGCTACGCGCACCTCCACACCAAAGGACGATGGTTGAGGATCGCACTGCTCAAACCCAGGATTAGCTGGCAGGGCTGTACGGTTGTGGTCTTTCGGCAGGGATTTCACCGTTGTGTCGGGAAACCCCTGATACCTTACGATATAGCCAGAGAGGGTGATCAGCAGTACGAGAAGAATGCGGCTGCGCGTTCTCATGGGTGATTTCTGCTTCGTCGCAATCTATAGTTAATCTGCTCGTGCGTCGCTCGTAGGGAAATCTTCTTCTGCACCAGCCATCCGTACCCAGCGTAGGATTGACGATCATGCCATTGGGTAGGAATCTAGCCTGTCGGATTAGAAAAGAAAAGGTGTCAGGAGCCATGACTTAAATTGACGGTACCGAGTTGAGTCTCGCCTGTGGGAAGGTGAAGGGAAGATGTCAGAGTTCGCGTTCTGAAATCCCCGTGAGTTGAGCCTGCCGGAAGCTGTCAGCTAGATTCTCCATTCCACTAATGATTAATCACCTTCCTCCCAGGAGTGGCAGAGCCTTCGCGCAATCATTGGAGGAACCGGGGAGGCCCAGAGGTCTCACCGACTTGGCAGAGTGCGTACACATGAGGCTTGTCATGCCTCACATCGCGCACCGCATCGAGATTATGCCGGGAAGGAAGGGGGGCATGAACATTGACGGGTCAGAAGAACCGTCCTCATGATGAGTTGGGAGGGCTTTAGTCTGTTCCGGCAGGAGAGTGGTCGCAGGAATCGATACAGGACGATCTACAGAGCGGCAGAATGTGTACGGCTCTCCAATTGTTGCCGGATGACGGCAATCATTTTTTCGTGACTGAACGGTTTTAACAGAAAGGGAACCTCACTCAGATCGATGCCATTGTTGGCGAGTGAGGCTTTGGAATTGGTCGACATCATGATCGTACGGAGCCCCTTGAGCTTAGCCGTGAGATCCTTGGCGAGGGTGTGGCCATGCACCCGAGAACAATCTAGTGTTTGAACGGCTGGTGGCTGCAGCAGCACATCGACCAATGCAATGTGAATATCCCCCACATGTTCCGCACAGATTGCCATGGCTTCTGTACTGCCCGAAGCCTGTAAGACGTTGAACCCATCTCGTGCCAGCAATGTGGTGCAGAGGTGACGCATGGCAGGATCATCGTCGACGAGCAGGATAGTGTATCGACCCGCCTGAGGACTGAGAGGTGCCTGAGGTATCCACGTGGCCTCGTCCTCGAGGGTGTCCAGGGTCAATTTATTGAGGCGCAGTTGATCGTTGTACGGCAACTGAATGAATTCGACGCCGAACGAGGTGTCGTTGGTCCAGCGCACTCGCGCCAGGGTCACGTTCACCGGTTGAGCTGAATCGGACAGGTGGATGCGCAGGGTCAGATAGATGCCAGGGGAGAGGCCGTGAGTACTCTCCACGCTACATCCCGTGACATTCAGGTCAGTGGAATGGCCATCGCCTTGAATCTCATGGCCGGAGAGTCCTCCCTCGAATTCGACCCGGACACGGAGAAGCACGCGGGCCTTCCGAGATTGTATGTTGTGGGGTTCCATCTTCTGGAAAGCGAGATCCTATGTGGTCTGGACACACCATGCCCATGTGATCGATACACGATACAAACGCAAACGTTCTATCATGACGGGGCTACTTGATCAGGTGCGTTCACTGCAAATCTAGAGGCGATATGATGTCTCATTGCCGGTTTGCTGAGGATTACATTAACCGGATGCCGCGTAAAATGCTTGGAAATATGAACTTTTACACAGTTGCCGTCACGATGCTGTGGCTCAGTTGATGGACAAACAGGTACCCGCCGCATTGTCATGCTGTGCAGTCACCAGCCCAACCCAGCGCGTGGACCCGCTGGGTTTCCGATCTGTCGATTTTGTAGAATGGCTGAAATCTGAGGGGATCATGATTCACACGGCGATGAATTTGGGCGACCATCGGCATTGCACCGCGTTCTCCGAGCTGCTTCCGGGGCAAGCTCTGTGACCAACTCATGAATCGGCCCAGGCGACCAGCGAGCAAGGGGCAGCCGGTCTACGGACTAGGCGATCCGGCGCAAAGTGTGTTCTTCCTTCGGCAGGGCTTAGTGAAGCTTACATCCATGACCGAGGATGGGGCGAATCGATCTTGCGCCTGCATCAGGCCGGCGATGTTTTCGGCGACCTCTGCCATTGCACGGGCGAGCGGCGTGAACAGGCGGTCGCGATGGAAGATTGCGACATTGTCGAGTTGAACTTCGACGAATTCATTGCCCACCTCCAGAGTAATCGCCCGGCGTTTCTGCTGTTTCTCTCCAACGTGGCTCAACAACTCTCATCGGCCTATGAGCAGATCCAAACGCTGTCGTTCAGCAGCACGATGGAACGGCTGGTTCGAACCTTGACCAGGTTGGCCGATGAATTCGGTGTTCCGGAGGGCGAATGGATCAAGCTGACCCATTACTTTCGCCAGGATGACCTTGCCCAGATGATCGGTGCGCGCCGTGAAGCCGTGTCGACCCTGCTGAATCAATTGCGTGACGAGGGGCTCATCACCTATGCACGCAAGGATGGACTGCTGTTACGTCGAGCCAGCCTCGACGGCTACCTGCTATCCTCCGAAAAATCCTCTACCAGTCTCAAATAATCCGATCGCTCGGCCTTTTCCCTCCCCAGTGTTATTTCGCTAACTGACAGCTCCGCTCCCGTTCCCTATCCTTACCCATCGTTGCTACGGTCAGTTTCAGCTGATCGACCGGTTCATCCTTTTTGGAGGAGGTGGTCGATGAGGTAGGGGCGTCGGTTCTGTGAGCGGTACTATGAGTTGACGGTTTTATTGTCTCTGTTTTTGAACAAAGGAGTCTGTGTCATGCGTCATACATTTCGTGCTTTGCCGCTCTTCGTGCTGTTGTTATCCCCGATCGCCTGCGCGCACAGCGCCGATTCGCCCATGACCGCTGCATCCAAGGTGGCTCAGGCCAGCCCTGTGAAGGTTGTGGAAACCAAGATGGTCCTTCGCGACCTCTGGTTGGGCCATGTCCTGTCTATCCGTAATGTGGCGGTGGCGACGATGGACAAGAATCCGTCTGCGCGCGAGTCGGCTGAGAAAGACGTCGTGGCGAATGCGCAACAGATTGCCGGCTCTATCGAGCCATTCTATGGCAAGCCAGCATCCGATAAGTTGTTCGCCCTGTTGGCTGAACATTATGGCGCCATCCGCGATCATTTAGATGCGACTGTGGCGGGAAATGCCAGTCAGCAAGAAGCGGCGGTAAAACATCTCACAGCCAATGCCGCGGAGATCTCGACGTTCTTGAGTGGCGCCAATCCGAACTGGCCGAAGGATGCCGTCATGGGTCTGCTGACGGCACATGCCGCGCACCACATCCAGCAGTTTCAACAATTGAAGGAAGGCGATTACACGCATGAGCGTGACGCCTGGACGGGCATGAAGACACATATTTATGTGGTGGCTGATACCCTGACCAGCGGATTGGCCGCGCAGTTCCCGAACAAGTTCTAAATCGATGACTGAGGGCGGCAGGCCCTTGTTCCGACCGATTCGGAGGCCGAGCCTCGACAACCGGGTTGCGGTGTCATCGCACCCGGCTGTCGAGGTGTCCCTCTGTTCCGTTATCTCTTACGTTGATTGCCGTCTGCGTGAGGCCATCTGTCAGCGGTGAAAGTCCTGCTCGAGGATCCCGTACAGTTCAACCTCCACAAATTTTCCGAAGCGCCTGTAATGTTCCCGCATCCTGCCTTCGTACGTCATGCCAACTTTCTGAAGCACCCGGCCTGATGCTGGGTTGCTCAGAAAGTGTGGGGCATAGATCCGGTGCAGCTCTCGCTGGTTGAATCCATAAGCGAGCACCGCCTGTACCGCTTCTGTCGCATACCCGTGATTCCAGTAAGGCATGCCGAGCCAGTAGCCCATGCGTGCATGCTGGTGCTCGGCAACGATGGCCAATCCGATCGACCCGATCAGGATGTCGTGTGCGAGGAGCACGATCGCAAAGTTGACGAGCGTACCGGCGTCGAATTCCTCCTGCTGGCTCGCGATCCATTGCTGGGCGGTGCCATTGGGATAGGGATGGGGGAGGAAGGTGCCGGCTGCGACCTCTTTCACTCCGGCCAGCCGTTGCACCTCTGGTGCATCGCTCGACTGAAACTGCCTGAGGCAGAGCCGATCGGTTTTGAGGGTCGGGATAGTGGCCATGGTCGTGATGAAACCACAGACAGGGCAGGCCTGACAATCACGTCCGGTAGCTCACTCAGTTCGCCATCGAGACGTCGGCCGCGCAGATCCCCTCGTATGTAACTGATGGCAGTTGATCGGGCTCGTGACAACACGTAGACTACCGCGATTTTCTGGGGTGCTTCTTCTTGCTCTATGACTGACCAGACGAACGACCGATCACGGTATCAAGGGCCAGCGTTCTTTTCGTACGGATTCAGACCGTTCTTTCTGAGTGCGGCGTTGTTTGCCGGACTGGCGGTCCCAGCTTGGATCGTCATTCTTACGGGAGTCCCTGATCCGGAGCTCCTGTCTGCTGTGCGGGACTGGCATGTGCATGAGATGGTCTTTGGTTTTCTGCCTGCGGTCATCACCGGCTTCTTGCTCACGGCTATTCCCAACTGGACCGACCGTACGCCGATCAGAGGGAGCGAACTGTTGTCGTTGTGGGCCTTGTGGTTGGCCGGACGTGTGGTGATGGCCATTCCGTTTCTGTCGCCGCTCTTGTCCGCTGTCATTGATGGAGCGTTCCTGGTCGTCGTGGCGGGGCTGGCCTGGCGGGAGATCAGCGCGGGGAAGAGCTGGTTCCAAGCACCGATCGGAGTGCTCGTCGGTCTGTATGCCTGCGCCAATGTCCTGTTTCATGTGTGGGCATTGAGCGGAGCCGAGACGGACCCTGCCGAGCGAATGGGCCTTGCGCTGGTCCTGGTGCTACTGTCTCTCATCGGTGGGCGCGTCACCCCCAACTTCACCCGCGATTTCCTCGCCGAGCAGGGCAAGACCGAACAGCCTGCGCACTTTTCCCGTTTCGATGGCCTGTCGGTTATGTTCGTGGGGATTGCTGTTGTTTTCTGGATTGTTCAGCCGCAGGCCTTGGT
>JANOMG010000090.1:0-7971 GCA_031420175.1 Nitrospira sp.
CAATCACGATGACGGTCAGGACCAGGCCGGCCAAGGTCGCTCCCGCTGCCCAGAAGGCACCTCCACGCCGTTCCTCGTGTAACCCTAAATATCCCACCAATCCCATGCCGAGTAACAAGATGGTCGCGGCCACGTAGGGGCCGACTCCAAGACCGACCTGTCCGGCCAGGGGGAACTCCCGCACCATCTTGGTCGCATAGTTGGCATAGAGTGTGGGGACGCAGGCAAGCCCGATCGCCAAGAGATAGCCCAATCCCGTCATGAGGTGAATGGAGCCTCGAATCCCTTTCGTGGTCGGATCCTGCAGGCATCGGGACCAATAGGAGGCGGTCAATAGGGCGGCGGCAGGAAACAAGGGACCGATATAGTGGGGTAAGCGCGTTGAAGAAGCGGTGAAAAACAGGAAGACGCCCACGACCCACAGAGCCGCAAAGAGGTCGAGTTCCGATGGCCCTGTCGGATCAGGCTGAGTGCGGTCACGGCGTGCGACATACCAATCTTTGAGCGTGCGATAGAGCGGGACCGGAAGGAGTGCGCTCCAAGGAAAGAAGCCCAAGAGCAGGACTGGGAGATAGAAAAAAATGGTTCCATGATGGCCTTCCATCGGACTCAAGAATCGGCCGATCGTGTGGGCCTTCGCGCCTGTGGCATAGGCGTCGCCATGCACGAGGAACATGGCCGCATACCAGGGGGCGGCCAAGAGAACAAACGCCAGCATGCCCGTCAGGGGGAATCCTTTGTGCCAATAGTCCTGCCATCGGCGCGTCCAGGTGAGGTAGAGCGCCGCGGCGATGAGAGGCACGGCGAATCCGACCGGCCCCTTCGTCAACGTGGCGAGCGCCATACCGATATAGAAGGCCCAGATCCATTGGCGCATGCGGCCGTCCCCATGCAGGCCCAGCCAGAATCCATACAGCGCGGCCGTGGTGAAAAAAATCAGGACGCTATCGGTCAGGGCCATCCGCCCGAGTCCAAGAATTTCCAGGTTCAGCAAGAGCATCAAGGCGCCGAAAAGTGCGACGGTTCGATCGCGCTGGTGCAAGAGAAAGAGATAGGTGATGAGGATCAAGCCCACGCCGAAGAGGGCCGAGGGGAACCGTGCGGCAAACTCACTGACGCCGAACAGGCGATAGGACTGATCCATCAACCAATAGAGAAAGACCGGTTTTGCGACGCGCAGCTCACCGTTGAACGTCGGCGTCAGGCGATCCCCCGATTCGAACATTTCCCGTCCGGCTTCGGCGTTCCGTCCCTCGTCACGGTCGGTCAGCCCCATGTCGCCGAGTCCCAGGAAGAACAGCAGCCCTGACAGTGCCAGGAGCGCGAGGAGGAGGACAGCATGGTGCGAGCGGTCAGTTGTGGTCATAGGGGTGAGGATTCTGTAGTGACTGAATCAGTTGAGCGTGCCGAAATTCTGGCGGTCATGATGGTGGAGTGGATGAGCTGGCGAGCTGTTTCGCCTGGTTGGCGCGGGAGATGAGCACCAGATTGCGAATATAGACGAAGGTGCCGATGCCTTGTCCTGAAATAAAGACCGGGTCTTTCCGATAGATCGCGTAGGCGAGTGTGATGAGTCCGCCGATCAGACTCATATACCAAAACGCGATCGGGACCTGACTCTCCGCCGTCCGCTCAGAGGCAATCCATTGGATCACCCAGCGGCCGAAAAACAGCCCTTGGCCGAGAAATCCGATGGCGAGCCAGAGGTGTTCAATGCTCATAATGGAACCGTCATGCGCGCCGGGCGAGACGTGCGCGAAGCGCGGGACGCGCAAGGTAGCCGATTCTCACGGTCCATGGAGTCTTGCTTGTCGCGCATCTCTCGCCCTTCTCGCTCGTCCCGCCTGGCCGCTCGTTACTTGTCACGGAACTTGTACCGCAGCACTCGATTCTGCATCCACCGCACGGCAATTAGATCGTAAAGAGACTTGAACAACCGATTGCCCATGCCGTACTTGGAGATGCCGTGAATGCGTGGGTAATGCCGCACCGGCACCTCCGTGACCGTGAATCCATGCATCAGCGCGAGTGCGGGGAAGAATCGATGCATGCCCTCGAAAAGCCGGATACGCTCCAGCACGGGCCGCCGGAAGATCTTGAGCGGGCATCCCGTGTCGTGGACGCCGTCGTGGGTAAAGACGTTCCGCACCCGGTTGGCGATGCGAGAGGACATTTTCTTGACGAAGCCATCCTGCCGCTGTTGCCTCCATCCACATACGAGATCGTAGGAGGTGGTCAGGGGCAAGAGTTTGAGAATATCTTCGCTGTCCTGTTGCAGGTCGCCGTCGATTTCGATGATGAGGTCGCCGGAGGACTGCTTGAAGCCGGCATCGAGTGCGCAGGTCTTGCCGTAATTCCGGTCGAGGTGGAAGACCCGTACTTGCCGATGTTGTGCCGCCAGGCGATCCATTTCTTCGCTGCTGCCGTCGCTACTGCCGTCGTCCACGAAGAGAATCTCGTACGGGCGCGATCGTGAGGCCTCGTGCGAGTCCATGGCCTTGAAGAGGCCCGTCAGGAGGGGGACCAGGTTTTCTCGTTCATCTTTGATGGGGATGATGACGGAGGCCCAAGGGCTGGATGAGGATGTCATGATGCGTGGAGACTCCAGCAACGGCCTGTAATGTGTGTATGCACGCGCGCATTCTAGCGGATGGTCGTGAGACCGTCAAACGCAGGCGCCGGAGCCTGGTGCATGGACGCGATGGGCATGGCTTCGAGACGGCATCAATACTGTGAGCTTGCCGCGTCACTGTACGACCGTACCGTGCAGGGCGACAAGCGCACGAGGTTTTGCGATGTCCCGCCCCAGATGTGCCCGAAGATGTTGGAATGACCGGTGAAGCCGATGATCAGGAGGTCGAAGTCCCCATCTTTGGCGAATTTGGTGATGGCCTCGACAGGATGCCCTGGGATGACGTGGGACGTCAGCCTGAGGTCCAGCGCGGTTGCCGAGGCTTCCGCCTCTTGTGTCATCCGATGAAAAAAGTCCCGAGCCTTCCCTCTGGCCCCGTGCCTACTTCACCGTCACGGCGTTCGACGCCGTGACGGTGAAGCGCATCGTGCCCATCAGGCTCATTTCGTTGATCTGTTCTCCCACGTGAATGTCCACTTTGTATCGGCCTGGTTTCCATGCGTCCTGTGGAGGGGAGAGCGTGAGGTAGCCGCTTTCGTCCTCCAACGCAATATGCATGGCATCCTGTCCGATCATCACGGTGGGATCGAGGCCAGCGACGGCTTCCGGGAAGAGCTGTCCGAATACCTTGAACCCCTGATAATGCTGGTGCAGGTGGAACACAATAAAGACGGCTGGGGTATCGGGGCGGAACCGGTCGGTCGGTTTCACCGGCACAATTTCGTGCGTGCGGCGAAAGCCGAGTTCTTCGTCGAATCCTTCCGCTGTCGTAATGCGGAGGAACAGGCCTTGGGGAGGGGCATCGAAGTCGTAGGGGGTGGTATTTTGGGGGTGGTTTTGAAAATCAGGGATGGGGGGATTCTTGGTGCGCGGCAGCTCCGCCGCCTGTAGTCCAGGCAATGCCGAGAGGGCCATGACCATGACCGCTACGATTGTCCCTCGCCCCGCTCGTCTCGCGCCTCTCGCCATATCTTCTTGGTACACCGCCCTGTAGGAGCTGTCAAGGTGACGATCCCAAGGCGAGAGGTGGCGGTTGCGACTAAATTTCAGGTTCTGTTAGAATCCCACTCCTTTGACGAAGCCTGTCGGCGAGGGATACGAGACAGTGGGCAAGAAGGGATTTAAGGATCTACTCGTGTGGCAGATGGCAAAGGACTTGGCGGTGAGACTGTATTGCGTATCGGAAAGCCAAGGTCTCAAGAAAGACTTCGGTCTTTGCGATCAGATTCGGCGGAGTGCGGTGAGCGTTGCGAGCAATTTGCCTGAGGGAGATGAGCGTAGCTCGGATCGAGACTCGGTGCGTTTCTTTTATATGGCGAAGGGTTCCATCGCGGAAGTGCGGACGCAAATCCAAATCGCCTGCGAAACTGGCCGTCTCAGGAAGCCGGAGTACGACAGCCTTGAAGCGGAGTATGAACAGTTAGCGAAGATGATCGGGAGTCTCATCAGGGCTCGGAGCCAGGCCTCTAGCCATTAACTCACCCCTTGCCCCTAGCCTGGATGTATTTTTATGTTACAAGACGCAGATGCCTTACCGCAGCTCATCGGCGACTATAAACCCGTCGATCAGTGGCAAGTCCACATCAATATGCTCTTCTACCGTTTCCGGGGCGATCAGATCCGCAGCTTCTACCAAACGTTTGCCTCAGCCGACTATCGTCTCGCTCATGCCCTCGCGGCGGACTATTTCGAGAAAGTTATAAAACGCGAGAAGGCGTCAAGCTCCAAGCGTCAAGCGCCAGGCGAGAATGTTTCGTCGGAGTCACGTAGTACCACTCACGCATCCCCGCTCACGATCCTGGAGCTCGGCCCCGGCAACGGCAATCTCGCAGCCTGTTTCTTGAGTCACCTCAAGGTGCTTGACGTAGACGGAGCGATCTATCCCCGCATTCGCTATGTGCTGGTCGATTGGGAGCAATCGGTACTCGACGCAGCGCTGGCTCATCCGGAACTCTCGTCCCACCGCGATCGGGTTGAGACACATCGGGGGACCGTGGACCGGCTCGAAGGCATGGCGGATGGCAGCGTGGATCGCATCTTCTGTAACGAACTGTGGAACGACCTCCCGACGAAATTGATGTCGCGGCAGGCGAACGACATCGAAGAAGAGTTCCTCCGACCGAACGTGAGCGAAGCCTTGCATGCGAAAATATCCGATTGGGCGGCTTTTGTCCGGGCGTTCGAGGCCATGGATATGGAGGCGCTCAAGGGTTTTCCGCCGTTTCTCGACGACCTGGTGTGGGAGCGTGAATATCGGACGGTCGAATGGAAAGAAGTCCCGTATCGGAAGACGATCACGGAGTTCCTCAAGCGTATCGATGAGCAAGTGGTAGTCCCCGTCAATATGGGGGCCTACGCCACGATCAAAGACGCGAAGCGCCTGTTGGCTCCCGATGCGATCGGGTTCAGCAGTTTCGACGCAGGCACGGCGGATATGGATGTGCTGAACGATCCAGAGAAGCCCTGCTCCGGCCAATTTGGCGGTCAACAGAGTTTCATGGTCAACTTTGCGTTGGCCGAAGCGGTCGCCAAGCAGGTAGAGGCCGGCACCATGACCATCGAAAGCCAGCGTGAGTTCGTGGGGCGCAGCTTGGGGACCAACGTCTTGACCTTGATGGATCTCATGGCCACCCATCCTTCCGCCGGCACGAGCATGGCGCCGTGGGAGCAGGACCGGCTGATGCTCAAGACCCTCCGTGCATTGAACGAGACCTATCGGAGTCCCTATGCGCGCCAGCTGGACTTTCCCATTCCGTTGGAGATGCCACCGGAGGAGCGAGAAACGCTCCAGGCCCTCGTGCGTGCGCTGAAGCCGACAGGGATTCCCGACACCGTCGCCTATCTCACAGAAGAAGAGCTGATGCTGGCCTCGAAGGACCTCGAAGACATCGGCTATGATCCCCAGTCGTTTATGATTGCGCTGACTGCACCACCGAGCTCGGTGGATTACTTTCACGCCTTTGTCCGACCTCGCTGATTCTTCTCGCAGGATGCTGAAAAAGTCCGCCAGCATCGTTCTCGCATCGTTCAGACCTTCAACGGGGACCCGGCCGCCTCACCACTCGGCGGCGCGCACAAACGTGGTGCTCCTTATTCGTCGCACCGTGCGCCCCCAAGGGTACGCCTCAGGCCTTCACTCGCTGCAGCCTTGCTGGACAAACTTTTTGAGCATCCTGCGACATTTCTTCGCAGCCTGCTAAGGTGCAACCGCTCAATCTCCGAATTTCTGCTTGACTAATGTCTTGTTCTTCTATAGCCTTCCCCCCGTTTGAGGAATGAATCCCCCCATTTGGGGTACGAAAACGAGTGAACGTTACATCCCTTCAGCAAGACGGCCTAGAAGAGCGCGCAATGCGGGACGCCTGCTGCTCTTGTGTAGTATCTAATCACGCATTACGTATCACGAGGCATTGATGTTTGGATCATTTGGATGGATGGAACTGGTGCTGATTCTGATCATTGTGTTGATCATTTTCGGCGCGGGCAAGATTCCGCAGTTGGGTGAAGGGCTCGGGAAGGCGATTAAGGGATTTAAGAAGAGCGTCAACGAGGTCGATGCCATTGATGTGACGCCTCCTCCGTCCGATGCGCCTGACATGCCGCCGCCGCAGATCGCACAAACGCAGGCTGCGCCACAGGCTGGTGCACCGGTTCAATCAGAGCACCAGGTTAAACAAGGCTAGCAACGCAGTGAACCGTGATGTGTGATGCGTGATGAGAGAAGGCCCTCGAAAGCGATCACTGATCACCCATCACCGATCACTCATCACTGGAATGCAACATGTTCGGATTGGGCGCCGGCGAAATTCTCATCATTTTGGTGATCGGGTTCTTGCTGTTTGGCCCCAAGCAGTTGCCTGAAGTCGGTCGCCAGATTGGCAAAGCGGTCAGGGGCTTCAAGGAAACGGCAGAAGACTTGCGGAAGTCGGTGGAGCCGGAGATCAATATGATCCAGCAGGAAGTGAAGATGGTCGAGCAGGACTTTCAAGCCTCGATCAAAGATGCCGAAGAGCAGATCAACGCAGCCGGTAAACAGGCAGAGGACGGAGCCAAGTCCATCAGCCAGTCGGGCCAGGCCTAACAGGCGGCGAGAAAAGCGGGAAAGGCGAGGCGAGCGAGCCGATGGGCTGCCCGTCAGAAACCTGAAAATTGTTTGTCAGATCAAGGCGGTTCGGGCAAGTTGGTAGTGGTTAAGGGAGGAAGAGACGCCGTTGGCACAACGGGGTCTCAGTCTTCGGGTAGAGGTAGGATGAACGTGGGTGAGTCAATGACCGTGCAGACGGTTGGATGTCAAGTCGGCAGCCGGACGGCAGGCGCGAGGCAAGAGGCAAACGGCAAGGGGTGTAGATCTTCTAGCCACGAGCCCCTAGCCCCAAGCCTACTCAAGGTCGTTATCCAATTCACAGGAGGAACGCTTATGCAAAGTATCCAAAGACGAATGGGGTGGGCCGGTATGGCCACCTTCTTCAGTGCGGCCGTCATGGCTGCGGGCCTGTCATTCGGGACGGCCCCGGCGCAAGCCGCGTTTGAATTGCCGGAAGGTGAGAAGATCACCAACGTCCCGGCCATTCCTCGCGCGATTCCGCAGAAGGAAGCCTACGAACTCTACGATCCGAAGATCGGCAAGAACTTCGACATCAAAAATTTCTGGATTCGCGCCGACCTGCGCGTGCGGCCAGAAATGCGGAACGGCGTCTGCTTCGGTGGCGGCAGCCCAGCAGCTGGTGCTTGTAACGCGCCGAATGGAAAAGCAAATGCAGGCAAATCCGCCAATGATTTTGCCGTTCAACAGTGGACCCGTTTGGGCATCGGGTACGATGTCTCGCCGGACGTGAATTTCTACATGGAACTCATCGACTCCAGGAACTGGGGTTCCAACACCGGTGCGGGCGGCGATGCGTTGAACCATAACGGCGGCGGTCCCATCGGAGGCGCGGCCAACCCAAACGGGAACGGCGGCACCTTGGGCGTCCGGGCTGCCTACATGTTGGTCCGGAACTTTGCCGGCGTGCAGGGCCTGAGCGTGAAGGCCGGTCGGCAATATATCGTCTTCGGAAACCATTCCCTGTTCGGCCACTTCGATTGGGCCAATACGGGATTCTCCCATGACGGTGTGATGTTGCAATACAGCACCAAGGCGTTTGAAAGCTACCTCGGATGGTTCCGGACGCAAGAAGGTGATCTGGCGCAGGCTTCTCCGACCCTCAGCACGACTGGCAACGTAGTTGGCGGCGGAGTTGGGACACCGGGCGCCACGTCCGATGCCGACATGCTGATTTTCTACAACCAGATCAAGTCGGTGCCGGGCTTCCTGATCGAGCCCTACTATTTCATGTACA
>JANOMG010000091.1:0-2152 GCA_031420175.1 Nitrospira sp.
GTGACGCTGGTCTTCATCGCATAGCTCATAGGGCAAAGGGGCTGGGGTATTCATGGGTCGCATCGTGCTCTGCCTGCTCGCACAGAGAACACCATGAGGGTGCTCGTTCTGAACTGCGGAAGTTCAAGCTTGAAGTTCCAGGTTGTAGACATCCGCGATGAGACGTCGATCAATATGATCAACGGATCGGTCGATCGTATCGGCGGCCTAGAAAGGCCAACTCTCTGATCAAGACAGGCAGGGCGTGTTGGCTTCTGTACTGACGTTGAGCAAGCAACCTCTCGGATAGATAACGGAGCTTCGATCATGACTCGGATTTCTAGCCACGGTGTCCTTGGATGGCTTGTTGCCCTCACCCTCGGCGCCTTTGCCGGGATCGGATTGTTTACCTTCGTGTATGCGCGTGGCGCATCCTACCTCACGGATAACCCGCAGGCCTGTGTCAACTGTCACGTGATGAACCCACAGTATGACGGGTGGGTAAAATCGAGTCATCGGATGGTCGCGGTCTGTAACGACTGCCACACGCCGGAGGGATTGGTTCCCAAATATGCGTCGAAAGCGTTCAACGGGTTTCTCCATGCCGCGGCTTTTACCACGGGACGCTTTCCGGACGAGATTCAGATCAAGCCGCACATGCGGGCGATCGCCGAACAGGCCTGCGTGAAGTGTCACGCGGAGATTGTTCAGGCCATCAATGTGTCGGATGACCGCGCCGGACAACTGTCCTGTGTCCGCTGTCATCGAAATGTCGGGCACCAGTAAGGAAGGGGGGCGCCATGAATGAGAAGGGCCGAATCTCGACGAAACTTGTGCTTCTTGTTCTGATCGCGGCGGGTGCCGTCTTTGCCATGGCCTCGCTCCTGGTGAACATTTTCCAGCGCCAGCAGGAGGCCAAGAACGTGTTCGTCCGCGTCGTCGAGTTGACCGATCGGACCGAAAGCGCGGCAGAGTGGGGCAAGAACTTCCCGTTTCAATACGATGCGTATATACGGACGGTCGATCAAGTGCGCACGCGCTTCGGCGGCAGCGAAGCGGTGCCGCGCACACCCACGGAGGCCGATCCACGCTCGGTGGTCGCCCAGTCCAAGATCGAAGAAGACCCGCGACTGAAAACCCTGTGGGCCGGCTATGCGTTCGCCCATGATTTCCGCGAGGAGCGAGGGCACGCCTTCATGTTGGAGGACCAAACTTATACCGGACGACAGTCTGTCGTGCCGCAGCCAGGCGCCTGTCTCCAATGCCATTCGTCCGCCTATGCGCCGATGATGACACTCGGAGAGGGCGACCTGATGAAGGGGTTCGAAAAGATGAACCAGTTGCCGTTTGCCGAGGCGAGAAAGCTTGTCGCTCATCCGGTGACCTGCCTCGATTGCCATGCGCCGGACACGATGCAGCTTCGCATCACCAGGCCGGCCTTTATCGAGGGCATACGCGCGCTCAAGGCACGCGACGGCATCAAGAACTACGACCCCAATACCATGGCCACCCGTCAGGAGATGCGCGCGTTTGTCTGCGGCCAGTGCCACGTGGAGTATTACTTTAAGGGGCCGGAGAAGCGGTTGACGTTTCCCTGGGCGAACGGTCTGCGCGCCGATGAAATTCTCACGTACTACGAAGAGATCCGGTTCAAGGACTGGACCCACGCCGACACCGGCGCGCCCGCGCTCAAGGCCCAGCATCCGGAATTCGAACTGTGGAGCCAGGGGATTCACGCCCGCTCGGGTGTGTCCTGCGCCGATTGCCATATGCCCTACAAACGAGAAGGCGCGATGAAGATCAGCGACCACCATGTGCGCAGCCCGCTCCTCAACATCAACCGCGCCTGCCAAACGTGCCATAAATGGCCGGAAGCTGAACTCAAAGCGCGCGTCGAGACCATCCAGCACCGGACGTTTGAGCTGAGAAATCGAGCCATGGATGCAGTGGTGGCCTTGATCAGCGACCTCAAAGTAGCGCGTGAACGCGGAGAGACCGGCGCCGGCGTCTCCACCGCCCAAGGGTTTCAGCGCCAAGCCCAATTCCTGTTGGACTTCGTCGAGGCGGAAAACTCAACCGGCTTCCATGCGCCACAGGAAGCGGCACGAGTGCTGGGGGCGTCGATCGACTTAGCCCGCCAGGGACAACTCGCGCTTCGTGATCGGAAAGGTCC
>JANOMG010000092.1:0-2774 GCA_031420175.1 Nitrospira sp.
CCGGGCCAACTCTTGCGCGGTGAAGACCGTGCTCCCCAGAACCCGGATCTCTCGGACGTATACTTTCACCGTGGGAATAGACCCGCGCCGTTCCGGAACGGGAGCGGGGGGCAGGATACTGGGCAGGGGTGGCTCAGGCGGCGGAAGCTCCTGGGGCAGCGGAGTGGGAACAGGAATCATCGGCGGTGGTGGCGGCTGGAGGATCTGCGCCGACACGACGTCAGACAGGATCCAGTGGGCCAACAAAACCAATGTGGCAGCAACCAATCCCGCGCGAAAGCTCATCCAGAGGCCCACCTGTCTCGTTTATTTGGTTTGTCTTGTTTATTTGGTTGAACCAGACAAACCAGATAACTAGACAGACCGGGTTTTTCCAGAGCCTGCTAGCGACATGCGTTCCCAAGCTTCGCCAGCTGGATGGGCCTGGCATCGTATTTTGGGAACAGGCCCGTGACAGCCGAGAGCTGAGTCTGTGGGTCCCGTCCAGAAAGGCGTGATCCAAGCAGCTCGGCCGTCAACGATGGACTGGCTAAGAATCCGCCAGGCTCCACCGGCAATCCTTCACGGGATGCGACCACGAAGGTGCTGAACTTGCCGTCTGCGGCCCGAGCCGCGCACTGTTGGGCCAGCAGAGCGGCCGCGCTGGAGAATTCGTCGGACAAAGCCGCCAACTCTCCACCAACATTCTGAACGGGGGACTGGATATTGACGGTCCCTTGGGGTCCCTGCGCCGAGGACGCACTCACCAGGCTGTTGGGGTCGGCAATGAAGACTCCTGCGATGACATTGATAGCCCCACCGGATCCGGCAAAGGCTTGGGCAATTATCTGACTGTTCTGGAGGATCACGAACTGCGGATCGATCGAGATATTGCCGCCGGTCGTATCCGCATCGCTGCCGGCAACAGACGTACTGATTCGGCTGTTCGTCAGCCGGACCATCTCAGGAGCGTTGATCGTTATCTGGCCTCCGCTGGCTTCTCTCGCTTCGGTCGTGATCGAGCTGTTGCTCATCACCACGGTCGATCCGCTTTCAATGGTGATGTTGCCCGCATCGCCGGCATCCGCCACGGTCCCCGTGCTGCTGCTGGTGATTTCCGAATGGTCCGCCAATGTCAGGTTCCCGACATTCATCGTAATGTCGCCTGCCTGGCCTGTACCGGAGGCGCTGCTGTTAATCGTCGCCCCGTTCGCGAGGCTCACAGTTCCCGCTTTCAACACCACATCTCCCCCACGGCCGCCAGTGGAGCTTGAGGTATTGGTCGCGATCGAACCATTGTCCATGGTTACCGCATTCGCCGTGATGGTCACCTGACCGGCACTTATCTCGCTTGCTTGGCTCGAGATACGACTCCCACCGGAGATATCGAGCAAGCCGGCAACGATAGACACATTCCCTCCCGCCCCTGGAGTGCTCGGAGTACCGGCTTGGATCACGGCCCCATCCGTCAGGCTGACCGTCTTGGCTAGAACCGCAACGTCGCCAGCTTGACCCTGGCCAAAGGTATCGGAGAAGATGCCGGAACCAAATCCGGATAGTGAGACAGAATCCGCCCTGCTTCCTGCTCCCTGTAGTCCTTGCACCGTGACCGTGGCGGGCGCTAGAGCATTAAGCTCGGAGCTGAAGTTCTGAGTTATAATGGTCGCCCCGTCTGAGAGCCTGGCCTGCTGGACGCCCACGACGATGTCTCCTCCACGACCCACATCATTCGTTGACGCGCTGATGGTGGTGCCAGCCCCATCCATCGTCAAAGACTTGGAAGTGATGGCCACTTGCCCCCCTTTGCCGAAGCCACCCGTTTGACTTAATAGGCTGCTTCCACTGGAGAGGGCCGCCGACTCTGCCGCGCTGCCCGCTCCCTGCAGCCCTTGGATGGTGATATTCCCGCCATGACCTGACTCAGGGGTGAAGTTCTGACTTGAGCTCTCGATTGAGGAACCATCCATGAAACTTACCGTCCCCACGTTCAGGACCACATCCCCTCCAACGCCACCCCCATCAGCAGTTGCCGTCAAGATCGACTGGGGGGAATTTTCTATCGTCAGGGTGGGAGCGGTCAGTTGCACATCTCCCCCTCTTCCTGATCCAAACGTGAGCGTGGCGATGGTGGAGGCCTTGTCGAGAGCGACTTTTTGTGAAACCTGAATGTTGACGGCCGTGCTCGCACCATCCACCGACCCCCAGGTAATGGCTTGGATCGTCGATCTATTCATGACCAACTGTCCCCCACGCACAAGCACGGTCCCGCTATTCCCATTGCCAATAAGATTCCCATCCACGTCGAACTGGCCGCTCACGTCCAGCATTGCGCCTTCTTTGATCGTCACCGTCCCCATCGTGGTGAAGGATGCTCCATTGATATTCGGACCGGTTTGGAAGCTGGGGACGAGCACCTCGCCAAGCGAGGCCACAGACACCAGATTAATGTGGCCGCCCGGTGCGCTGAGCCTGGCGGCTTGGATTGTGCCGTCTTCGAGCGTGCCAGCTTGGATCGAGATATTCCCGCCGACGAACGAGATCGACTGATCCGGAAGCACTGACAGCGCGCTGCCCTTGACCGTAATCGTGGCACTCGGATCGGGCGCCGTTAAAAACCCGTAGGCGGCCGGCGACAGAAATCCAAAGTCGACCAGAGGCGCCATAGCAAAGACACTATTCGCCAGGCCGTCGTTGGCGGGATTGGCATAGAAATTCGCGCTGTTGATCCCGTCGAACAAGCGCAGGTACTGCGCGGTGGAAAAACTCACCGATCCGCCCACATCAAACGAGCCCTG
>JANOMG010000093.1:0-11672 GCA_031420175.1 Nitrospira sp.
GTTTGTCTAGTCTCGACGTAGGCATGGACTAACTCGTCGGTCCTTCCTATCAGTATGGCTTGGCTGTCTGTGGCTTTGAAGTGCAGCAGATTGAACGAGATCTCCTGCAGCCAATGCAGGGTGTCATATTTCGCATGGGACAT
Source organism: Nitrospira sp. (assembly GCA_031420175.1). Taxonomy (GTDB): domain Bacteria; phylum Nitrospirota; class Nitrospiria; order Nitrospirales; family Nitrospiraceae; genus Palsa-1315. The sequence continues at coordinate 144 of JANOMG010000093.1, forward strand.
GTTGATGGTGGCCTTCAGTCCTCCATGCGACATGAGGAAAAAGACGACGGTAAATCCTGCCATGAGCAGTGCGTTATACAGCAAGAAGTAGGGATGATAAAAGACCAGGATGGTCATGCCGACCGCCCCGCCCACGATGACGTTGATCAGATCAACGAGGAGGACGGAAAGCGCCCGTTGCATAAAGACTGTTTCCATGAAGTAATTGGCATAGCGGGGCTTGAATCCTGAAACTTGCAGCTGGGGGAACTGTTGGGCCATCCCGAGGGCGACCCGGGCGAAGATCCGGCGCTCCAGCACCTCGACGGAGTAGAACTGCAAGGCTCGGAATGCTCCAACAAACATGAGCCCGGCCACCATCACCCCCGCGAGGGTCACAATGGTGATGGGCTGAATGGCGAAGGCAAACGTGTTGACGAGCTCTTGGACTGTGAGAGGAACGATGAGCGAGAAGAGTCCGATGGCGAGCGAATACGAGAAGATCAGGGCAAGGATCCGCCGTTCCAAGCGGAAGAGGATGCCCAGGCAGGCGAGCATCGACTGAAACAGGTTTGGTTGGTTAGCGACCTGACTTTGCACAGATTCCGCCTTCTTCCTCAGCTCTGGTCCGCCTTTAGTCGTAGCGTCTGGCCAAGGTCAGGATGAGCCGCCTATGGGAACAGGCGGCCTAGTTCCCTCACGCTATCAAAGGATAGAAAGAAAAGCCACTTCTTCTCCATCAGTCTCTTGCACGATACGTGACGGGGGTCGCGAACGGCGTCGTTCTGGCCCAGGCTCCGATGGCCCATTGGTATAAGGCCTGGGCCTTCTGATAGTCCGCCTTGGCGCGGATGACCTGGCTTTCTGAATCGACCGAATTCCGTTCCCGCAAGTTGACGAAGAGGATGCTGGTGGCTCCCAGGCTAAACCGGAAGCGCTCCCCTTCTTCAAGTGTCTTGGCCAGGCGGAGCGATTCGGCCGCCGCCGCCACCCGCTCCTTGGCTCGTTCGATCGCGGAGAGGGCATTGTCGACATCCACGAGGACCTGTTGTTCGCGGAACTGCTGCATGAAGACAAATCGATCCGCCTTGCCTTGGGCTTCCAGGACTTCACCCCGGCTCCTCCGTTGGAGGATTGGAATCTTGAGTTCCAGCCCGAAGCGGTAGCCGAGGCCCAAGATGAACTTCTCCGGCGTGCGGGCTGGCGCTGCTTCCACATCCAGACTCGGGAGGAGGTTGTTTTTGGCCAGTTCCAGGTCGATATTGTTCAGCTTTGCCTCAATGCCGACTTCCTTAATTTCCGGGCGATCGACCTTGGCTTGGAGTTTATGGGCCTGGATGGTGTCAGGCGCCGGCACCAGCATGGCCGACGGGAAGTCCGGGGCTCGATCCAGATTCGGCGAGACGGGAGCATTATTGTCCCAGAGGAACATGGACAGCTTCAGCTGTTCTTGTTCCACCAGCCGCTGCACGGCGATGGCCACCTCGCGCCGGCGCTGGACTTCCTGATTAGCCTCGACCACGTCAAGCGGCGCGACAGCTCCCGCTTTGGCGCGGCCTTCGACCTGTCTAAAGCGATCTTCGGCAACTCCCACGGCCCGGCGCTGCACTTCTGCGAGCTTCACCGCGGTGACCCAATCCCAAAACTGGGTGGCTGAGGCCAGAAACAGGTCCTGTCTCGTTTGAGAAATTTGTACTTCCGCGCGTGGATTGGCCCATTCTGATCGCTGGAGTTCGGCATTTTCAGGATTCACCATGAGGCCTCGGAGTAGTGGAAAGAAGCCTCCAAGGAGGACTTGACTGTTGCCGCCGAAAGAGAGGTCGGGAATCTTCGCATCGCCGATGGCCTGCCGCACCCCCGCGCTGTAGCGAAATCCCCAGGGATGGCGGGCCTCGACGAACGTGTCGTTGAAGCCCACAGTTTGGGTGCCTCTTTCTGGGTTTGAACTCGAGATGAATCGTTCAAGTTCCGTATCGTTGATCACGGTTGGCTCGAAGGCGCCTAATGCTTTGAGCATTTTCCCGCGCGCCATCACTTTCTCCGTACTCGCTCCCCTGAGAAGTGGATGCGATCGATCGATCCAAGCGTGAATCTCTTCCACGCTCAAGGGAATCGGCGGCAGCGATTTCGATTTCAGCGGCTCTCCTGCAGAAGAGGTGAGGGGACAGAGCCCGATCGACCCCAGGAGTATTACGACCGGGAGATAGTGACGGGAATTCATGAGACATACTCCTTTCGTCAGGTAGGCGAGCGACCGCTGCGAGGGTTAGACCCGGCGCGGAAGGGCAATGTCGTTTGTGGTGCGGGCATATTGAGACGAGACAACACATACTGCGCCGCACTTATTTTGCACCTCGACCTGCTTTTGGCAAGAGGGTGTCGATGAGGCTTGGTGGGCGATCTTGATAATCCGGCGGGAAGAGGTTGAAGCGCCGCCAGAGTTCGTACCATAGGGGGACCCGGTTCAAGATGACCCATCCCATGGCTTTAGTTCCCTGGCGGACATGTTCCTGTGGGGGCCAGGTCCGATCCTCGGGATCAGGGACCACCCAGAAACGAAAGTTTCCCTTGCCGTCGTCGACTTGGTCGATGACCTTGATGACGCCACCATAGGTACCGGCCATGATCTCCGGCCAAGCTGAGAGAGGAATAGCCGGAATCCCATAAAACAAGACGCGCACCTTCCGGCCCACGTTGAGCAGCGGGGCGTCTATTCCGTCCGCCACCATTTCGATGGCTTTGTCGGCGCTCGCTGGAGAAAGCTTCACGAGTTTGTCCCCGGGTCGGACGGTTTCACCGGCCCCGACTTGAGCCATCTTCACCACGGTGCCATCGATGGGGGCGAGGATTCGGCTGGCGATCCGTCGTTGTTCCGCGTTGGACATCCGCAATGAGACATCGGCCAGCTGATCAGTGGCTTTCGCCGCTTCGCCGATAGAGGCCTCACGGGCCGCTTCTGCGTCGAGCAATCGTTGCAGGACTTCGGCGCTGACCTGGTCTCGGCCAAAGCTAAGGGCCTTCATGGCCTGTTCCGCTCCCTTGAGGTTGGCCTGTGTTCCAGTCAGATCGGCTTTGGTGGCGAGCGCAGATTGAATGGTCAATTCGAGTTCTCGTTGCGACACGAGGCCCTGCTCCGCTAACTGTTTGTGACGGTCCACGTTCAATTCGGCTGTCGCGACGGCAATGTTTGCCGCCTCGACCTTCTGGTAGGCTTCCCGGACCTTATTTTCCGATTCGATCACGCGCGCCTGGGCGGATGGGACCGCAGACTTGACGAGGTTCTGCATCTCCTTGATCCGTTTATCCAATTGATCGGCGCGGGCGAGCGCCGCCTTGCGACTTTGGTCCAGTGCATTGCGCCGTTGGTCTAGGAAAGACAGGAGGTCCGGAGACATGAAGTTGGGATCGTAGTCATCCAACTCAAGAATGAGATCGCCTTGCTTGACGCGCACACCCTCAAAGATGTGCCATTTCTTGATCCGTCCGGTGATCTGCGCTTCGATATCTTGCGGACGTTCGGAGGGCGTATAGGCCGAGAGTTGTCCGCTGACGGTAATCGTCTGAGTCCAGGGTACGAAGGCAATAATTAAAAGAAACAGCAGCACCAGCTTGATGGCGAGGCGCGAGGAAAATCGAAGGCGTTCGGGGATTTGGACCGCTTCCCAGGACTGAAGCTTTCTGGAGGTCGCAAGTTCGTCGATGGCGATCTCATCCAGGCCGGTGTTCCGCTGGACGAGGGAGTGGACTTTTTTTCGCAAATCCTGTGTGAAGCGTGCCACCGACTTCTCCTCGACAGAGGCAGAGAAACTACTGCCACGGATCCATCATAGTGGAAAGCGGATCACCTGGTCAATTTCTCTGCGGGAATCGGCTTTTGCGGGTAGGGCCCGCTTGACCATCCTTCAGAGAGTCGATAAGGTGGAGGCTCCGTTGAGAGCCATAAGCCAGAGACCCACGAGAGAAAGGCCCGCGCGAATATGCCTCGTCTCAGTAGAGGACCCCAACGACTATCGCAACGAAAAAAGGTGGATCGCTCGCATCCCTTGGTCGGGGTGTTGGGCGGAAGCAAATCTGATTTTCCGATCTTAGAGAAGGCCGTGGCGATGTTGACGGATCTCGGGATTCCAAGCGAATTACTGGTCGTTTCGGCGCACCGGACTCCGGATCGCTTGTTCACCTATGCAGAGCAAGCTCCCGGTCGAGGGATCGAAGTCATTATTGCCGGGGCCGGCGGGGCGGCCCATCTTCCCGGGATGCTGGCTGCGAAGACGCATCTGCCGGTCATTGGAGTTCCGATCCCGACGGAGAATCTTCGCGGACTGGATTCCCTCCTCTCCATCGTACAAATGCCAAGAGGGATCCCCGTCGCTACCGTGGCTATCGGCGGGGCGGAGAATGCCGGCTTGCTGGCGGCGCAAATCTTGGCAGGCCGGTATCCAGCGATTGCCGACCGTGTGAAGTTATTTCGTCAAACACAGACGGACAGCGTACTCCAGTCTCCTGAAGCGAAGGGCTTGGTGGCCAGAACGAAAGGCCCAGGCCGTCCGAGTCGCCGGCCGTGAAGGCAGAGGTCGTCGAGCCAGGGTCTGTTCTTGGTGTTCTGGGCGGCGGACAATTGGGCGCCATGTTCACCCTGGCAGCACGCCGTCTTGGCTATCGCGTCGCCGTTTGGGATCCCGATCCAGAGGCGCCTGCCCATCGTTTCGCCACATACAACTTTTCAGTTCCCTTTAACGACCAGCCCAGTCTTGTGCGGTTTGCCGACCTGGTCAGCGTCGTGACCTATGAATGGGAAAATATCCCCGCGGAGCTCTGTCGAGCGTTGGAGCAGCAGAAGCCGGTTCGTCCGTCGAGTGCCGTCCTGAGCGTGATTCAGGATCGCCTCGAACAAAAGGGGTTCTTGGCCTCCAACGGATTTCCCGTCCCTCCTTTTGCCACCCTGACCGCTCCCGATCAATTGGCGGCAACCGTCCGTCAGGTCGGGTATCCCGCCTTCTGTAAGACGGCCACGGCCGGTTATGACGGCAAAGGACAGTGGAAAATCAGCCGGGAGTCCGATGTCCGGGAGGTGGAACGGGCATTATCGGAATCCGCTCGCCCTGGCATGCGATGGATCGTGGAATCCTATGTGTCGTTTGAACAGGAACTTTCGATCTTAGTGGCCCGTGGATCTGACGGAAAGAGTTGTACCTATCCGTTGGTTGAGAATGAACATGAAGAGGGGATTCTTCGAACCACTATGGTGCCGGCGTTGGTATCTTCCGCTGTAGCCGAGCGAGTGGCCGCTCTTGCACGTCAGGTCGTGGATCGTCTGGAAGGGGTCGGGGTCTTCTGTCTTGAATTATTTCAGCTGCCCAGCGGAGAACTGCTCATCAATGAGATTGCTCCGCGGCCCCATAACTCAGGCCATTACACGCTTGATGCCTGCAGCGTGTCTCAGTTTGAGCAACAGGTTCGTACGACCAGTAGTCTGCCGCTCGGTGAAGTGCGTCTGTTGAGCCCAGCTGTCATGGTGAATCTTATTGGGGAGGATGCCGAGACTCTGATGAAGGGTGTAGGCTGTCGAGCCCTGCTGAGTATTCCCGGCGCGGTGCTCCACCTCTACGGCAAACGTGAGATTCGTCCCCGTCGCAAGATGGGACATGTCACGTTTCTTGGCGAGACGCTCGGCCTCGCGCTCGATCGTGCGAAGCCATTTCGTGACGGTCTGGCGAACGGTCCCATCCCCTCTGCGTAAACACCTCTTGAGTTCTAACTCCAAGTGCAACACTACAGGCCCTGCTGGGCTACGGTGTTGCCATGCCAAAAAGATGGCTACACGCACTTGAGTGCTGAAGACCGTGAGACCTTGAGCCTGGGCCTGACCCACGGCCATTCCCTGCGGACGATGGTGAGGGTGTGGGGACGCGCCCCCAGCACCGTGAGCCGCGAGTCGGCTCGCAACACCACGCGGGGTCGCCCCTATCGGGCCTGTACGGCGCAGATCCAAGCGGCCGCCAGGGCCCGTCAGCCACGGCGACCGCGTAAACTCCTCGACCCCTGGCTGTGGCAGTAGGTGAGGACCCATCGGGCCGAGAGCTGCTCGCCTGAGCAGATTGCCGGACGCCTCCGACACGCGTATCCTGACGACATGCAGAAGCACCTTTCGTCCGAGACCCTCTCTGTGGGGCTGTATGTGTTGCCACGTGGAGCCCTGCGCAGCGCACTGCTGGCCGCGTTGCGTCAGGCGCGCCAGGCGCGTCGGCCTCGGGCGCGAGGGACAGACCGACGCGGCCAGATTCCCCGCCTGACGCCGATGGCCGAGCGCCCCGCCGAGGTGGCCACCCGCACGGTACCCGGCCACTGGGAAGGCGACCTCATCAAGGGAGCTTGCAATGGCTCGGCCGTCGGCACGCTGGTGGAACGGACGACGCGTCTGGTCATCCTGGCACGGATGGAGGGAACGGATGCGAGGAGTGCCTGCCTTGGGTTCACGAAGACACTCCGGCACGTGCCCGCCCCGCTGCGCAAACCGCTGACCGATGATCGCGGGAAAGAGATGGCCGAGCACGCGCGCCTGGCGGAGCGGCTGGCGATCCGGATCTTCGTTGCCGATCCGTACCGCCCCTGGCAACGCGGCACCAACGAGAACACCCATGGGCTGCTGCGCCAGTACCTGCCCAAGGGTACGGACCTGTCGGGGTACACGCAGCGCGAGTTGAACGCCATCGCCCATCGCCTGAACACACGCCCGCGAACATGGCTCAACGTTGCCACGCTCCTGGAAGTCTTTACGCAACTGCGTCATTATTCACCCGTTGCACTTGGAACTTGAAACCGCCTCTTCATATATCTGTATCGTTCCTATCCGGCATCAACCGACAGGATGCTGTGAGTAGGATCCACCGCCTTATCTTCCGCAGTAACCAGGCAAGCCCAATCTGAGAGCCGTTTCATGGCCATCACGCGTCGTTCTATTTTGTGACCTGCTGTAGGGAGATGGATAAAATGATTCACCCTCTTAGGGCGTAGCTACGGGGAAACGCGGGGTTTCGCCCTGTTGGGGTATCGGTACGGGACTTGCTCCACTCTGAGCCGGCTGCGGGAAAAGGATGTTGGCATGTGAGTACGCTGCCAGCGGACTCTTTCAGCATCCTACGAGTCTTCGGTAGCCCAAACAGGAGATCATGCACATGAGCAGCCGAGCATTCCCTTCTGAGAATCGTGCCGAGCCGCTCTCGGGGGATTTGCAGCACGATAGCGCGATCTCACGTTCGCGATATGTCGTGCTGCAGTCGCTGGTTGGCATCATGTTGGCCTACCAGTTATTGTCCGGAGCGGAGCTGATCGCAAGTCGCTTGACGAGCGAGGTCATCGTCGTCGGGTTGGCGGCGATGGTCCTCTGCCTGTTGACGGTGCCGACCTCAATCCTACAGGCCTCTTGGTTCAGCGGGGCTCTGATCGGGATCGATACGGTGTTTGTCACCGCGACAATCTACCTGTCTGGTAATGCCCGCTCAGATCTCTATCTGTCGTATTTTCTGCTCATGCTCATTGCCGCCTCGGTGCGTCGGCTCTCCCACGTCATCGCTTTTTCCCTATTGCTCTGTGCCGGATATGGATTCACCCTGTATCAAGGGGTCGTACACACTGGTTCGTTGACGGTCGGGCATCTGTTGGGTGTGCCGGTTCTATTGGTGATGGCAACATTCTACGGGCTTGCGTTGCAAACGATCGGGGCCGAGCGGCAACAGAAAACACTATTGATGGAGAGTATCGAGGCTTTGAAAGACACTGAACAGGCCTTGCAAGCGTCGCGCGACCAATTGGAGGTTCGTATCAAGGGTCTCAAGGGTGGTCTCTCACGAGCGAATGAGCAAGTCCGGCAGGAGAAGCAGGAACGACAAGGCCTCGAGCGGCAATTGCTTGAGGCGCAGAAGATGGAGGCGATCGGTCGGGTTGCCGGGGGGATTGCCAACGAACTCAGTCATCTCGTGTCGGTGATCGGGAGGCAGACGGGCGTAATCCTATCCTGCCTCAAGTCGGGCGACCCGCTGTATGGGCCAGTCGATGACATATTTCGAAGCGGAGGCCAGGCTGCAGCCTTGACGGCTCAATTGGCTGGCCTGGGCCTCCACGACGGCCACTTTCGGCAGGTGCTTTCAGTCAAGGCCGTGCTGGAGGAGATTCGTGGAGTGATCAGAGGGCTGCTGCCTGTGCCTATTGAGCTGGACATGGTCATTGAAGATGCACCGATGGATGTCGAGGTTGATCGTGAAGGACTCGAACAAGTCCTGCTGCATCTTGCGGTGAATGCGCGGGAGGCCATGCCGCATGGTGGTCGGCTTCGGATTGAAGCGACGCAGGCGTCCCGTGGGCATGAGAGTGCGTCTGTGAATGGAAAGGGGGGGCATCAGTCCAAGGTGCTGATTCAAGTGAGTGATACGGGAAGCGGGATGAGCCGCGAGACCCAGTCGCATATGTTTGAGCCTTTCTTCTCCACAAAGGAAATGAATGTGGGCCTTGGCCTCACCGCTGTCTATGGGATCGTGAAGCAAAGTGCAGGCCAGGTAGATGTTGTGAGTCAGCCTGGCCAAGGCACAGTGGTACGGGTGGTGCTTCCCCGTGCACCACAGGGTCGGCCGCTCGCGCCATCACTCCAGACACAGGTTTCAGCCAAAGGTCAGGAAACGGTTCTCCTGGTGGACGCGAATGAAATCGACCGTAAGCTCGCACTGTCCACGTTGTTGCGGCATCGCTATCAGGTCTTGGAGGCGAGCTCGTCCGTTGAAGCGTTGCTGCTCACGCAGCAACATCCTGGAGCTGTCCATGTGGCCGTGAGCGATCTCATGATGCCGGAGATCGGTGGGCGTGACTTAGCCGCACGGTTGCTGGCGCAGCATCCGATGATGAAACCGCTTTTTGTCTCTGGTTATGACGACGAGGCGATGGTGTCCCATCGCCTCAACCCACGGTATCTCTTGCGGCGTCCTTATCGACAAACTGGATTGGTGGAAAAAGTGCGTGAGTTACTGGATGCGTGAGCACCGGAGGTTTCCCTGGTTGAACCTGATACATCAGAAGGAAGGATGGATTGTTTCAGTATCCTGCTAGTCTTCCCACCGGCCGCTGTGGCTTGAGGCAAAGAAGGGCACGTCCTGGCGTTTGAACAGACCGATCAGCGCCATCCCGGCTAGAAACCCGCCGATATGGGCAAAGAAAGCCACGCCTCCGCCCGTACTGCCAATGCTCATCCCGCCACTGAAGAGTTGCATCACAAACCACATGCCGAGGACGATACCAGCTGCCACCTTCGTGAGGCCTAGGCCCGGTATCAAAACCAGCACGCGGGCTCGTGGGAACAGCAGCACATAGGCGCCTAAGACACCGGAGATGGCACCGCTTGCTCCGACCATGGGAACAGTCGAGGACGGATCGGTTACGGCGTGACTCAAGGCGGCGAGGATCCCGCATGTGAGGTAGAACAGAGCGTATTTCGTATGCCCCATGACGTCTTCGATGTTGTTCCCAAAGACCCAGAGGTACAGCATATTGCCGATGAGGTGCATCCACCCACCGTGGAGGAACATGCTCGTGAGCAATGTCGCATAGGCGGGAATGGCTACGGCTGTTTCGGGGAGATCTGCCTGCCCGAACAGAGAGGCGGGGATTGCCCCGTACTGGAATACGAAGGTCTTGTCCAGGGCAAGAGGAAGGCTGACCTGGTAGAGAAAGACGAGGACGCAGGCCACGATAGAAGTGATCGTGACCACCGGCGTTAGCTCGGTTGGGTTATCGTCATGCAGAGGGATCACGGTGACCTTACTGGGAGGGAGGGCGGCGACGGTCGATGACCGATCGGGGCAGTGCCGGATTATCCGGCAAGGTGCCATCAGGGCCTAGCAGGACTGAAAACCCCGCGGCATGCGTGTGGCCGCCACCGCCGAAGGAAGCGGCAATGGCCCCCACATCCATTCCGTCTTCTCGCGAGCGCATGCTGTAATAGCGGCGTCCGTCGCGATCGTGCCACATGACGCAGAACGGATGTTCCGCAGACAGGCGTTCACCGATCTGACTGGTCAAAACCGCGCTGTGGACCGACGGTACGATGGCCCCGTGAAAGTCGATCAACATGGCCTGCGCCGAGAGTTTGCTCACGAGTTCGGTCTCATAACGCAGGATGGCTCGACCTTCCTGTTCCAACTCCTTCTGTTTGAAGTTGTTCCAGAGGTGATAATCGAACGGATACGAGGCAACGGCCGCATTGATTTCACGACTGGAAGGGAGCGCCCAGGTCCAGAGGTCTTTGTCTTGGATATATTCGAGGAGCCACGGTGTCGGTTGATCGTGCGCCCATTCCCAGGCCAGTACCGCCCCGGATTTTTTCATGTCGAAATACGCATAGGGAAGACCGACAAGGGCTTTTTCTGCGGTGATGTGGTGATCGAGCACGAGGAGGGCCTGTGTCTGAGCGGCCATGGCTTCTAGCGTCTCGCGGGTATAGCTGAAATCCACGATGACGACTCGTTGACCCTGTAGCCCCGCGGGAGGAGGATTTCCGTGTTTCACGGAAATGAACCGGGCTGTGGGAAATTGATTCCACATCGCCCAGGCGGCGCCGAATCCATCGGCACATTCGGCGTGATAGAGGACGACCGTGGGTGGCTCAGAGAATGGGTGTTGCGTGCGGGAATCAGCCATTGAGGCGGAGCATACCATGATGCTCCGCCGAGACGACAGTGTCTTTGTGAAGAAAGGTCAGAGTGCGTTGAGATGGTCGATCAGCTGGCGTAACCGGCTCGCACTCCGGCGGTTGGAGATGAAGGTCAAACGAGACAAGTCCCTCAGGTCCGGTTCGTCGAGTTCTTCGGGAAGTGGCCCGCGCAATTCAAAGGTGCCCCCGGAGAGCAGATCGCCGAATGTGTCATGAAGGCCGGCGACCTGTTCGGGGGAGATCTTCGTTTTTAGCCGCATGGTCAAGAGCCGTCCCACATAGCGAATGGAATGGAATCGGCGGTAGAAACGCCTGATTTCATCGATGGCGTCGTCCACGGACGTGGTGATTTTGAACAGGCTGAGATCTTCAGGGTTGATCAGTTTACGGGCCAGGAGTTGGCGCGTGACGAAGCCATTCCAGTCGTCCCAATAGTCACAACCAGGAGCCTGGAGGCACACGATCGGCTGGGGATCGCTCTTGCCGGTTTGGGCCAGGGTCAAAATTTCAAATCCTTCGTCATGCGTCCCAAAGCCGCCAGGGAACAAGGCAATGGCATTGGCCTCTTTCTGAAAGATGAGTTTGCGGGTGAAGAAATATTTGAACGTGACGAGCTTGGGGTCATCGGCAATCGTGGAATTCGGGCCTTGCTCGAAGGGCAGCATGATGTTGACCCCGAAACTGTTTTCGCGGCCGGCGCCCTCTTGGCACGCGCGCATGATCCCGTCTGCCCCTCCGGTGATGACCATGAACCCTTCCTCGACGATCTGACGGGAAAATTGAAAGGCCATCTGGTAGTTCGAGTCATCCGAGGCGGTGCGGGCCGACCCGAAGATGCTGATCTTGCGCCGATCGCG
>JANOMG010000094.1:0-3639 GCA_031420175.1 Nitrospira sp.
GGCGATCAGGATGTGGTGCCGATTCTCATCGGCGGGTTGGCCAAACTGGAATATCGAGGCTACGACTCAGCCGGCGTCGCGGTGCTGCAAGGCAACAAAATCGAAATTCGGCGCACGGTCGGCAAACTTGCCAATCTTCAGAAGTCGCTCAAAGAAAAGGCCCTCAAGGGCACTGTGGGAATCGGCCACACGCGATGGGCGACGCATGGGAAGCCCTCGGAGCACAATGCCCACCCGCACCGCTCGAAGGGCTGCGTGCTCGTGCACAACGGCATCATCGAAAACTATCAGCCGCTGAAGCAGCAATTAGAGAATGAGGGCTACAAGTTTCATTCAGAAACGGATACGGAAGTTGTTGCCCATCTGATCGATAAATATCTCCAGCAGGGCATGAAACTGGCCGAGGCGGTGCGAGCTGCTACGAAGGATGTGCGAGGGAGTTATGCGCTCGCGGTCATTTCGGAGCGGGAGCCGGGGACCATGATCGCGGCGCGCTCCGGATGCCCGCTGGTCGTAGGTAGGACCGCCAAGGCGTCCTTCGTCGCGTCCGATGTCATGGCCATGCTGGCCCATACCCGTGACGTGACCTATCTCGAAGAGGGCGATGTGGCAGTTGTGACCGCGAGTGATATCCATTTCACCGATATCGAGGGGCGTCCCGTTAAGCGGAAAGCGACCAAGATTACGTGGGATGCCTCCGCGGCGGAAAAGAGCGGATTTCCGCACTTTATGCTGAAGGAGATTCACGAACAGCCGCAGACGATTCTCGATACCATGCGCGGGCGTTACTCCTACGATACCGGCGAGGCGGATCTGCCGGATATCGGATTGACGCCGAAAGAGTTTGCCGCCGTCGACCGCATCTGGATCGTCGCGTGCGGCACCTCGTGGCACTCGGGACTGGTCGGGAAATATCTGTTGGAGGAGATGGTCCGTACGCCGGTGCAGGTCGATATCGGCAGCGAATTCCGGTACCGCGATCCGCTGGTCGGTAAAGACGATCTCTTTATCACGATCTCACAGTCCGGCGAAACGGCGGACACGCTGGCCGCTGCGCGTGAAGCGAAGAAAAAAGGGGCGCGTGTCGTCTCGATCGTGAACGTGGTGGGCAGTACCCTGGCCCGCGAATCAGACGGCGTCCTCTATACGCATTGTGGGCCTGAAATTGGCGTGGCCTCGACCAAAGCCTTCACGGCGCAGCTCACGGCGCTCTATATGCTGGCGCTGCATTTGGGCCGCGTGCGCGGAACCTTGTCCGTTGCGGACGGTAAGGCCTGGCTCGATCGTCTCGTCCGGCTTCCGGTATTGGTCGAGCGGGTACTCGGTCGCGAGGCGGAGATTGTCGCGATTGCCAAACGGTATTACAAGAAGCGGAACTTCTTGTTCCTTGGTCGCGGCATTAACTTTCCGATTGCGCTCGAAGGAGCCTTGAAGCTGAAAGAAGTGTCCTATATTCATGCTGAAGGCTATGCCGCGGGAGAGATGAAACATGGCCCGATCGCGCTCATCGATAAGGACATGCCGGTGGTCGTGTTGGCACCGAAGGATCGGTTGTACGAGAAAACCGTGAGCAATCTGATGGAAGTGAAGGCCCGGCGCGCGCCGGTTATCGCGTTCGTGGCGGAAGGCGAGCGGGAGTTGGGGAAGATCGCCGATGCGGTGTTCACGATTCCCGACACCCATCCACTGCTCTCGCCGATTTTGTTTACGATTCCACTGCAGCTCTTGGCGTATCATATCGCCGTGCTGCGAGGCGCGGATGTGGATCAGCCACGGAACTTAGCGAAGAGTGTGACAGTCGAATAAGTAGGATGTTGAAAAGGCTCCCAGCGGTGTTCTCGGTCGTCCGTCTCCCTGCGGCCTTGCTGGAAGACCATTTGAATATCCTCAAAGAGAGGGAAGGAAAGAGAAGCGTGGAAATTACGAAACAGGAAGTTGAGAAAGTTGCGAAGTTGGCGCGGCTGGAGTTGACGGAGAGTGAGAAAACGGCGTTTACGAAACAGTTGAGCCAGATCCTCACGCATGTGGAGACGTTGAACCAGTACGACACCACCGGGGTTGAACCGACGGCGACGGTGTTGGGGCAAGTCAATGTGTTCCGTCCCGATGATGCGCGGCCGTCCCTGTCCGTCGAGCGTGCGGTGGCCAATGCGCCGGAGTCGACCGACGGGTTCTTTGTGGTACCAAAAATTATTGAAGATCGACAATCCCTTTAAGCGAGGTTTGAATGTTCAGGCAAATGTTGCGGTCAAAGATTCATCGGGCCACAGTGACGGAGTCCTGTCTCGACTATGAAGGCAGTCTCACGATCGACGAGGATCTGATGGAAGCAGCGGGGATTTTGCCCTTTGAGGCGATCGTCTGTTCCAATCTGAATAACGGCGAGCGCTTCATGACCTATGCCATGGCGGGCAAGCGAGGCGCTGGTGAGATTATCCTCAATGGGCCGACGGCGCGGAAAGGCGCGGTGCGCGATCAGATTATCATCTTCTGCTACGAGTACTATTCAGAAGAGGAAATCACACGGCATGCTCCCAAGATCATTCAAGTCAATGAGAAGAACCATATTGTCGCCGGGAAGACGAAACGCTGATGTCGATTCATAAACTCTCGCTCTACGAGCTCCATAAGAAGTTCACCGCCGGCGAAGTCACGGCCACGGAGATCGTTCGTGCCTATGGATTGCGGATCGGCCAGGTGGAGTCCAAGGTGAAGGCCTACATCACGCAGGCCAAAGATTCGGTGGTGGCGCAAGCCAGCGCGCTCGATGCCTCGTTGAAAGGGTGGCGCAGGACGTCACCGATGATGGGCATGCCACTGGCGATCAAAGACAATATCTGTACCGAGGGGGTGCTCACGACCTGTGCGTCCCGTATGCTCGGGAACTTCGTTCCGCCATACGATGCGACCGTCATTGCGAAGCTGCGTGCGCAGGGGTATTTGCTTCTCGGGAAGACGAACCTCGACGAATTTGCGATGGGCTCCTCAACTGAAAATTCCGCCGTTGGACCCAGCCGGAATCCATGGAATCTGCAGTGTGTGCCGGGTGGATCCAGCGGAGGATCCGCCGCGGCTGTCGCGGCCGACGAATGTGCCGCGGCGTTAGGGTCTGATACCGGCGGATCAATCCGTCAGCCTGCGGCGTTCTGTGGGGTGGTGGGGCTCAAGCCGACCTATGGGCGGGTCTCCCGGTACGGGTTGATCGCGTTTGCCTCCTCGCTCGATCAAATCGGACCGATCACGAAAGATGTGACGGATGCCGCGTTCCTTCTCGGAGCTATTGCCGGTCACGATCCGTTGGATTCGACATCGGCTGATGTTCCGGTGCCGGACTATTTGAAGGCGCTCAAGAAAAAAGATCTCAAGAAGCTGAAGGTCGGCGTGCCGGTCGAGTTCTTTGCGGAGGGGCTAGACCCTGAGGTGGAGCAGGCCGTACGGGCGGCGATCCAGGAGCTGAAAGCGCTCGGTGGGGAGATCAAAGAAATTCAGTTGCCGCGGACGGACGCGGCGGTTGCCACCTACTACGTGATTGCCACCGCCGAGGCTAGTTCGAATTTAGCCCGCTATGACGGGGTGAAGTTCGGGCTCCGCGCCAAAGAGACCAAAGACCTGCTTGAATTGTATATGAAGACGCGGCAG
>JANOMG010000095.1:0-5891 GCA_031420175.1 Nitrospira sp.
TTGCCGATTCAGCCGGGCGATGTACCGGCAACCTATGCGGATGTCGAAGACCTGACGCGAGATGTTGGATTTGCTCCAGCGACGTCGATCGAGGAAGGAATCGGGCGTTTCGTGAAGTGGTATCGGGAGTTCTACAAAAAGTAAGGGGTGCCGAGCCCTTCAGATAAGCCGGCACCCCTCGGTTTCTCGCTCTCAGCTGACTTGTTATGGACAGCCGATCGGCACAAATCCCTGCCCGAATATCTTCGATAGCGTGACGTATCGCGCGTTGTCGTAAAAGGAATAACTCGCGCCCCGTTGATTCCTGCCCGAAAGATCTCCGCCATAGGAGGGATCCGTCCCGTAGAAGAACCCGCCACGGGTTTTTTCGGTGAGATGGAGCCATTCCCCGTACTTTGCACAGACCTCAGCCTGCACTGATCCCGTTGACGCGACGCTGGCATGCCAATCTTTGGCCCAATCGGGGACGGTCTGACCTCCTCCGGTCGTACCAGTCTGATTGTGGTCAGAGTACGGAGGGATATCGTAGCGAGGCGCCATCGCCACGGTAGGGCGATAGGTCGGCATATCATCAAGGGAGGGCACGACGGACAGAGGCTTGAGCGCCATCAAGGTGCAACCGGGCAGGTCCTTATTCGTGTAAAGGACGCCGCCGTCTGCCTGAGGACATTGGCGCATTTGTAAGGGATCGGAGGTAGTGGTATCGGAGAATGCTGACGTGGAGGTCAGGGTGAGAATCGCGGCGGTGATCACGAGCAGCTGGGCTGGTTGCATAGGGCTCCTCCCCTGAGACGGTGGAACAGATAGAAGTCTCATCATCGTTCACCTTGTTAAAATTGTACTCACCGATGGTGCCCATAAGCTATTCCACCAGAGACAAAGCCGTCTATTCATCTTTCGAGGGGGGGCAGCTATCGACCTGGATTGGTCCCGCGCGGCTCAGGTGGCCGATTTGCCGAGATGAGACGGAGGACTTCTTCCGGGGTGACGCTTTCGAGGTTCGACAGGATGTAATCGGCTTCCTCCAATTTTTCAGCAAGATAAGTCGTGGAGAGGGCCAGGACTATCATCCCTGCTGCTTTGGCCGATTGGATGCCGGCCAGAGAATGATCGCAAAGCTCTGTTCGATGGGAGTGCCGCGCAGGGCCTCGTCGATCTGTTCGCGTCGACCGCCCGAGGCGATGGCGACCAGGAAGTCGGCTGTCGCCTGTGTCACAAACTCGACGACGCCAGGGAACAGCACAGGCTTGTGTGTGGCGGTGTATTCGCGGAAGAGGACTGCCGTTCGATCCATCATGGCTGATAACACATTCCGATCACAGGTATGGTCGCGTGCAGTGAGGAGCAATGTGGCACAGGTCCGTTCATCCATACCCAGGTACGTGCCGTAGTACTCCTCTTTCGTGAGCGACAGGCCATGCTCGGATACTGCTTGCTGGAAGCAACGCAGATGCGGCATCTCGTCGTCGGCGATGACGCCATTGAAGTCGAAAATCATCGCACGGATCATGGTGTGGCCTCGCCAGGTCGTTCGGTGAACTTACTGTAGCGAAACAGTTTCAGCTGAACAAGCAGCGTTGCCTTGTTCCATCCACGCTGCTAGGGTATTCTCCGGCCTGAATCCCCGTGAAGCGTTCGAAGAGTTTATCTTGTTCGACCAATTTCCCCCATGACTGACTACGGCGTACTCGCAAATCTCCTCGTGATCTTTACGGTGTCGATCGCTGTTGTGTTTGTATTCCATCAGTTCCGGCTCCCTTCGATCGCCGGATTCCTGGTTGCAGGCGCACTGATCGGCCCCCACGGGTTGAATCTCATTTCGGACATCGGCACGGTCCAAGTGTTGGCGGAGATCGGGGTCGTCCTGCTCCTCTTCACCATCGGCATCGAGTTCTCATTGGTGCAATTGGCCTCCTTGCGCCGCCTCATGTTCCTGGCCGCACCGATCCAGGTCGGCGGCGTGCTGTTGATCTCGTGGCTCGGGGCGATGCTTGTCGGACTATCCTGGCAGCAGGGGCTGTTCTGGGGATTCCTCTTCTCCCTGAGCAGCACGGCGATCGTGTTGAAGACCTTGGCCGAACGGGGGGACAGCGACTCGATCCATGGCCGAGCCACGATCGGCATTCTCGTCTTTCAGGACTTGGCCGTCGTACCCATGATGTTGCTGACGCCGATTCTTGCCAGCCAATCGGACGGAGGCGGGCTGGCGATTCTGCTCACCTTGGGGAAGTCGGTCCTTGTCGTCGTGCTCGTCATTGCCGCCGCCTGGTATCTGGTCCCTAAGCTGTTGGAGCATATTGTCCGCAGCCGCAGCCGCGAGCTGTTCTTGCTGACGATCATCGTCCTCTGTCTCGGCATCGCCTGGCTCACCTCGCTCGGCGGTCTTTCGTTGGCGTTGGGTGCGTTCATCGCCGGGTTGGTCATTTCTGAATCGGAGTACAGTCATCAGGCCATGGCTGAAGTGCTGCCGTTCCGCGATAGTTTCAATAGTCTTTTCTTCGTGTCGATCGGCATCCTCTTGGACTGGCGGGTGTTGTTCGTGCATCCGCTGCCGGTGGCAGGACTCCTGGTGACGATTCTGTTGGTGAAGTTTGTCGCCGGGGCCGGAGCGGTCCTGTTGGCGGAGGTCCCCCCACGTTCGGCGGTGATGGTCGGCATCGCCCTGGCCCAGGTCGGAGAGTTTAGTTTCTTGCTGGCGCAGCAAGGGCAGGAGAGTGGTTTCTTGCGAGGTGATCCGTATCAGGTCTTTCTTGCGGTCTCGGTGCTCTCCATGATCGTGACGCCGTTTCTCATGCAGTGGTCGCCGCACCTGGCCCGGCGTGTGGAGGCATGGCAGCGGCTTCGCCATTGGTTGCCGAGTCGCACCACCGCGCACGTCCTGCAGACCGAAGGAAAACAGATCCGGATGAAGGACCACGTCATTATTGTGGGGTATGGGTTGAACGGGAGGAATCTCGCCCGCGTCCTCGGTGAAACAGAGATCCCGTACCTCGCCCTGGATCTCGACGGCGATATCGTCAGTCGCGAAGCAAAACATGGGGTGCCGGTCTACTATGGCGATGCCACGAATCCGAATGTATTGAGGCACATGAAGATCGAGGATGCGAAGGTGTTGGTGGTGGCCATCTCGGATCCGTTTGTCACCCGGCGGACCGTGCAGGTGGCCAAAGGGCTCAACCCGAAGTTACACGTCGTCGTACGGACTCGCTATCTGCGCGAATTGGAGGAGCTGCACCAACTCGGTGCAGATGACGTGGTCCCGGAGGAATTCGAAACCTCTATTGAGATCTTTGCCTTGGTGCTCCGCACCTACAAACTTCCGCAGGAATTTGTGATGCAAAAAGCTGAACAAGTTCGCCGTGAGGGGTACGCGTTACTTCGCCGCAGCGAATTGCCGGAACTGGCACATCATCTTCGTGGCGGGACCTTAACCGATGCGGAAGTCGAAACCTGCCGCATCGACGACGATTCGCCTGCGCGGGGGAAGACGTTGGCTGAGATTTCTCTCCGTCCACGCACGGGCGCTTCGGTGATTGCCTGGACACGCGCTGGGGTAACGCAATCGAATCCGTCGGAGAAGACTCGGTTGATGGCGGGCGATATTGTGGTGTTACTCGGTTCGCGTGCGCAGATTCGGCAGGCAATGGGGCTCTTGGTAGAGACGGGCGGGGTAATCCGTTAGCGACCCGTAGTCGTCATGAGCAGATAGGCCTCTTCCCACGTGGCCTCTTCAAGGATTGTGATGTGTCATCTCCTTGCCAGTAGGGAAAGATCCCAGTCAGCCGTGTAGAGTTGGCCGCGAGGTATCTGTAGGGTTGTGAGCTGTGCGCGGGCCGCCGCTTCGATCCGATCGTTCGGCATGATCTTTCCTCTCAGTGCGACGTCTGACTTGATCTCGTCGCCTCGCCAGGCCGACACAATACCCACCGCGACGGCGCTGCTCGCGCTGGCTCCCTCGGTCAACGCGTTGTATGACCGGTTCTTGTTGTGATCACCCATTCTCGCCCGTCCTCTCCCACGGCCTTCGTGGCAGCCGCGACAGCGTGCTTCACGCCTTCTTTCCAATCCTCGCTGACGGCTGAACCGCCACCGAGGTGAATTTCATTGAAGAGGATTGTCGGCCCCTCCCGCCGAGGGTCCTTGTCGAGTTGGAGCACAAGGTAGTGGACCGTACCGGTCTGCCCATTGGCGAGCACACCCAGGGGTGGCACCGCGGCAAAACGATGACGATCGGCTGACCAAAGGGGGAAGGCTTGTGTGCAACAAATGATGGTGGAGAGCAGGAATATCAGGCGAAGTCTATTCCGAGTCGTGCCGTGGTTCGCCATGGAAGTGAGTAGGCTTAACTCCTCCAGCGTAGCGTGACTCGTTCTTTGAGCGGATGGTCGAGTGGCTGCCCTGTCTGCACCGATGCCAGATGTGCGGCTTTCAATTTGTAGTACCACTTGGCCGGCGTATCGGCGTCGTCGATGAGCATCAAGGACGGCTTGTAGCGCAAGCCCACCGCTTGGCGTTCCATCGCTTCTCGATCCTGCGTCATGAAAATGTTGGCGAAGTAGCGAAAGATACTCGTGGAAAATGGCACCCAGCCGAGGCAGTTCCAGGCGGCGGTAAAGTCGATGCGGCATTGCTGTTCTGTGATCGGTGTGACCGTGGCGCGGCTGGATACGAACAGCGATCCGGACTGGACGAATTCAAACCGCTGGTTGGGCAGCACAAAGTCGATGGTCGTCGTGAGTGGTCCGCCGTACATCAGGTTCAGGAGCTTATAGGGTCCGCTGTTCTTTGACGGAGCGTGCGGGACCATACGGAAGCCGTTGGGAATCGGTTCAAAGGCCTTGGCCTTTTCGTGTATGCTCGCCTGGGTACGCCACCAGGAGCTTTGATGGACAAAGGGGCCGTGGGCCGGGTCCATCAAGCCGACGATGCCGTCGTCGATGGTGCAATCTAACAGCGTCGTGATGTGAATCATCCGATAGGGGGATGAAGGGAGCGGCAGTGGTGGCACATCCGGGACGATCTGGTTCGGTTGCTGAGGGTCGGGGATGAACACCCACACGTAGCCGTCCCGTTCGCGGCAGGCGTAGGTGACGATGCCAATCTTGTCGACTTGAATGGGGGAGTCTTTGACCAGTGCAGGAATCCCCTGGCAACGGCCTGCCTGATTGAACTGCCACCCATGGTAGGCACATTCGACGCAGTCACCGTTCATCCTGCCAAACGATAACGGCATCCCGCGATGGGGGCAAATGTCGCGCATGGCCGCGACCGCACCCTGCGATGTTTTGCAGACGAGGATAGGGAGCCCCAATAGGACAGTCCCCTTCAGGCTGCCGGGAGCGAGCTCACTGCTGAGGCAAGCGGGATACCAAAAGCCGAATAGTGGCGCGCTCTTAGATGGCTTAATTTCGGTAATGAAGTCGCTATTCATGAAAAAAGGAAGGATGCACGTGAGAGGACCAGCCTGCTCGTGAATATAACGAGCAGGTCATGGAACGTCAAGCCAGCTGGCGTCGGATCATCTTTCCCTGCCACATCCCGCGACTGTATCTTACACGATCCACTTTCTCTTATAGCGGGGTGGCCTGTTCGGTCTCCCACTGTGCGCGTCCAACGAGGGCCATCCCCTTCATCACATCTGCTCAGGGAGTCGCCAGACTGTCCTTCACTGCGCGCATCGGACGAGCACCGTTTCATCGTGTGCGTTCTGCGAGCAAGATGGACGGTCTGGCGGCTCCCTGAGCTCTCCCCCCTTCCTTGACAGGAAAAAGAAGCAGAGACTATAGTTAAAATCGCGTTGAAACAGCCAGTTTCATACGGTTCAGATAGAAAAGAGGGCGTCATGACAATTGCGCAGATGGACCCGGCTGTGGCCTTGGCAGAGTTGCGGG
>JANOMG010000096.1:0-2189 GCA_031420175.1 Nitrospira sp.
AGCGCCCGGTCACGCCGACACGCGCGCACCCGTGGCGCACACGGCTGCTGCCGACACGAGACGCACATGCGGCGGCGGCCATCACCTAAACCGGACATGTCTACTATGGGAGAAAGAGGACATGTCTACTGTGGCTTGACATGGGATACGTTGCCCCTTCACCCATCAGGCGGTATAGTTGTCTGATGAAATTGTACCGACGACTGTTCTATCCCTCCCTCTTCACGCTCATTTTATCGGGGACACCTGCATTGAGCGCCTCAACGAAAACCGTCATCGCCGACAGCCAGTACGTCATGGCCGATGGCGATACTTTGGCCGGTGCAGAAGAAAAAGTCCTCCAACGAGCCCAGCGAAAGGCCGTGGAGGAAGCGGGCATCTATCTTGAGTCCACCTTCCATGATGTGGAAAAAGAATCTGGAGAGAAAAGCACGCAAGCCAGTTCGCTGGAAATCAGAACGATTGCCGCCGCCATCACGGAAACCGAAATTCTCGAATCCAGGCGCTCTTTCGAGCTTGACCGCCCCGTCTTCTTTGTCCGCATTCGTGCCACAGTCAATATAAGCAGTCTGGCGGAGGCGATACGCCGACTTCAATCCGACCAGCAACTCGCGCAGCACTTTCGCCAGCTCCAGCGGGAAAATCACCAACTGCGCTCGCAACTGCAAGAGCTTCAGCAGCAGCCGATTGGCGTTCGAATACTGGCCATTGAGCCGAACGGGAAGACCACCTCACAGCAACGGGCACAGGCGATGCTTGAAACCGCGCTCCATACACCGAATCTGCGGGACAAGATCCAGCTCAGCACCGACGCTTCCACCCTCGATGATCGCTACGTCGACCCACTGATCGTACGGGGCCAAACCTACCTCCGACTCGTCTCGCTCACCTTTTCCCAACAGACTCAAACCTTGGACTACGCGGACTATCTGGACAAAGCCAGGATAGACTTCGATCGCGCCATCACTCTCGATCCCAAGAATGTATGGGCATGGATTGGGAAAGGAGATGTCCTTACATGGCTGAAACAATTGAACGAGGCTGCCGCTGCCTACGAGCAAGTCCTTGAGCTCGATCCGTTTGCCGACATCGCTCGCCATCGGCTCATCGGCGTATACACGACGCAAGCCCGCCGCCAGGCAGACAGCAAGTCTTGGCATCATGCATTGGCCACACTGAAGAAACTTATTAACGCCCAAACGCCTGAAAGTTGGATCCCCTATCAAAAAGAGGCCTATGCACTGCGGAGCGAGATTTACCTCAAGCTGAATCAGCCGGAACAGGCGATTGAAGATCTCTCCACTGTCATCCGGGTCGATCCCACCAATACCGCAGCCCTGGTAACCAGGGCAAGACTGTATCGAGAACGTCTGCAGGGTCAACTCGCCAAGGATGATCTCGAGCGAGCCTGCGCGCTCGGATCCATCCCAGCCTGCGAACAGTTACCATAACGCCACGCAACATATTGAATACGTGACAATAGTTCACGCGCGCGCAATCTCTCCTCTGGCCGCTTGAAACAGACCTTGAGTTCTAACTCCAAGTGCAACACCACCAGCCCCGATGGGCGCTTTGGGCTGCCGTCAGACAACGCTCACGTCTTAGCGCAAAAGGCCTAAGCCATCCTCGTCCGATAGCCCAAAATTTCGCAGTGGTGGGCCTTCTGCGAGGTTGCAGAGGGCATACAAAAAGCTTAGAGTGGAGAAGGTCAAGATCATCGGATAATCTGTGTTTCTCGTTCCTTAACCTCTTGCCGGAGAGTGAGCTGTAATGACTCAGTATCGTGTCCTTCCAGGCCCGGAACATTTCCTTCCTCCATCGGCTGCCAGCATGGGTATTTGCTTGCCGAACCCTGGGGAAGCTCACATCAACGGTGTCATCGTCCCAGAGGAAAAGGCATACGAGGAAGCGGCGAAACAATTCCTCATGGCCAAAGTGCCAACGATCTTCCCTGGCCCCTTAGTGCTGTGGGCATGGAACGAAAAAGCGGCCAAAAAGGCCACAGCCGTCCGCCATCTCTACAACACGCTCAAAGAATGCGTGCAGCCAGGGCAGACGCCCATGCTAATTCCGATGCCGGACTACCGCCCCAAATACCCCAAGATCAATCCTGAAGTCGAAATCAATCCCAACCACCCGAATCTGACCATCTGGCACAATAAAATCGATTGCTGCATGTTCATTGGGGT
>JANOMG010000097.1:0-23025 GCA_031420175.1 Nitrospira sp.
CGGGGAAGTCAACGAGTTATTCGAGGGGAACACCGAAGCCATGTGTGAGGCGCTGGACCTGCCGTTGCTCGGACGAATTCCTTTCGACCGGAAGCTTGCGCGCACCTTCGACAAGGGTGAGCCGTTGCTCGACGACACGTACCCGACGATTCAACGGTACCAAGAAATTGCCGGGCGTATCAGGACATTGCTCGATTACAAGAAGGTGCTTGCCGATAAACTGTGATGTTCCGCACCTAAGAGGAGACGCCATGAAATTCGTGTGCCTCAATTGTGAAACCTACATGAACTTTGAGAAGGTGGAGAAGCCCGGAGAGGGCACGCTTGGTGTGTTCTTCGGCTGTCCGTCTTGCAATGCCAAGTTCTCGATGGTGACCAACCCTGGCGAAACCCAGATGGTCAGTTCTCTCGGGGTGCAGCTGGGTGGGCGCACCGTTGCGGCCGAGCCGTTCGAGATGACGCGGGGCACGTTGAAAGACGAAGCGACCGCTGGCTCCGGTCAGATGACGGCCTATTTGAACGAAAAGATCCAGGGGGGTCAGCCGGCAGCGGCAGCAGCCACTGCCGCACCGACGGGCAAGCCTGGAGAAAAGCCCAGTGGTGGCTGTCCCTTCTCCGCGATGGTCGCGGAAATGGGGCTGACTTCTGGCGGGAAGCCCAGCGATGCTGGAGCGACGACTACAGAGTTTGCCTGGTCGGCTGATGCGAAGGAAAAACTCGACCGCCTCCCTTCATTTGTGAAGCCGATGGTGCAGAGCAGTGTGGAAGCGTTTGCTCGCAAGCAGGGATACCAGACGATCACGTTACAAGTGATGGACGATTCTAAGAGCGAGTCGAGCAACGGGATGACCTGGACGCCTGAGGCTGAGAAGCGGCTTGAGAATATCCCGGACTTCATCCGTCCGATGGCTCGCAAAGAGGTCGAGCGGGTGGCGAAGGAGCGCGGGATGGCGACCATTACGGCTCAAGTGATGGATGACGCGAAAGATAAGTTCATGAAGTTCATGTAACGACTAGATTCGTGCGCGTGTGCGAACACAGGCCCATCCAGAAAACTGGATGGGCCTTTCAATTGTAGCGACTGTTCCTATCGTCTGAGGTGCCTCACATGGCGAGTAGGTGGTTATCGATCGTCCTGGTTTTTCTGTATTCGATCCTATCCGTTAACCTAGGGGTGCTCTCTGCTGAGTCTGCTGTCGGCGGGCATCTCTACCCTCATGGTCACCAAGGGACCTTCGTCAGCGGCTGGGAAGGATCGGCCCAAGGTATCGCCTATTCGGAATTTAATCACCATCTCGCCGGGCTGTGTGTCCTGCTGATGGGTCTTGCTGAGTTGATCCAATCGCTGCGTGTGTCGTCGTTGCTGTGGTTCCGGTTCTTGCTGCCGACGGCAATGTTGTTGGGCAGCCTCGTTCTTCTGGGTTGGAGCGATCACGAAGCCTGGCCAATTGGATCCCTCGGTTTCACGCAGACATTTTCCGGGAAAGACCCGGAAATCCTCCAACATAAGATCTATGGGCTCTTGTTGTTCTTAGTGGGAGCAATCGAGGCGGCACGGCGGGGTGGCTGTATATCGGATGGTCTGTGGCGTGCGCCTTTGCCAGTATTTGCCATCGTCGGTGGGCTCATGTTGTTTGGACATTCGCATGGCGTCCATCTCTCATCCCGCAAAATTGCAATGGACCATGCAGTGATGGGGTCCCTCGCGGTGACAGCCGGTTTGGCCAAGCTGTTGGTTGAACGGTTTCGCTCCCTGTCAGACGCGAGGTTTTCAAAATGGGAGTTACTCTGGGGCGGCTTGATCGTACTTATTGGGATGCAGTTACTGATGTATTCTGAGTAATGAGTCCCGACGCGGGAACCCTTCCTGGTCTAATTGACACCCTTCCAGCCCTGTGCTACGAGTACCAACTCTTATCGATTGACATCACATTCTTGCGCGGTCAGCCTCCTAGGCCGGCTGCATGGAGTGAGCATGGGTGGACATAGCCATTGGGCAACGGTTAAACGGCACAAGGGGGCCATGGATGTCAAACGCGGGAAGATTTTCACAAGAATCATCCGCGAGGTGACGATTGCGGCTCGTTCAGGCTCTGATCCGGATGGAAATCCGCGGCTCCGGCTGGCTATCTTAAAGGCCAAAGAAGCCAATATGCCTGGTGATACGCTGAAGAAAGCCATTCAGCGCGGCACGGGGGAATTGCCCGGCGTGATCTATGAAGAGTTTCATTTGGAAGCATATGGGCCTGGAGGGACCGGCGTACTGATGGAGATCACGAGTGACAATCGTAATCGTACCGTCGCCGAGCTACGAAATCTCCTCACGAAGAATCACGGCAACATGGCGGAAGCCGGCGCCGTCTCCTGGCAGTTTCACAAGAAGGGACTGCTCACGATTGAGAAGGGTACAGTCGACGAAGATACGTTGATGTCCCTCGCGCTCGACGCGGGAGCAGAGGACGTGAAGGTGGGCGAGACAAGCTTTGAGGTCCTCACGGATCCACACCACTTTGAAGCTGTGAAGAAGGCTCTTGTCGATACGAAGATTGAGATCGTGCTTGCGGAGGTCACCTTTGTTCCACAGAATACGATCAAGCTAGAGGAAAAGGCAGCCGAGCAAATGCTCAAGTTGATGGAAGTCTTGGATGAACATGATGATGTCCAAAAGGTTCATGCGAACTTTGATATTTCCGTCGAGGTGATGGAGAAGGTGGCCGCTGCTGGATAAACAACCATGCGGAACACTGAGCGATGCAAGGAGAACATACGATCTTTCTCCTTCGCTCAATGCTCTGTGCGCACCATTCCTCGTTGCCCTATAACGTATGATCGCCTCACTGACGGGCCGATTGGCCTTCAAGGCGCCGACCTATCTGGTTCTCGATGTGCATGGCGTCGGGTACGAAGTGTTCATTCCACTCAGCACCTACTATGGGTTGCCCAATCTCAGCGAAAGCACCTCACTGAGCGTACATACCCATGTCCGCGAAGACGCGATCCAGCTCTTCGGTTTTCTGACATCGCAGGAAAAGGATGCATTCGTACTGCTGACTAGCGTCTCCGGCGTCGGCCCAAAGCTGGCGCTCAGTGTCTTGTCAGCTCTTCCGGTGTCTGACCTAGTCTCGGCGATTCAGTCGGAAGATGTCGAGAGGCTGACGACGGTTCCAGGGATCGGACACAAGTCGGCCAGCCGTCTTGTGTTGGAGCTCAAGGATAAAGTCGAAAAACTCCATCCTGGCCTTGCGCTTGCCAGTGATTCACCCAGGCAGGGGCAAGATGCAACCTTCGACGACGCGCTGTCGGCGCTCGTGAATTTGGGCTATCGTCCACAAGATGCCAAAGAGGCGTTGAAACAGGTGAAGCAATCCAATGCTGAGTCCATCGCGCTGAAAGACATGATTCGTGAATGTTTGAAAGAGCTTGCAAGGGGGTAGAGATGATGGCGAGATCGACCCAACGAATAGCCAGGACTCACGTATCCATTGGACTTGTCATGCTCCTATTGGGGCTGGGGGTCATGCCCGTGCAAGCCGAAGAGGCGAGTGAGCCGAAAAGTATTCGCAAGACCTGCGGCACATGCCCTGAAGGCTATGCGACGACAGGCGTGACCGAGTCCACGGAGATTTGCAAGGACGGCGACCCCACTCTCGTTCAATGCGTTCCGCTCGGGGCGAATCTGTTGTCCGTCTGCGGTTCCTGTCCCGATGGCTATCGTGAAATCGGCAACTCGAATGTGCCGGCTCGCTGTGGAAATAAGGATGGGGGGCGGCTCACGCAATGTCAGCTGGATAAGATGGAGTTGAACTTTCCGGATCCGACTCAAGGTGGTAAGACCTGTCCGCCGGACTGCGGGAGTACCGCAACGCCTGGGCAAGGTGCCTTGCCGCCTCCACCCAAGTACCTTCCAACGCCTGAGAAGAAATAGGACGACAGCCAGGGAGGTCCGTTCACGATGGCCGAGCGAGTTGTCAGCACACAGATCACGGACGAAGAGCGCAGTACCGAAAATGTGCTGCGTCCGCAGACCTTGGGGGAGTACGTCGGCCAGGAGCGGATGAAAGAGTCCTTGCGGGTCTGTATCGAGGCGGCGAAGCAGCGGAATGAAGCGCTCGACCACACGATCTTTTATGGTCCCCCCGGATTAGGGAAAACCACGATCGCTCATATTATTGCTCGTGAAATGGGGGCGTCCCTCCGGTCGACCTCCGGCCTCGTGTTGGCCCATGCGGGTGATTTGGCCGCGATTTTAACGAATCTCCAAGAGCACGACGTCCTGTTCATTGACGAGATTCACCGACTCCCTGCCTCCGTCGAAGAGGCGCTGTATCCGGCCATGGAGGATTACCAGCTTGATCTCGTGATCGGCCAGGGGCCTGCAGCTAGAACGGTGAAACTAGATCTCCCACGGTTTACGCTAGTCGGGGCTACAACCAGAGCCGGTGCACTGACCTCCCCTCTCCGGGACCGATTTGGCCTCGTCCACCGCCTGGAGTTTTACTCTCCAGCTGAGTTGCAGACCATCGTGACCCGTTCAGCGGGGGTGCTCGGGATTCCGATCGATTCCGAGGGAGCGCGGGAAATTGCCTGTCGCGCTCGCGGAACTCCTCGTATCGTCAACCGGCTGATCAAGCGGGTGCGCGACTATGCCCAGGTCAAGGCAGAGGGACGTATTACCCAGACCGTAGCCCAGGATGCGCTTGCATGGCTGGGCGTCGATACGGCGGGGTTTGATGAGATGGATCGTCAGATTCTGCTGACGATCATCGACAAGTTTGCCGGAGGACCGGTCGGGGTGGAATCTCTGGCGGCCGCGGTCCAGGAAGACAAGAGCACCCTCGAAGATGTCCATGAGCCCTATCTGATTCAGGCCGGCTTCCTCGAACGAACCGGTCGCGGGCGCCAAGCCACGAAGCAGGCCTTCGATCATTTCAAACGGCCGACCTCTCTCCTCTTCTCGTAACGAGCCTGGACCCTGCCAGGGATTCTGCGGACTGACTCCGGCGGTGTGGCATTGCACGCAACCTACTGAAACGTCAAGGGTCTCCTTGCATTGACTGGATTGATTCCTGTATCATTTACCACTTCGCTCGTGTCATTCCAGCCGACGGACGGGTAACCGCCTCACTGGGCTGGAAAGAGAGGTTTTGCTATGTCTGGAGACCTTTCCGATTATCGGAAAGAAATCGATCGCATTGATGACGAGATGTTGCGTCTGCTGAATGAGCGGTCCAAAAGCGTCATTGAGATCGGTAAACTCAAGAAGCAGCAGGACGCTGACGCCAATCTCCATACTCCGGCGCGTGAGGCGGCTATCATTGAGCGTCTCATGAAGCAGAACTCCGGGCCCTTTCCTTCCGAGGCTATTCGGCCAGTCTATCGAGAAATCATGTCCGCCTCCCTCTCGCTCGAGGGTCCTCAGAGGGTGGCCTATCTCGGCCCCCGAGCGACCTTTACGCATATGGCCTGCATGCAGAAGTTCGGGTCGTCGGTCCAATATATCCCGGTCAATAGCATTAAGGACGTCTTCGGCGAAGTTGAGCGTGGGCGAGCTAATTTTGGCGTGGTCCCGATCGAGAACACCACAGAAGGTGTGGTCAACCACACGCTCGATATGTTCATTGATTCCAACCTTTTGATCTATGGAGAAATTCATCAGGACGTATCCCATCATTTGATGTCGAAGTCCGGCGTGATGGAAGAGGTGAAGAAAGTCCACTCTCATCCCCATGCCATTGCTCAATGCCGAAATTGGCTAGAAACCAACCTTCCGAATGTGCTGGTGTCGGAGGTGGCGAGTACGGCACGTGCCGCGGAACTGTGCGTGGAGAATCCTTCTGTTTCCGCCATTGCATCGGAGCTCGCGGCTCAACTGTACGGCTTGAAGGTCATCAAGTCCCGCATCGAAGATAATATGAACAATATGACCCGCTTCCTCATCTTGTCTCAGAAACCGCCCCAGCGGACGGGAAAAGATAAGACCTCATTGATGCTCTCGGTCAAAGATAAAGTCGGAGCCCTGTACGATCTGCTCCGGCCCTTTGCCTCTCATGGTTTAAGCCTGACCAAGATTGAGTCGCGTCCTTCCAGACGAAAAGCATGGGAGTACATCTTCTTTGTCGATATTGAAGGGCATATTGAGGAAGACCGGGTTAAGAAAGCCGTTGAGGAAATCACCGGCCGCTGCCTGTTCATGAAAGTCCTTGGGTCCTATCCGGCCCATAGTTGATGCTATGCCACTGAAAGTCCATCCAGATATCGCCTCGCTGAGTCCCTATGTTCCCGGAAAGCCGATTGAGGAACTCCAACGAGAACTGGGTCTCGCACGCGTCATTAAACTGGCGTCCAACGAGAATCCGTTGGGTCCCTCGCCGAAGGCGCTCGCCGCTTTGAGCGAGGGGAATGCGACGCTGCATCGCTATCCCGATGGTGGGGCGTTTCGTCTCCGCGAAGCCTTGGCGGATCGTTGGAAGGTGACCCTGGATCAGGTCATTCTCGGGAATGGATCGGATGAGATCCTGGGACTGCTCGCCCGTACGTTTTTGGCCCCGGGCGATGAAGCGATCATGGCCGATCAGACCTTCGTCATTTACAAGATGGAAGTTACGGCCGCTCACGGAAGGCCTGTCATCGTTCCGTTGAAGCAGTGGCGGCACGATCTTTCAGCAATGGCCGATGCCATCACCGATCGGACGAGGCTCCTATTTCTGTGTAACCCCAATAATCCAACCGGAACGATGGTATCGACCGATGAGGTGGAGTGCCTGCTCGCGCGCGTGCCGGCGCATGTCGTCGTAGTATTTGATGAAGCCTATTTCGAATATGTCCGAAGTCGACAGTTCCCGGATTCCATGGCCTATGTGAAGCAGGGGCGGAATGTGATCGTGCTGCGGACATTTTCGAAGATCTATGGCCTCGCTGGATTGCGAATTGGATACGGAGTGACGACCACAGAGATCGCCAACTTCCTGAACCGCCTCCGCCCTCCCTTCAACGCCAACAGTCTGGCGCAGCGCGCCGCGCTTGCCGCTCTTGGTGACGACGAACATGTAGCGCGGAGTCGGGCAGTGAATGCCGCTGGGATGGAGCAGGTGGTCAAGGGATTGACCGATCTTGGCTTTGCACCGATCCCGAGCGAAGCAAATTTCGTGTATGTCGATATTCGACGAGATGGCCGCATGGTATTCGACGCCATGCTGAGAGAGGGTATTATTGTTCGTCATATCGAGGGGTCCATGGTTCGAGTGACCATCGGCCTGGAAGAGGAAAACAGGGAATTCTTGGCTGTGTTCAAGCGGGTAATCCACTCGCAGTGAGTGGAGGGTGAGGGCAACATGATTATTGTATTAAAACCAGAAGCCAGTGAACGGGAAGTCGACCACATTATCGATCGTCTTCGTGAGCTGGGGCTGAAGTCGCAACTTACGACCGGTCAGGAACGGACGATCATCGGCGTGATCGGTGACGATCGTGTCTTGCACAATCAACCCCTCACGGCCTTGCCGGGCGTTGAAAGTGTGTTGCCGATTCTCGCACCGTGGAAACTTGTCAGCCGCGAGTTTAAGCGTGAGGGCACGATCATCGATGTAAGCGGCGTGAAGATCGGCGGCAACAAGCTGGTCATTATGGCGGGACCCTGTGCGGTGGAGCGGCTCGAACTCACGGTCGGCATTGCCCACGAGGTCAAGGCGGCCGGAGCGAGTATTTTGCGGGGCGGCGCCTACAAGCCACGCACCTCCCCCTATTCCTTTCAGGGATTAGGGCGCGAAGGATTGGATTATCTGGTTGAGGCGAAAAGGCAAACCGGGTTGCCGGTGGTCAGTGAGATTCTGGATACCCGCGACATCGAATTGTTTCTCGAAAAAGCCGACATTATCCAGATCGGAGCACGCAACATGCAGAACTATGAACTCCTCAAGGAGGTTGGGGCGTACGACAAGCCGGTGCTGTTGAAGCGGGGGCTTTCGGCGACGATCAAGGAATTCCTCCTGTCTGCGGAATACATCATGTCCCGCGGGAATCAGAACGTCATGTTGTGCGAGCGGGGGATCAGGACCTTCGAAACGCAATATCGCAATACGCTCGATCTCGCTGCGGTTCCGACGTTAAAAGAACTTTCGCATCTGCCCGTCATCGTCGATCCCAGCCATGCCACCGGCAAGTGGAATCTGGTGGCGCCGATGTCAAAAGCGGCTGTGGCCGCTGGGGCGGATGGCATTCTGATTGAAGTCCATTCGAACCCGGAATGTGCGCTGTGCGACGGTGAAGAATCCATTAAGCCGAGCCAGTTCAAGGAACTGATGCATGACATGCGAAAGATCGCGGTCGCAGTCGGTCGGGAATTGTAATCAGAAGAACTGTGGTTGAAGGACTTAGGGTTGAGGTTCGGCCTCAGCCCTGCTTGAAGAATGGCGCTGCATTTTACGCAGGTAACGATTATCGGAGTCGGGCTGATCGGCGGATCGCTTGGCATGATTCTCCGTCGAAAGGGCTTGGCGACAAGGGTCGTCGGAGTTGGGCGACGTGTCGAGAACTTGAAGACTGCGGTTGAGTTGGGCGCCATCGACCGCTACGTCGTTGACCCCAAAGATGGAGTGAGGGATGCCGATCTGGTTGTGCTGGCGACGCCGGTCGACACCTATGACCGGCATTTGACGGAGTGGGCATCCTGCTTGAAACAAGGCGCGATTGTGACCGATGTCGGAAGCGTGAAGGGCCTCCTGGTGGAGCAGGCTGAACGGGCCATGCCGGCCGGTGTTCATTTTGTCGGGGCCCATCCTATTGCCGGCAAGGAAAAGACGGGCGTCGCTGCCGGATCGGATCAACTTTTTATGGGGGCACGCTGCATCATCACGCCGACGAAGACGACGGATCTCCATGCGCTTGAGCAGGTCCGAACGATGTGGCAGGAGACCGGCTCGGTGGTGCTCACGATGGATGCCCATTTGCACGACAAGATTCTCGGCGCGGTGAGCCATTTGCCCCATGTGGCGGCCTTTGCCTTGATCAATGCTCTGGCTGAAATTCGCGATCAGCAGATTCCCTCCCTCGATCTTGCGAGCCACTCGGGTGGCGGGTTGCGGGATACAACCAGAATTGCCGCCAGTTCGCCTGAAATGTGGCGCGATATTTTCCTTTGGAACCGCGACAACGTGGTTATGTTTATTGAAGCCTATGAGCGCTCGCTTGGTCAATTGAAGCAGCTCATTCGAGTGGGTGATGCCGCAGGCATCGAGAAGGAACTCGAACGAGCAAGGCAGGAACGAGAGAAACTTTCCACTCGACCAGCTGTGTCTGCGTAACACCCCTATGACGTCTTTGACGATTACCCCAGGCCGACCGTTACAGGGAACGATTTCCGTCCCCGGCGATAAGTCGATTACCCATCGCGCCATCATCCTGACAGCCTTGGCGAACGGGGTCAGCAGGGTTGTGCGCTACGGTCGAGGGGAAGATTGTCTTAATACGATGCGCGCGTTTCAGGCTCTCGGTGTACGCATCGATGAATCGGCTGAGGAATTATGTGTGCATGGGAAGGGACTCTGGGGCCTGACCGAGCCGAGCGGGCCGATTGATTGCGGAAACTCAGGAACGGGTATTCGTCTCCTGACTGGCCTGCTGGCGGGACAGGACTTTTTTACGGTATTGACCGGCGATGAATCGATTCGGCGCCGTCCAATGGGGCGGATTGTCAAGCCGTTGCGGGAAATGGGGGCGACCATCGCCGGACGTAAGGGCGGTGAGCTTGCGCCCTTAGCCGTGACGGGGAGTCGCCTCCGCGCGATTACCTACGCCTCGCCGGTGGCGAGCGCGCAAATCAAATCCGCCTTGTTGCTCGCGGCTTTGTTTGCTAAAGGGACGACCCGCATCACAGAGCCACGTCTCTCGCGGGACCATACAGAACGGATGTTTCAGTTTTTCGGTATCGGGCTGCGACGAGAAGGGACCAGCTTGCTGGTCGACGGACGGCCCTCGGTCGGGTGGAATGCGGTGCCGCAACTCGTCGTGCCTGGTGACTTCTCTGCTGCCGCCTTCTTCATCGTGGGCGCGACGATTGTTCCCGGCTCGGATGTGACGATTCATCACGTGGGGATCAACCCGACCAGAACCGGTTTATTGGACGTGATGACGAGAATGGGTGCGGACATTCAATTGCTCAATCGGCGGGAAGAGGCGGGGGAGCCGGTCGCTGATATTCGGGTGAAGTCGGCTCGGCTTCATGGGGTGGCGATCGGGCCGGACTTGATCCCGCAGACGATCGATGAGTTTCCTATCCTGTGTGTCGCTGCCGCAGTGGCAAAGGGTGAGACGATCATCTCCGGGGCCGAAGAGTTGCGGGTGAAAGAGAGCGATCGGATTGCGACGATGTCAGCAGAGTTGGGGGCGATGGGGGCGCAGATCATGGAAAAGCCCGACGGGATGGCTGTGCGAGGACTTGGCACGGCAGACAAGAATGGCCGATTGCAGGCGACGCATGGCCGTAGTCACGGAGATCACCGGGTGGCGATGTCGTTGGCCATCGCAGGCTTGACCGCTTCGGCGCCAACCCTGATTGACGAGACGGCCTGTATTGAGACATCATTTCCAGCGTTTGAGCACACACTGTTGGAATTATTGACTGAACGCAAGTGACGACTATAATGCGGAGCCACGGCGTGGGAACTGTTGCGGGAGAGAAACAAACGAGTCGGCTGATCGTTGCGATCGACGGTCCTGCCGGTGTCGGCAAGAGTACGGCGGCGAAGTCGTTGGCCACTCGATTGGGCTATCTGTATCTTGATACGGGAGCCCTCTATCGGGCGACGGCCTGGGCGGTGATTGAGTCAGGATTAGATCCGGCTGATGCGGTGGCGGTTGCCGCGCTGTTGCCAGGCCTGTCGATTCAGATGCCGCTGCATCATGGAACCGCCACGGTGTTCGTCAATGGCAAGGATGTGACCGGTGGGCTCCGAACGCCTGCGGTGTCGTCCGCAGCGTCGGTGGTCTCCGCAATCCCCGCAGTTCGGGCCTGGCTGTTGCCCATCCAGCGACAGATTGGACAGGGCGGGGCGGTGGTGGCTGAAGGGCGAGACATGGGCACGAAGGTCTTTCCGTCCGCGGACGTGAAATTTTTTCTCGAAGCAGATCCGAATATCCGGGCGCAGCGCCGGCATCGTGAGCTCGTGACGGCAGGACATTCCGGGGCACTTGAGGCCACGAGCGCCGATCTGTCGAGCCGCGATACGAGGGATCGTTCTCGTGCGATCGCCCCGCTGGTTCCTGCCGAGGATGCCCGGCATATCGACACCTCGAATTTGTCAGCGACCGAGGTGGTGGACCAGATGATGGCTATGATTGCGGCGAAGTTGTGAGTTCGGTTATCTACGGAATCTTGTGGGCCCTCTTCGGGGCCATTGGGCGGATCTGTTTTCGCTATCGAGTCGTGGGGGCGGTTCCCAAGACCGGCGGGTTCATCGTGGCGGCGAACCATGCCAGTTATCTGGATATTCCATTTCTGGGTTGTGGGATCCGGCGGCGGGCTTGGTATTTGGGGCGGAGCGATCTCTTCCCGGTTCCAGGGTTCAAGGCGATCTGCCAATGGTTGGGATGGATTCCCTTGCGGACCGGTCGGTTGGATCGTGACGCGTTTGGCAAGGCAGTCAGTTTGATCAAGGCCGGAAAGATCGTGGTGATCTTTCCTGAGGGTAGCCGTAGCCTGGACGGACGGTTACAATCACCCAAGCCGGGGATTGGTGTGATTGTGGCCCAAACCGGATGTTCTGTGGTTCCAGCCTATCTCAAGGGCACCTACGAGGTGTTGCCGATGGGAACCATGTGGCCGCGTTTTCGTCCCGTGACCGTTTTGTACGGAGAACCCATCACGTTTTCCCGGAACGGAGAGAACGGAGAAGCCAAGCAGTTTTATCAGGAGGTGACCCGCACCGTGATCGATCGCATTGCCTCCTTAGGTGTCGTCGAGTCTCCAGTCCAGCAGTCCAGTGCCGGCATTCGCAAGGCTGAGTGAATGTCGGTGTATAACCATCAGCACCCGACGCCTGTCGGAAGGTAGGATTTACACCATGAGTACGGTTTCGCCATCGAGTGATCAGCAATTAGACCGAGCGGCCTTAGCGGCCCTATACGAGGAGACCTTCAAGAACCTCGAAGAGGGCACCATTACGGAGGGCCGCGTTGTTGCCGTAAGCAAAGACAAGGTGGTCGTCGACATCGGATACAAGTCTGAGGGCATGATCTCGAACGATCAGTTCTCCACCGAGGAGCTCCAGAACCTCAAAGTGGGCGATCCGCTCAAGGTATACATTGAGGAGTGTGAAGACGCCGACGGCAATCTGGTTCTCTCCAAAGAAAAAGCCGACAAGATGAAGATTTGGGAGGAGCTGGAGAAGCTCTTCAACGAAGAGAAAAGCATTGACGGCAAGATCGTGGCGAGGATCAAGGGAGGCATGATGGTGGATATCGGCGTGAAGGCCTTTTTGCCTGGCTCGCAGATCGACCTTCATCCAGTGCGGGATCTCGACGGATTGGTTGGCCGCACATTCCCGCTTAAGATTATCAAGATCAATCATCGGCGCGGTAACGTCGTCGTCTCCCGGCGTGTGCTCCTGGAAGAGACGAGGGATTCGAAACGGAAGAATACCCTCTCTACGTTGAAGGAAGGGCAATTGATTCAAGGCGTGGTGAAAAACATCACGGACTACGGGGCCTTCATCGACCTCGGCGGCATCGACGGGCTGCTCCACATCACGGACATGTCCTGGGGCCGTGTTGGCCATCCATCCGAGATGTTCAATATCGGCGATAAGGTAGAAGTCAGTGTTCTCAAATACGATCGAGAGACCGGGCGTATTTCGCTCGGCTTGAAGCAGAAGAGCGCCGATCCTTGGAGCGGCGTAGCCGGCAAGTACGCAATCGGTACGCGCGTTCGAGGGCGTGTTGTGAGCCTGACCGACTACGGGGCATTCATCGAGCTCGAGCCCGGCGTCGAGGGGCTGGTGCATGTCTCTGAGATGTCCTGGACACATGAGGTGCGCCATCCGTCACGCGTCGTCTCCATCGGGGATCAGGTTGAAGCTGCGGTGCTGAACGTGGATCCTGGCAGCAGGAAGATTTCGCTCGGCATGAAGCAGACTGCGCCGAATCCCTGGGATATGGTGGAAGGGAAGTACGCCATCGGTACGCGCATCGAAGGGAAGGTGAAGAGCCTCACGGACTTCGGCGCGTTCGTCGGACTCGAAGAGGGCATCGACGGGTTGATCCATATTTCCGACATGTCATGGACGAAACACATCAAGCACCCCTCTGAACTCTTCAAGAAGGGTCAGAAGGTTGAAGCCGTGGTCTTGCGGATCGACAAGGAAAAGGAGCGGCTGTCGCTTGGCTATAAGCAGCTCGGGAGCGATCCTTGGGACGCCGAGATCCCGAGCCGATATGGTATCGGGGATGTGGCGGTCGGGAAGGTCAGCAAGATCGCCGACTTCGGCATCTTCGTCGAATTGGACGGCGGAGTCGAAGGGTTGATTCACATCAGCGAGGCGGGTCTTGACCCGCAGGCCAAGCTCGAAGAGAAATTCAAGCTGCAGGATGAAGTAACGGCCAAGATCATCAAGGTCGATCGTGAAGAGCGGAAGATTGCGCTCAGCCTGCGCGAGCAGCAGATGGATTCCGATCGCAAGCAGGTCGATGAATATCATTCCACGCAAGGTACGTTGGACCAAAGCTTGGGTCGTGCGGTCAAGCAGAGCCGGAAGCGAAACCAAGCTGAGGACGAGAAGTAGGTTCCATTCACCAGGTCTCAGTGTAAGCCGGGGGCGTATGTGCGCCCCCGGCGCTGTGAGTGAGTAAGAAAACATGAGTAATGAAACAACAGAAAAGCCAGCCAAGCGCGGGATCGTGCGCAGAGTGCTTTGGGCGCTCGGCATTGGGCTAGGCCTGCTCTTTCTGATGAACCTGTTCTTTCCCGACCTCGATCTTTCGATGGAAGACCGGGTTGGATTGATTCGTATCGAAGGGGTCATTCTGGATGCGCAGTCCACGATCAGCGAGTTGAAGCGTTTTGCTGAGAATCCCTCTGTAAAAGCGATCGTCTTGCGCATCGATAGTCCCGGCGGCGGGGTTGTGCCGTCGCAAGAAATCCATGATGCGGTCCAGCGGGTTCGTAACAAGAGCAATAAGGCGGTGATTGCCTCAATGGGTTCGGTGGCGGCGTCAGGGGGCTATTATATTGCGGTGGCGACCGATCGGATCATGGCCAATTCAGGGACGTTGACGGGGAGTATTGGGGTCATCATGGAGATGGCCAACGTTGAAGGGCTGCTCAAGAAGATTGGGGTCGAAGGTGTCGTGATCAAAAGTGGACGATTCAAGGATGTGGGGTCGCCGCTTCGGAAAATGACCGATGAAGAGCACGCGTTGCTCCAATCCGTCATGGACGATGTCCATCAGCAGTTTATTGAGGCGGTGGCGGAAGGGCGTGGACTTGACGTGGCTGAGGTGAAGGCCTTAGCGGACGGTCGGATTTTTACGGGCCGGCAGGCCAAAGCGTCAAAACTTGTGGACGAACTCGGTGATCTCGAAGATGCCATTCAGCTTGCGGCAGATGTGGCCGGTATTGAGGGCGAGCCAAAAGTCATCGAGCCACGTCGGCGATTTTCGATCAGAGAATTGATCGAGTCGCGCTTGTCGGTGCTCTTCCCCAAGTTGGATTTTTATTCCGGCGTCACGCTCAAGTATCTCATGGCGTTCTAGCACGGTCGGATCGACGTCCGGGTCGATTCATGACCTCGAAAGGGGAGCCCAATATGACGAAGGCCCAAATCATCGAGCGCGTATCCGAGCAGATCGCTACCTTGACGAAGCGGCAGGCGGAAGTCGTCGTCAATACGATTTTCGATTGTGTGCGTGACTCGTTGAAGAACGGCGATAAGACGGAGATTCGAGGATTCGGCAGTTTTCGGCTGCGGGCTCGGCGGATGAAAGAGGGACGGAATCCTAAGACCGGCGCGACCGTGGCGGTTCCTGCCAAGAAGGTGCCGTTTTTTAAGGCCGGCAAGGAATTGAAGGAACTTCTGAACCAGTCATAACAGGACGCTGATCATGAACTCACCAGATTCCCACGATGCAGTCGGGATAGATGTTCGTTGGACGGACGAGGCCTCGAAACGTCTCGAGCGGGCTCCGCTTTTTTTGCGCGGTATGGTTCGTCGTCTGGCCGAAAAAAAGGCCGGAGAACTTGGCTACTCAGAGATTTCCGGTGAGCTTCTCGATCAGTTCAAGAATCAAATGATGGGTGGCATGGGCGGTGAGTCAGGCATGGCGGATGCGGCGGAGCAAATGGCGCAAGGCCATCTCCCCTGGACTGCCGCGGCGAAGGAACGGCTGAATACGGTTCCCGAGTTTATGCGCAACATGACCAAGCAAATTGCCGAAGAGATCGCCAAGGAACGGGGCCATCTTGAGGTGAACGTCGACCTCTTTGAAAAGGTCGAAGCCCTGGGCGATCTCCGAGAGGCTTCGGCTCCTCCATTGGAGTGGAGCGAAGGGGCATTGGCCCAGCTTCACGAGAAATTAAAGCAGTCGCCCCCGATCGCCGTTGAGTTTGTCACCGACATGTTGAGACGGGACACCGAAGATTTGGCGAGAGAGAAGGGCCTCACGCGAATCGACGAGTCGGCATTGCTTCAGCTGTGGGATGCGCCTCAGGAGCGAGTTGTTTGGACCGATGAAGCGTGGAAGCGACTACAGACGTCTCCGGATTTCGTGCGTAGCGGAATCCGTAAGGCTGCTGAGCGTCGAGCGCGGAAGCTTGGGCTTAAAGAGATCGACTCGGAGCACCTGACGACGTTTCGGAATCAGGCCATGATGAAAGCTGTCAAACGGATTCGCTCATTTGGATACAACGAGCTGACGTTTGAGGCGTTCGATACGGCGCTGGAGAAGACCAAGCGGTTGCAGGGGAATGATCAGGCGGAAAAACGCCTTCAGGAAATTCGTGGGCATTTTGCTGATCCGGACGTGAAGAAGCCGGAAGGCGGGACGCTTGGTGCAGATTTGATGGGCCGCTTTCGCCGGTATCTCAAGGGAGAGGGGACGCTCTAGTGACAGGATGGTGAGAAAGGCTGCCAGCTTCGTTCTCGCGTCGGCCTTTCTGGACGGACTTTTTGAACATCCTGCAAGGGCAGTTGTTTCTTCCAGCAAGATAGCTCCTCCCGCAAGCTCGCATCAAAACGCTACGGGTTCTTCACGCGGCTCTCGGCCCCGTTTTTGGCTAGTAGGCTGGGTGAATTACTACGAGGTAGAGGCAGGGGCCGTTTGAGGACGGCCCCTGCTGTATTAGAGGGCAGCCGTCTGCTGCGGCCAAAACTTATGACGGATTTGCGGGAGAGGCTCACTATCGAGATTAGGGATATCGTAGAGACAGCGATCAATCGTCGACACCTCGTCTTCTGTCAAGTCCAAGGTGACCCTCTTCTTCCAGAACTGATCGAGGGTGAAGTAATCTCCTGACTGGGGCTTCTCAGCCAAGAACACCTTCATTTTCTCGAAGCCTGCTGTGTCTACCCCAGGGACGCGTCCCTTATTGCGGTCGTGACACCAGTGCAATACCTCAGCGATTCCGTACATCGATAATTCGATCTGCATCATCTTGCTCATGATTCCTCCTTGCCAAACTAAGGAAGGTATTGTACCTCAAACCCTGTTCCATTTTCAAAGACGTTGGTGAGCGCTCCAGGATTGTGGAAATTGTGATTTGGCGGGGATTGTTGTGCGGTTGGATTGATTGCCAGGAGAAAGCGATGGTCTGTATACTGGCGCGGCTTGCTTCGACTGGAAGGCCCAGTAAAAGGGCATCTCTATGCAAACTCTCTTCCTGTCCCTAGTTTTCTGCTCAAGGAGTCGCGTGTGATCATACAAGGCGACGGCCGTTATAGCGGCAGGCCATGGTGTCTTATGGCCTTGGCGACAAGTCTGTGCCTTCTTGTGGCAAGCGGCTGCACCAAACAAGATCCCTATACCCCACCGGATCTCTTCTACTACTTTGCCAGTTATCAAGTTGGTAAGAGCCCGACGACTGTCACCCCTGCTGATGTGAATCAAGATGGGTTGACCGATTTGTTGACGACCAACATCGGCAGTAATACGCTTTCGATTCTTTTGGGGAACGGCGACGGCACTTTTCGCGAGCAAGTCCAACTCAATACCTGTAAAGAGCCCCGCTCGCTCGCTCTCGGGATGTTCAATCATGATCCGTACTCCGATCTGGCCTTGGCTTGCTCAGGGGGAGACGAGGTGGCCGTACTCTTCGGTCGGAACGACGGGAAATTTGAAGAAGGGCCGCGCTACCCGGTACATCGGACTCCCATTGCTATTGTCAGCGGCGATTTCAACAGCGATGGTGCAGCGGATCTCGTGGTCGCATTGCGAAACGACAAGATCAAAGTATTTTTGGGGACCGGCGCCGGTGAATTCACCCATGGGGCGCAGTACGAATATGGTGATACGCCCACATCCGTGGCATTGGCCGACTTGAATGGCGATGGGAAAGTCGATTTGGCCGTCACGAACGGGGGCCCGATGTCGAACGCGGTTTCCATCTGGTTTGGGAATGGGGACGGCACGTTTCGACCTCCCGTCGACTATAAGACGGGGAAGCGCCCACTCGGGGTGAGTTTCGCAGATTTCAATAATGACCGGACCAGTGATTTGCTCGTAATCAATGGCGAACGAGATAGCTTTACGACGTATCTCGGCAACGGTAATGGGACCTTTCAGGCAGGACACGACTCCGGCGCCGACACAGGACCCAATTTCGGGGTCGCTCGAGATTTCAACGGTGACCGACGCACCGACGTGGCTATTGTCAATCTTCAGTCGGGCGATCTCTCTATTCTCTTCGGCCGTGGCGATGGAACCTTTGAATATCCGCCGAGAAATTATCGGACGAAGCCAGGCCCCTTCGCTCTCGCGATTTTCCGAGTTACGACGAAGGAGGCTGAAGAGCCTGGGCTTGTCACCGCAGATAACGGTAGCGGAACGGTGTCCATCTTTCTCCATAAAGGATTGAAAGGGGCGACCGCTCCGGCGATGAATGTGCCATGAGGCCTGTGCGTCGCCTGTCTGTATGCGGGAGTGACTGCAAAGAGCCGTCTGCTTGACAGCCTACTGACCCTCGGATAGAGTGGCCCACAGTGTGTTTTAGGCCTGTTGATGCTCTGTTTCGAGGATGCCAGTGAGATCTTTTGGGTGGTGGTTTGCTGTCGGTGCGCTGCTCACTCTGTCTGTGTTGATGGTGCAGGGTGGCGTACGAGACTTGCTCGATGGAGCCCCTCCCGGCAGCGGGGCGAGCCCTTACCTCTCGTTTGGTACGACGATTTTCGGGGGAGGGTTGTTGGCAGGTTGCTTAGCCTTAGTCATGAATCGACTCCGGTAGATACAGAATCTGAAGACAGGCGCCTCGATGCACTGTTTGAAATGCAAGGGATGTATGATGATCGAGCGTCACTATACGTTAGAGAATCGGCGTCTCTATGCCCGTTGTTTGAATTGCGGCTTCTGGATTGACCTCGCCGACCTGCTTCGGTTTTTCCATAAAGTGATCGACAGTGGATTTCGTGGGAGGAAGGTGCGGGAGTCCTTTACGCTGTGAGTAGGAGTCACGAATTCATGATGACAAGAGACCGCGAGATGTTCAATCGGGGAACATTCCTGGCCCGCGCTACGGGGCTGTTCATTGGGCTGATGTTGATCAGTGCCGCGACCGGTACATTCTCTATCGCGTTTGCGAAGAACGCGACAGCACAACCGGTACAGGTCCGCACGGCGATTGCTACGCACAAGTTTCCGCCATGGCGAGTCGCTCCAGCACATGGCATTCTTCTCAAGGACCTCAAGACTGGGCGGGTATTGTATGAGCACGATGCCGGGAAGCGCATGTCTCCCGCCAGTCTCACGAAAATCATGTCGGCCCTGGTCATTCTTGAAAAGGGTCACTTGGATGATCTCGTCACGATTAGTCCCAATGCCGCACGGGCCCACAAGACGCACTTGCGCGTGAAGGCCGGGCAGGTCTTTCGATTAGAAGATCTGTTGAAGGCCATGTTGATCCAGTCCGCAAACGATGCCTGTCTTGCCGCGGTGGAGCATGTCGGTGGCGACGAAGCACAGTTCGTGACGCTCATGAATGCCAAGGCGGAGGCCCTGGGCTTGGCTGACACGCATTTCAGTAATGGCTGTGGGTTCGATAATCCGGACCATTATTCGACGGCCGAAGACCTCGCCGCGTTGAGCCTCATTGCCCTCGATCAGCCGATTTTCAGGCAGTTGGTCCGTGAGGAGCGCGCGATCATCACGGCTGTCAACGGTCACCATGCGTATATTTTGCACACTACGAACAAATTGCTGGGACGTATTCCCGGTGTTGAAGGGATTAAGACAGGCTTTACGTCCAAAGCCGGCCGATGTCTTATTGCCAAAGTCTCTCAGAACGGGAGTGATCTTCTCCTTGTGATCCTCAACTCTAATCATCGCTGGAATACCGCGACGAACCTCATTACCTACGGGCTGCAGGTCGCGGACACTCCACACTGAACTCCCTGTTTGATCAAGTCGACAGGCACATGGATCATTAAGTAGGCTGCCATCAGGTGGCCTGCTCGTGCAAGCCATTCGCCGGGTAAGTGGGTAGGTGTAGTGAGTCTTGCCGTGGCAGAGCCGTATATACGGCAAGAAGGGGAGGAGTCTCTCTAGCGCGATGAGCGCGCAGAGTGGTCAATCGTATCGGGCCTGCTATCGAGTTGGGGAAAACTCCACGTTGACATCTTTCCCGAGATAGTTGATGACGAATCCCTGTTTGTCGTACGCTAGGATGGCCCCCATCACATTTTCGTCTCCGTAGTCTTCCTGCCCTAAGAGTTTCCGCACGTCATCAGGGCTTTCGCTGTTCAACACGTTGCGAAAGATGCCGCGAGTCTTATAAGAAAATCGGTTATTGATAAAGATCAGGTCGACTTTACCATCCTGGATGCGTACGCCAGCCATTGGACCGGTCGGTTTGCGTTGGTCGAGCAAGAAAATAAACGAAGCTTCCTGCTCCACTTTAATTCCAGGA
Organism: Nitrospira sp.; assembly: GCA_031420175.1. GTDB lineage: Bacteria > Nitrospirota > Nitrospiria > Nitrospirales > Nitrospiraceae > Palsa-1315. Next base: position 20,102 of record JANOMG010000097.1, read on the forward strand.
ATCTTTTCATTCACCAGCGAGTCCATGGCGGTGGCTTCAGGATCTCCCAACTTGACTCCAAACAGCGAGATGTCGACACTCTTCAAGGTCTTAGGGTCCATCACGTCGTGCTTGCTCAATTCGTAGGGCTCTCCGTAGCCAGGGGAGGCCCATGCACCGACTCCGGTCATCACCATGCAGATTAGCGTGACGACTCGCAGTAAATCCTTCATCGACTCCTCCTTAGCCATGGGTTCCGAGAGATGTAGGGCGTTGAAAATTTAATGGCGAAATTGGTGGGGCCATGCAGTATGCGTACATTTTATCGAACAGCCTGAGAACTTGCAAGGAATGGCTGAATGCGAGGGGGCAGATGCCGACGAAATTTGTATTGTGGCGAAAGGTCGCCGGGTTCGGTCTTTTGACGGTCTTTGCAGGCTGTGTGGCAACGGAGCAGATTCCGACAGGCAAGTCTCTCTATGCGCGGAGTTGGTGGGAAACCTGTCATTTCCGTGGTCGTCGAACAATGTGTGGCCAATGTGCTTGCTGATGCCAAGATCAATGGCCGGTTTGCGACCACCGATATACGGAAACTGAAAGGCCACCTCGTCGATCACGTCTGCATGGCGACAGGAGGTCCCTGTACTTACAGCGGGCGCGACATGAAGACGACCCATGTCGGGATGAGGATTTCCACTGGAGACGTTGGAGCATTCGTAGAGGATCTGGTGAAAGCGATGGAAATGGCGAAGGTGCCAGCGCAAGAAAAGGAAGAACTCCCAGGTCTTGTGGGGTCAATGAAGAAGGATATTATTGAGGCACCGTAACGACTGTGGAGCAATGAGGGCGCTGAGCCATCACTGCTCGTATCTCTACGTGAGAGATTAGTTGCGGTGATGGGTGCTCATGAGGACGGCACCGAGGTGCCGGAGTCGTTGAAAATAGGGTCGGCAATCTTCGTCAAGCTCGTTGGTCAGGCCATCGAGATCGGCAACGCAATCTTCGAGGATCACGAGGCGCTGGGCATCAAGGCCCTCTGGACTATCGAGGAAATACACCACACATCCACTGATCACCGTATCCAACGTCATCAACGGCCCCTCATGTTGGCGTTCCACGTGAGGCCATTGTGCCTCCTTATGGGCTTCCCAGAGGGATAACACGGCATCCCGATCCATTCTGCGGGTCTCCAACCATTCACCGGACTCAGTTTCGACCGATCCACCCTAGCGCATGGAGTAATAGGACGGCAAGCGCACAGAGGCCAAGCCCCCAGAATCGGTAGTCGATGTCTTTTCGGCTGACACACCACTCGATGACCGGTCCACGCCACGAGGGCGGTCCGATCGACAGGAAGGCTCCTTTGGCGATCATGCCGCCCGCCGTCACCATCCAGAGCCATGGGTAGGGCAGGTCTTGCGCGGCAAAGAACAAGAAGAGGCCTCCGATGATCGCGAGAAGTTCCCACCGCAATATCGTAGGGGACTGCTGCAGTAACTCGCGGACCTTCGCGATGATGTAGCGTGGAGACATCAAGAGCACGATCCCGTCGGCCAGCCAAATCCCAGCGAGTGCGGCCAACGCATAGTCTCTCAAACGAAAGACCCCGACAGAACGCGACCCCTGTCATGATGTGTAGAACTCACGGGTAAAGTCCACGATGGAGATGGGCTTGAGCCACTTTGTCGATTCCGCTCATCAATGCGGCCATACGCATGGACGTATTCTTGGAAAGGGAAAACTGTAACGTCCGATGGAAGGCGTTGATCAGAATATCTTGCAGTCGCTCTTGAATGTCCTTGGCTTTCCAGAAAAAGCGCTGCCCATCCTGCACCCATTCGAAGTAGGACACGATCACGCCACCGGAGTTGGCCAGGATGTCTGGGATGATAAAGACCCCCTGATCTTGCAGGATGCGATCGGCCTCCAGGGTTGTCGGACCGTTTGCTCCTTCAGTGAGAACTCTGCAGCGGAGCTTCCCGGCATTCCGCTCGGTGATCTGTTCAGATAAAGCGGCGGGGACCAGCACGGTGCAGTCAAGCTGCAGTAGTTCGTCGTTGGAGAGCCAGTCTCCCAGCTTGGTGTCGCGGAGGGATTGTCTGTTAGTTTTGCAACGTGTGAGGAGTTCCGGAATGTCCAGACCGTTTGCGTTGTGAATGCCTCCGTTCACGTCGCTCACGGCGATGACGCGTGCGCCACATTCCTTCATGATGCGGGCAGTGTGAGTCCCCACATTGCCGAATCCCTGGATCACCACAGTGCTGTTCCGGATATCGAGCTTGAGGTGACGAAGCGCCTCGATGGTGACATAGACCACTCCGCGGCCGGTGGCTTCCTCGCGTCCAAGGCTGCCTCCAATCGAAAGGGGCTTGCCGGTCACGACGCCTGGCACCGAATACCCCACTTGCTGACTGTAGGTGTCCATGATCCAGGCCATCACCTGGGCATCAGTACCGACGTCCGGCGCCGGCACGTCCTTCTCGGGGCCGATCAAGGGGAAGATTTCCGCTGCATAGCGTCTGGTCAATCGTTGTAATTCTGCTCGCGACAATTGTTTCGGATCGACCGCGACACCACCCTTCGCTCCGCCATAGGGCAGGTCGGCCAATGCGCATTTCCAGGTCATCCACATGGCGAGTGCCGCGACTTCCCCCAGATTCACGTCCGGGTGATAACGAATGCCGCCCTTGGTGGGGCCTCGCGAGGAGTCATGCTGCACGCGATAGCCGGCATAGACCTCCACCCGGCCGTCATCCATTCGAACTGGCACGCTGACGATCAGAGACCGCTGTGGAAGCTTCAGCCGCTCGCGTAAATTGGGATCCAGCTCCATGGCCTCGGCTGCTTGGTCAAATTGCGCCATCGCCAGCCGGAAGGTCGGTGTGTCGAGTTCGTGCATAGACAGTTCCTCTCGTCAGCTGTGCGTGAGTGTCGTCGCGGTGAGG
>JANOMG010000098.1:0-11035 GCA_031420175.1 Nitrospira sp.
ACCCGCCGCCCGTCGCTCAGGATTACCAGGGTTTCCCCTGTCACGCACTCCCTCAGATCCGCCAGCATCGGAACGGGCGGCTTCCTGGCTTCCACGGCGCGGCTGAGCTGCGACAGTGCAACGACCGGGACGTTGAGCTCCTTGGCCAAGGCTTTCAGCGAGCGAGAGATATCGGAGATTTCCTGCTGACGGGATTCCGAATCGCTCCGTCCCTGCATCAGCTGAAGATAGTCGACGATCAAAAGATCCAGTCCCCGTTCGGCTTTCAACCGACGCGCCTTACCCCGCATCTGCTGCACGGTGATGCCGCCGGTATCGTCGATGTAGATCTGCGCTTGTTCCAGTCGACCTGCCGCCTCTGCAAGACGCCACCAATCCTCTTTCTGAAGCTTGCCGGTCCTGAGTCCATGGGAATCGACCCGCGCCTCTGAGCTCAACATGCGCAACACAATCTGCGGCTTTGACATTTCAAGGCTGAAAATTCCAACCACCGCGCCCGCGTGAATGGCGGCATGGACGGCCATCCCCAACGCCAAACTCGTTTTTCCCATGCTAGGCCGCCCCGCAATGACCACGAGGTCGGAGGGTTGGAGCCCAGCAGTAATGTCGTCGAGATCGTAAAATCCGGTGGGAACGCCCGTGACATGTTCTTTTCGCTTCGACAACTTGTCGACGAGATCGAGACTTTCCTTAATAATGGAGTTAATGGGGGTGAACGACCGATCCAGTTTCCCCTGAACGATGCCAAACACTGACCGCTCCGCGAAATCGAGCAGGTCGTCGATTGATGAGCTGCCTTCGTAGCCTCGCGTGAGGACCTCCGTCGAGGTATTGATCAGCTCTCGTAGCAGCGCCTTGTCTCGAACAATCTTGCAGTGGTAACGAATATTGGCGGAGCTGGCCACGCTCTGCACAAGCTCCGCTAAATAGGCGGCGCCCCCGACGGCCTCAATTTCTCCCCGCGCTTTCAACCGTTCCGTCAACGTAATCTGATCGATCACTTCTCCGATGTCCGACAATTCCAACATCGCTCGATAGATCTTCCGATGCGACGTGCGGTAGAAGTTCTCTTCGACCAGTAACTCCATCGCCTTCGCCATCGCGCTATTGTCGAGGAGGATCGCGCCGAGCACCGATTGTTCGGCCTCTACATTTTGAGGGGGTAATTTTGGCTGGGAGAGATCAACGGCTGACATGGATTTCATGATCGTTTCTTGGGCTGCCGAAGAGCGCGACGAGCCGAGGACACCAAGTCGGCAAGTTCCATTGTCTTCGAATGACGAGACAGATTGCTATTTCTATGGCCAGACAGACCAATCGCGCGCGGCTCGACCACCAACAGGTCCTCAGGCCCCACCCCTGGGGCACCTACCACGACCACGGCTGCTGCCTGCTGGGCCATTCCTGCCGTCACTGCGGCAGTCACGAGCGCCGCGTCGCTCCCCTTGATCGTCTGCTGGACTACTCGCGCACGAATCTGACGCAACTGTGCGGCCACCTCCATTAAACGTGGAGTGGCCCGGCGTGGCGCGGCGATAAGATAATCGACTCGCGATAATCCTGAGCCCTCCTCAGGAAAGGCCACGGTGCGAAAGAGCCGATCCACATCCAAACCAAAACCGGTTGAGGGCAAGGGCCGGCCAAATCGACCCATCAAATGATCATACCGTCCCCCGCCGCCTAACTCCGCCCCCATCCCCTCGGCAAACACGTCGAAGACGACACCATCATAATAGTCGAACCCGCGGAACTCCCCGAGATCCAGCAGCAACGACTCCCGATGACCCGCCGCACAGAGCAGCTGGTACACCTGAGCCAGCCGTTCGAGCGAAGCGACCAATGCCGGGTCGCTGGTGGCGAGGACCCGTCCGCGTGCCAAGACTTCCTCTTGGCCGTAGAGCTCAGGCGCTTCACGAATAGCACGCGCCGCCGTTTTAGAGATGCGCTCACTCGCCAGGACCTCTTCGAGTCTCGGCAAATCCTTTCGCGCAGCCGCCTGCTCAGCCAGCTTCTGCCCCTGCAGCGACAGTCCGGATCTCGATAGAAGCCCCTTAATAAATCCGACATGCCCAAGAGACACCTTGAAAGACTGCAGGCCGATCGTGTGGAGACATTCGATCATCAAACCGATCACTTCACTGTCGCTCGTGGCATCGTCCAGGCCAATGAGTTCAGCTCCGACTTGGAAAATTTCGCGCCCTCGCCCGGCATGTTCCGTTTCATACCGAAACACAGAGGTCCGGTACGACAGCCGCAACGGCAACGTCGCGCCCGTGAGCCCCATCGCGACCGTCCTAGCGATCTGCGCCGTGGCATCCGGACGGAGGAGGAGCGTCCGCCCCGTCGTGCGATCGACGAATTGGTAACAGTGATCGATCAGCTCCGGTTCAAGCCCCGGAGCCAACACATCGAGATACTCGAATGTGGGAAGAATGATCTCGTCGTAGCCCCAACGATTAATATGCGCGAGCAGCTGTTCTTCTAGGCGGCGAACCTGCTTCGCCGCATGAGGAAGTATCGTCGCCATGCCCGCGGGCACGAGCGAGCGCTCGCGGGACGACGAGACCTGTCCCGAAGAGGGGCGCGGCTTCGGTGGAACGGAGACCATAGCTGACCTGGTGGATGGCGCGCGGGGTTAGGACAGAGCCGCGACTTTGACCGAGAGAATGTCCTTGCTGGATTTGATCGTCTCAAGCACCGTATTCGGAAAAGCCGCGTCGGATCCAATGATGAGCAGCGCGGTGCCGCCCCGCTTCTCCAGTGCACATTGCATGCGGACAATATTGATCTGGTTGTCGCCGAGAACCTTGCCCACCATCCCGATCACTCCTGGACGATCGACGTTGAGGATCAGCAGCATATGCCCTTCCGGCACGACCTCGACATTGAACTGATCAATCTCGACCACGCGCGGATCTTTCTTGTGATAGAGCGTGCCGGCGACCTGATACGACTTCTTACCGGCTTCCACTCGCACACGAATCAGGCTGGTGAAATCGCCTGCGTCGGAACTCTTCACTTCTCTCACTTCAATCCCACGTTCCTTCGCCACGATCGGCGCGTTCACATAGTTCACGGGAGCTTCCATCATCGGGCTCAGCAGTCCCTTCAACACGGCGATCGTGAGCGGCGCGACCGACAAGCCTGTCACCTCTCCGCTGTATTCGACGGTCACGCGTTCAAGCCCGCCTTCACATAACTGGGTCTGCAACTTCCCAAGCTGTTCGGCTAATGACAGGAAGGGCTGAAGCCTTGGGAGCAACTCGGGAGAGACGGACGGGATATTGACCGCACCGCGGGCGATACCTTTGGTGAAATAGTCAACGACTTGTTCCGCGATGCCGACGGCCACATTCTCTTGCGCCTCGGCCGTCTGGGCTCCGATATGCGGGGTACAGATAAAGTTATCCAAGGTCAACAACGGATGGTCCGCCTTCACCGGCTCTTCTTCAAACACGTCGAACGCCGCGGCCGCCACGCGCTTGACCTTCAACGCATCAAACAAATCACCCTCATGGATAATCCCGCCGCGGGCGCAATTTACAATCATCACCCCCGGCTTCATCGTCGAGATCGATTGCGCATTGATGAGGCCCTTAGTTTCAGGGGTCAACGGCGTATGCACAGAAATGATATCGGCACGCTTGAAGAGTTCGTCCAGCGGCATCATGGTGACGCCCATTTTCTGCGCGCGCTCTTCGGCCAAATAGGGATCGTAGGCGATGACGCTCATGCCGATCCCCTGTGCCAGCTTCGTGAGATGGCTGCCGATTTGCCCCACGCCGACGATGCCGAGCACCTTATTGTAGAGTTCGACGCCCATGAATTTATCTTTTTCCCACTTGCCCGCCTTCACGGACGCAGTGGCTTGGGGAATACGACGGCTCATCGCCCAGATCATCGACATCGTATGTTCGGCAGTCGTGACGGTATTGCCGCCCGGCGTGTTCATCACCACGATCCCGCGACGCGTTGCGGCCGGCGTATCGACATTATCCAGCCCCGACCCGGCACGCCCGACAATCTTCAACTTCTCAGCTGCCGCAATCAGTTCTGCCGTCACTTTGGTCCCGGACCGCACGATCAAGCCATCGGCGTCCTTAATCTCCTTGAATAGCTCTTCTTTCGACATCTTGGATTTCACGACTACCGTGAATCCAGCCTTTTCAAGGAGCTCTACGCCCTGCGTCGACAAACTATCGCTGATGAGAATTTTCATGCCCATTGTGCCTGCCCTATGTATAAGTTTCGAGACGTACCGCTACGCCATCAAAATTTCTTGTGCCTTCGCCACACCGCTACCAAGCTTCACGGGATGTCCCAGCCCTTTGAGGACCATCTCAACAGCTGCCACCGCCATGATGACATCGAAACGATCCATATAACCCATGTGGGAAAGCCGGAAAATCTTTCCCTTTAAGTGATCTTGGCCGCCGGCCGCTGTAATCCCATACTGAACACGCAGGTTCTTGTAGATAGCCTGTCCGTCCACGCCTTCTGGCGCTTCAATCGCGGTGAGGGCATCGCTGGGCGACTCTTTGGGAAACAACGCCAACCCGGCGCTCTGTAACCCTTCGCGCATGGCCTTTGCCAGCATGGCTTGACGACCAAACACTCCCTCGAGCCCTTCCGCTCGCATCATCTTCAACACTTCCTGCAACCCGACGATGAGGGACACCGCCGGTGTATAGGCCGTCTGATTCTTCTGCTGATTCTCATGCTCTTTCTTGAAATTGAAGTAGAACGCGGTGTTCTTCGCTTTCTCAGCCAACTGCCAGGCTTTATCGCTCACACTCACAAATGCCAGGCCCGGAGGAAGCATCAGCGCCTTCTGCGACCCTGTAATCACGACATCGATGCCCCACTCATCGGTCTTGATATCGAACACGCCGAGGGCCGTAATGGCATCCACCACTAGAATGGTCTCGCCATAGGGCTTTACGATCTCCGCAAGCGCCTTGATGTCGTGCGCCACACCAGTCGAGGTTTCACTCGCCTGCACATAGACTGCCTTAATTCCAGGATCTTTCTTCAGGGCATCAGCCACCGTTTGTGGATCGACGGCCCGTCCCCACTCCACCTTAATCTCGGTCACCTCCGCGCCGAACGTCTTGCAGAGCTTGGTCCATCGTTCCCCGAACTTCCCCCCATTAATCGTGAGCGCCTTGTCGCCAGGAGAGAGAAAGTTAGACACTGAACCTTCCATGCCTCCGGTTCCGGATGCCGCCAGCATGAGCACGTTATTTTTCGTTTGGAATAGCCACTTGAGCCCATCCCGGACTTCCGCAAACACCTTATCGAACTCGGGAGCACGGTGATGGAACATGGGTCGCGCCATGGCCAGCAACACTTCAGGGGGCACAGGCGTGGGACCGGGGGCTAGCAAATACCGCTTCAGCATCGACGGATCCTCCTCGAATAAAACGTGAAAAATCCTACGCGGGAAGGAGGGACGATACCATTGCCTCCCAAAAGCTGTCAAGGCAAGGAAGCGTGTAGACATGCGTGTTTTCAGACTGTTCTTCCCTCCAGTTCCCGACGTGATGTCCGCTCATGATTTCGTGCGAACGTGAGCGCGCCTGACCGCCGTGCCCCCACGAGTGGAATGCCAATCCTCTTGCAATTCCTTGACAAGCGCGAGGTCGCTCGATAGTCTATCCTCACAGAATATGTCGAACCTCAGACACCATACTGATAGTCAACGCATGTCAACGACACCACTCAGGCCAAGACATGCCGCCCTCCCGATTGCGCTCTTCCTTGGAATGTGGCTCAGCCTCTCCCTTCCTATGGTGGGGCAGGCTGCAACTCTTTCCGAACCCGCCATAGCTGATCCGTCCACACTTCTGGACGAGAACGCACCGGCAGCAGACGACCCGGACGACAATCTAGTCCCACTCGATACGGTAGGCCCGGCAACGGAAGGCACCAACTCTCCCTCCATACGGACTAGCAGCGTTCCGCGGGCCGAAGACCTCTTGCAGCTGAACCCAGCGGGAAACTCGCCAGCAACCGCACGCTTTTCGGACGCCTTGAATCCTCCGGCTGAACTGGCCCCCACACAAGACGCACCTCGAAGCGCGACAGCGGAATATGCCGCCTACGATATGCCGATCGTCATGGACTCCTCGGTCCAGGCTCACATTCGCTACTTCAATACCGGCATCCACGATCGCTTCGAACAGTGGCTCCTCCGGCTCAGCCGCTATCGGCCACTGGTCGATAAAATCTTCACGGAGTTTCATCTCCCCAGCGATCTGGTCTACCTTTCGCTGGTGGAGAGCGGATTCAACCCCTACGCCTACTCCCGAGCCAAAGCCACAGGTCCCTGGCAGTTCATGCAAGGCACGGCCAAGGCCTATGGGCTCCGCGTCGATAACTATGTGGACGAACGGCGAGATCCCATCAAGTCAACGATCGCTGCGGCACGTTACCTCCGCGATCTCTATGACCTCTTCGGCGCCTGGCCGCTCGCGATGGCCGCCTACAATGCCGGAGAAGGCAAGGTGATGCGAGCCCTCCACAAAGCCCAGGTCGAAAGTTTTTCCGAGATTTCCAAGACACGATTGATACGGCGGGAAACGAAAGAGTACGTGCCGCGATTTATGGCCGCAACGATCATCGCCAGGAACCCCGATCGATACGGCTTTACTCAGGAGTCCGCTGCCCCACATCAATTCGACGAGGCCATCATCACCCGAACCGTCCATTTCCGCGCCATCGCCAATGTGACCGGCATTCCCTATGAAGAGCTCCGGCTCTTAAATCCTGAACTGCGCCGAGATGCGACGCCCCCTGGCAATGAGACCTACCACCTCAAAGTACCGGTGGGAATGAAAGCGAAAGTGGAGCGGCTACTTGACCGCATCCCGAGCTATAAGTTCCCGCAGCTCCCAGAGAAGGCTCATTTTGCGGCAGCTAGCCCTTCTCGCTGGTATAAAGTCCGCGTGGGAGACACGCTCGGGAAAGTGTCGAAAAAGTTTCGCATCCCCATCAAGACGCTCAAGACGAAGAATAATCTTTCCAGCCCGACCATTCGACCAGGCGACTTTCTCGTCATCAGCCGCTAGATTCGGTCTTCCCTACCCCCCGATCACAGAGCAGGGCAAACTACCAAGCCGAGGACAGCGATCAGCCTGCCGGCTTAACAGATTGCGAAAAAACGATGTCGGGTTGGCCCGCGAGAATTTCGATATCCACACTTGTGGCACGGTAACAGGCTCAGGATATGTTGCAGATATCAACGTGGAAACGCTGCCGACTAGGATTACTTCTTGCCGGGTGGGGGAGGAGACGCAGGATTCTTCTGTGGTGCAGCACCAGCCGGGGCCATCGACGAGGGCGCAGGCCTTGATTCCTGCGATTTTTTAACATCCATGATCTTGGTCCTGATCGTCGCCTCACTGGTGAAGGGAGAACTTGGATAGGTCTTGATCAGCTCCTGATAATGGGCTAACGCCCCTTCTGGCCGCGACTGAGATTCTTCCAGCCGCGCCAACTCAAACAAGGCTTGATCTCGATTCAGCGTGCCGGGGGTCTCCAAGATGCCGGTCAGCGCCTTGACGGCTAAATCCCGGTCTCCCTTGAGCAAATACACATAGGCCAACCGTTGTTGTACGAGCCCTGCCATTGAGGGATTCGAACCGTACAACATCAAGAATCGCTGATAGGCCTCAATGGCCGCACTCAATTCATTGGTCTGGACCAACGTATTTCCCAAATGATACAACGCCAGTGGTGCTGAGGGGGTTCGAGGATATTGATCGACCACTTGCCGATACCGCGTGATCGCTTCCTTGAGCGCATGATCGGCCTTTTGAGGATCGCTGGCGGAAGGAGCGGCCAAGAAGCGCATCGCCTCACGTTCAAGATCTTGAGCTTTCTGTGCAGCCTGGCGGTCAACATAGAAAACCCCGCCAACCACGGCAGCCGCAAGCACCAACACCCCCAAACCGACCAGCAAGGGGCGTCGATAGTTCTGTAGTCGGTGCAGCGCATGGTCAAGCTCGCTCAGCATGTGCGCTTCATCGACCGGAAGAGTTTTCGCCGGGATCTTAATGCGGTAGCTCATGGATAGATTCGTCGGAGAGAGCGGGGCCCGTTTCTTCAAATTGTGTCCGCGCCTTATACTAAGGATCTCACAAGCTTGTCAATGAGGCAGCGGATTTCTCTTAGTTCTTAGAAGGCGAACAGGTTCAATGTTCAATAAACAGCTAGATGAGTTCGCCGCGCGACATCTCACCAGACGGCTCACTCCGATCCATTCCGGCGTCGGCCCGGTGGTTGAGATGGCAGGACGTCAAATCCTCCTCTTCGCTTCGAACGATTACCTGGGACTGGCCATGCATCCTGAGGTGATTCAGGCTTCCGTCGAGGCGACACAACGATTTGGCGCTGGATCCGGCGCCGCACGATTGGTCTCAGGCTCATTACCACCGCATCAAGAATTGGAAACTGCACTGGCAGAGTTCAAGGGGACGGAAGCCGCCCTCACCTATAGTTCCGGCTACCTCGCCAACATCGGGACCATCCCCGTCCTGATTGGACAAGGCGGATTGATCCTGGCCGATCGCCTCTGCCATGCCAGCCTAATCGACGGCTGCCGTCTAAGCGCCGCCGACTTTCGCATCTATCGCCACAACGATATGAGCCACCTGGAATCCCTTCTGGCAGCACGACGCCAAGCACGCCGCACGCTGATTGTGACCGACGGCCTCTTCAGTATGGACGGAGACCTCGCGCCGTTGCCAGAACTGAGCCGGTTAGCCCAGGAGTATGAGGCTGACCTCTATATCGATGATGCCCATGGCACAGGTGTGATGGGGCCACATGGGCGAGGCACGGCCGAACATTTCGGCCTTGAGGCAGGTATCCCGTTTCAGATGGGGACTCTGGGCAAGGCATTTGGCAGCAGCGGCGCCTACCTCGCTGGCTCCTCGACATTGATCCAGTATTTGATGAACACGAGCCGGTCCTTCATCTTTACCACCGCGCCGCCGCCTGGTACGGCGGCCGCCTCCACGACCGCCATACGAATCGTACAACGGGAGCCGGAACGGCGGGCGCGCTTGTGGGCCAACCGAGAACGATTGTTCACCGGGCTGACACAATTGGGATTCAGTCTCTCCCCCAGCATCAGCCCGATCATACCGATCCTCGTCGGCAGCGCCGAAACCGCGCTCTCATTTGCCAGATATTTGTTTACGGAAGGCGTCTATGCTCCGGCGATTCGTCCTCCCACCGTTCCAGACTCCACCAGCCGCATCCGTGTCACGGTGACCTCCGAGCACACCCCAAGCCACATTGAGCAGGCACTCGCTGCATTTCAACGCGCAGGGCAATCCGCGGGACTGATCTGACCGAATCCGTCATCAGTCCGCACTGAACTGTCCGAAAATCCACGCAGACACTTCCGGCTATTTCCTTGCTTTCCCATTACCCTGTGGCATCATGCACACAAGTAGGACCGAGGTCTGACAACCCAGTGCCTATCCGTTCTCATCCTTTCTCACCGAGGAGTCCTCTTCATGGATATATCGAAGCTCCTGACCTTCACGGCAAAGGAGGGCGCGTCGGATTGCCACATCAGCGCCGGCGAACCACCCATGATCCGGATGAACGGAGACCTCAAGAAACTCGATCATCCTCCACTAACCACGGAAGAAACGCACTCGCTGATCTATGACATGATGAGCGATACCCAGCGGAAGAATTTTGAGGAAAAACGCGAGTGCGACTTTTCCTTTGAACTGGGCGACATCGCCCGATTCCGCGTCAATGTTTTTGTCCAAAGCCGTGGACTTGGCGCCGTTTTCAGAAACATCCCCACCGAAATCATTCCGTTGGAGAAGCTCGGCATGCCTCCGATCGTGCGACAGCTCTGCGATCGGGAAAAGGGGCTGATCCTTGTGACTGGCCCAACCGGGTCTGGTAAATCGACGACGCTGGCCGCTATGGTCGATTACTTGAATGCCACATTCGAAGGCCATATCCTCACCATCGAAGATCCGATCGAATTCGTCCACAAGACGAAGAAGTGCCTGATCAACCAGCGGGAGCTGGGCGTGCATACGATGTCGTTCGCGAATGCGCTGAAGTCCGCGCTCCGCGAAGACCCGGACATCATCCTCGTGGGTGAAATGCGAGACCTGGAAACTATCCAGCTCGCGTTGACTGCTGCGGAAACAGGCCACTTGGTCTTTGGCACACTCCATACTTCCAGCGCGCCAAAAACCATCGACCGTATCATCGACGCCTTTCCCCCGAATCAACAGTCTCAGATTCGCACCCAAGTCGCCGAAGCGTTAGAAGCGGTCATCACGCAGACCTTACTGAAGAAAAAATCAGGCGGGCGTGTCGCCGCCCTCGAAATCATGGTCGCTACGACCGCGGTCCGGAATCTCATCAGAGAGGGCAAGTTGCACCAGATTCCAGGAATTATGCAAGCCAGCCAGAAAGACGGTATGCAGACAATGGACATGGCGCTGTTGGATTTAGTCGCCCGTGGAGTCGTTAATAAGGCTGAAGCCCAATCGCGCAGCATGAATCCCAATCTGTTTGGATCCGCCATGGGCGGCGCAGCCTAAGACATCACACAGGAATAACCGGGGGTAGCGATGGATGTTCGCAGTCTCTTAAAAGTCATGGTTGATCAAGAAGCGTCAGACCTGTACCTGACCGTGGACTCGGCTCCCGCCTACCGTGTCCACGGCTCGACACAACAAACCGACGCGCCGCCGTTTACCAACGAACAACTCGAAGCCCTCGCGCTGGCGCTGATGCGCGGTCAGCAGCGCGGAGAATTCGAGGAAAAGATGGAAATGAATCTGGCCCTCTACTACAAAGAACTCGGCCGTTTCCGTGTCAATGTTTTTCGGCAGCGAGGGAACGTCGGCTTGGTCTTCCGGCATATCAAAGCCGAGATCCAGACCGTTGATCAGCTAGGCTTGCCTCCGATTGTAAAAGACATCGCCATGACGAAGCGCGGGTTGGTGCTGGTAGTCGGAGCCACCGGTTCCGGAAAATCGACCACGCT
>JANOMG010000099.1:0-2522 GCA_031420175.1 Nitrospira sp.
AGTACGATGTGACGGTCGACGAGATTCTGGTCGGTGTCGGCCGCACCCCGAATGTCGAGGGCATCGGATTGGAAACGGTCGCGGTCGAACACGACAAGCATGGGATTAAGGTGAACGAGCGGCTGCAGACGACGAATTCCAAGATCTTTGCGGCGGGCGACATTTGCTCGCGCTACAAATTTACCCATGCCGCCGATGCCATGGCGCAGATCGTCATTCAGAACGCGCTGTTTCCTCATCCTTTCGGCATAGGCTATGCCAGCGTCGAATCCCTGATCATGCCCTGGTGTACCTTCACGGAGCCGGAAGTCGCGCATGTCGGGATGTATGAGAAGGATGCGAAGGAGAAAGGCATCGAGGTCGAAACCTACACCTACAAGCTCGACGAAGTCGATCGCGCGATCCTCGACGGCGAAGACGAAGGGTTTGCGCGAGTGCATATCCAGAAAGGCTCCGACAAGATCCTGGGCGCGACGATTGTGGCGGCCCACGCCGGCGACATGATCGGCGAGTTCTCAGTTGCGATGAAAGCCGGTGCCGGAGCGAAGACGATCGCCGGTACGATCCATCCCTATCCGACTCATGCTGAAGTCAACAAGAAGGTGGTCAATCTGTGGCGCAAGGCACATTTCACGCCACGGACGAAGAATCTGTTGATGAAGGTGTTCGCGTGGATGAGGAGAGGGTGAGGGAGGGTCGATTATCCCAGTGCTCGCGCAACGCGCGCACGTACGGATAACCGACCTGCAGAAGTAGATGGAAAGAAGGGTTTGGAAATTTATGCTGAATGCGAAGGGGATGAGGGCAGATGTGGTCGCCTTCCTTGCTCGCAGATGATGGGGGAGGAATGACACCCGTGCTGATCCCTTGCTCCCGGAGCGCGCACGATCGGAATGTGCTCACTCGACGGCCGCAGGGGGACCAACACGGGTGCCATTCCTGAGAAAGTGAAACGAGCAAGCTTGGAAGGATCAATTAGATGGATGACGGTCGCTCGATGCGCGCAGGGGAGGAACTGTCTGGCCGCCCTCTGGCGAAGATGATTTTCGCTGGCTCCGGGGTAGAAAATGAACCGGTTAAATATAATCACTTCGCTTCCTGGCTCCGCTCAATGACGGGCACACGTGTCACCTTCTCACCATAATTCCCCAAATCCCATCGCCTGAGATCCATGGTGATGGCCACGGTTTGAAACCGACCACAAAATGGAGATGTGCCGTACTACCACCTGTTTCCGGTGTCCCACCTCCCGACACGACCATCCCAAATGAAGTCAGCAGTCAGGCCACGAACTAACTGAGCCTTTTTCTTGGTATCAGATTTGATTCACTTCATGAATCTCTTTCGATACATACGTCTGGGCTCAGGAGATGTGCGTAACGCGTGTATTCTTACTCAGCAATACGTACAACGCTGAAAGCATTGAGAATAAGGATGCCATCCAATGATTCGACGTCCCTGTCCTCTACTGGCATCTAGCTTGCATTTGCCAAATATGAAATCGCACAAGAGAGGGCCTAGCACTGAATAGCTGCTGCTGGACTCAGGTGCGGCCCAGCGAATCGGGTGAATCATGGAAAGGAGGTAGCGGTACGCGGATCCGAATACGAAGTCATGATAAAGAGCTGCTACTAAATGAAGTGGCGGTTTCAAATTTCAAGTACAACGTCATAAGCTGTTTTGAACAAGAGTGATACAGACCAACAAGAATTTTAACTTATTCTTTTAGGAGAACCTGACATGAGCAAGATGAGCAAGCACGGCGCAATGCTGCGCGGCGAAAATCCGCCCAATTCACGTTATTTCGAGCAAGGCCGTTTTGGCCGCATGTTTCCCACGCTTCCTCCGTTTGCCGCGGATACGCCTACCATCAGGGCCGCACTGCTAAAAATCGGCGAAAAGGGCGGCATCATCGACGCGCAAGATAGCGAAGCCGCCACCCCGAGGGATTTGATTATCGACCAGGCGTTGAACGTGAACAACCCCAACAACCAGACCATGACTGCCGGCATGACGTTTCTCGGTCAGTTTGTCGACCACGACATTACGCTTGACACGACTTCAAGTCTCGAGCAGCAAGTCGATCCCGAGGCGATTCAGAACTTTCGCACACCCACGCTGGCGCTGGACAACATCTACGGTCAGGGCCCGAACAATAACCCGCACCTCTATGACGCAACTGACCCGGTGAAACTGCTGGTCGAACCCATACCGGGTTCAGCCGCGCAATCGCGCGGCGGCGTGCAGCGCATGGATTTGCCGCGCAACAATCAGGGGACGGCGTTGATCGGCGACGTGCGCAGCGACGAGAACCTGGTACTGTCGCAGTTGCATATGGCGTTCCTGATGTTTCACAATAAGTGCGTCGATCATGTGCGCGCCACGACCGGCCTGACTTCGCCGAACGCGGTGTTTCAAGAGGCGCAGCGGCTGGTGCGCTGGCACTATCAATGGATATTGGTCCACGAATTCCTGCCCAAGACCTGCGGACAAAACGTGGTGGACGATGTCATGAAACACGG
>JANOMG010000100.1:0-2102 GCA_031420175.1 Nitrospira sp.
CTTTTTCAGCATCCTGACAGAGAGAGCAGACGCTTCGTGGAATGCCAATAGCGTGGGGAATGTGAACAGACCGATCGCGGCCGGGTACCGAGATTTCACTGATCCTTATGGCTGCCCGCTGATCGCTGCCCTGAGAGGGAATCGCGGATGAAAAAGGCCGCAGCTTGAGCGCGTCGGGCCACTTTCATCTTCTGAAAGATGAGCCGGATATAGTGCTTCACGGTCTTATCGCTCAGTTCAAGCGATACGCCGATCTCCTTGTTTGTTTTCCCCTCGGCCACGAGCGCGAGGACACGCTGCTGCTGGGAGGAGAGGGTTGCCCGCTGGGGCCCGGATGCCACTTCTTTCTGCAACTGCATGCGGGTCAGGAGAGGCTGCGTAATGGCAGGATCGAGGATCGACTGTCCCAGCGCTACGGCATGAATGGCTCGCAGCAACCCCTCGGCGTTCACTTGTTTCAATAGATAGCCCGACGCCCCTCCAACGACCGCGGCGAGTACCGCCTCATTGTCTTCAAAGGAGGAGAGAAAGAGCACCCGTGTGGCGGGACAGGAATCCCTGATGGCTCGGCATGCCTCCACTCCACTACCGCCAGACAATCGGACATCCATCAAGACCACATCCGGTTTAAGGCGGCAGGACTCAACTACAGCATCCGTGACAGTCGCCGCTTCGCCGACAACCTTGATGCTGTCATGATGACCGAGCAGGGTCTGTAATCCCACTCGCACGACTTCGTGATCGTCCACGATCAACACTCTGATCGGTTTCATGCTACACCAT
Organism: Nitrospira sp.; assembly: GCA_031420175.1. Lineage (GTDB taxonomy): Bacteria > Nitrospirota > Nitrospiria > Nitrospirales > Nitrospiraceae > Palsa-1315. The sequence continues at coordinate 784 of JANOMG010000100.1, forward strand.
CGTGGGGCGATCCTTCTTCCACCGGTCGCTTTCGTAGATGGGCGTGCGGGCTCGGCTTGGGTGGGGAAGCCGGCGGCGTTGGCGGTTCAGGGCGATCACACGGTCGATGACGTCCCCGCAGTGGAGGCAACGAAGAGCCAAAACCCTGGTTCCCCCCTCGCAGATGATCTCAGGCACGCTCAAGCCGGCACAGCGGGCACACTGCATAAACCCCTCCTTGTTTAGACGGTCGTGAGTAGCGGCGACTCCTGTTGGGAATCACGTGGGTCTGAATTGAGTACCGCGCCTACGGAAGCGCTCCGGACCTGGTCGCGAATCGCGAGCACGACTTCGCAGACCGGCCCAAACTGAAAATCTGTGAGCAGCTGATTAAGCCGGCCGGCTGTCTTGTCCAGATTGAAGTAGTGACGGAATTCTGAGAGAACGGTGTCCCGCATGCGTGGTTGCGCGGCATCGATCTCCCAGGACCGCATGTAGACGACGATCGGTTCTTCGAGCGCTTCGATTCGAGAGAGAAGGGATTTCAATACCGGATAGCTGAAAGCTCTGAGGTATCCGCCACCGCCTATGGCCATCCGAAATCCTCCGACGTTCATCGTCGAGGGCGGGATTTCCCAGAGACCCTGTCCATCCCACGACAACCGATGAATCCATTCGTTCGAGCCGGGAATTCCTGACAGATCGTGCAAAATAGGAAGTACGCTGCTGTCATAGAGAAATCCTTCCTTGGCCACGATCGGCAGAGCCCACGGCGTATGTGCGGTAATACTCAGGCTCGGCGCGCGAAATCCGACGACCTCGGATCCGGTGACATCCTCCAGGATGCCTTTGGCCCGACGAATGTCCTCACGGAATAACTGTGGAGTTTGTGCGGCGACCAACTCATGCCCATAGCCGAGACAGGCGATCTCGTGGCCGGCGCCCGAGACCGCACGAATGATTCCGGGATGCTGTTCAGCCAGCCACCCGAGGGAAAAGAATGTGGCCCTCGTTGAGTGGAGCGCCAACAGTTCCAGTATTCGCTCAACACTCGCCTGAGCCCGACTCTGAAACGATGTCCAATTTCGACGGCGCATAGGCGAGTCGAACCGCGACGCCTGGAAATGCTCCTCCAGATCGAATGTCAGAATATGGTGCGGTCGGGTGTCGATACCTGGCATCGTGGTCTCCTTCATGACGTTGCGGCCCGGGGCTTGTCCCTTCTCCTGGCGGGAAGGGACAAGCGCGGGGAGCCAGGTGCACGGCGAGGTAGCAGCTGGACTCCAAGGTGCGGGCGTGGCGGTGGCGGCGTTCGGCATCGGGTTAATTCCTGGCGGCTT
>JANOMG010000101.1:0-10601 GCA_031420175.1 Nitrospira sp.
CGAAAGCCGATGGCATGGCGGTCCTGAAGGCGGTGAAGTCTTCTTCTCCTGAAACCGTGGTCCTCGTCATTACGGCGTTCGCGACTGCGGACTCGGCGGTCGATGCGATGAAACAGGGCGCGTATGACTACCTGACCAAGCCCTTCCAGGTCGATGAAGTGCAGTTGATCATCCGCAACGCTCTGGAGAAGCGGCGACTCTCGACGGAAAATATTCTCTTGAAGCGCGAAATGGCGAGCCAATCGTCGTTTGCGCAGATCGTCGGCCAGAGTGAGAGCATGCAGAAGGTGTTCGATGTGGTGCGCAAGGTCGCAGACGCCAAGAGTAATGTGCTGATTTGCGGGGAAAGCGGAACAGGCAAAGAATTGGTGGCACGCGCAATTCATTACAACAGTGCCCGGAGCCCGATGCCGTTTGTGGCGGTGAATTGCAGCGCCGTGCCAGAGACGTTGCTCGAAAGCGAACTATTTGGACACATGAAGGGGTCCTTTACCGGTGCGATGGCCAATAAGGCGGGGTTGTTCGAGGTTGCCAACGGCGGCACGATCTTTTTGGATGAAATCGGCGATACGACCCCAACAATTCAAGTCAAACTGCTGCGCGTCATTCAGGAAAGAGAGTTCCGGCGTGTGGGCGGCACACAGGATGTGAAGGTGGACGTGCGCATTGTGGCCGCAACCAATAAAGATCTTGAGAAAGCGGTGGCCGACGGCTCATTTCGTGAAGACTTGTACTACCGTTTAGATGTCATCCCGATCCGGCTCCCGCCGTTGCGGCTTCGCACCGGAGATATTCCGCTTCTGGTGAAACATTTTCTAGAAAAGTTTTCTCAGGAAAGCGGGAAGCCGGCTCCTGTCTTGACGTCGGAGGCGATGCATGTGCTGTTGGGCCATGAGTGGCGCGGCAATGTGCGCGAGCTTGAAAACTTGATCGAGCGTGTTGTCGCCTTTTCCGTCGGTGCGCCTGTATCGGATGAGGATATTCGCGGCTGGCTCCATCGTGTTGTGACCCCTCAGCAGCATGGTGTGCCTACGGATTTGCCAGAAGATGGTGTGGATTTGGAAGGGCTGATCAACGGCATTGAAAAGGATTTATTGTTGCAGGCGCTCGAACGGACCAAGTGGGTCAAGAAAAAGGCTGCACGGCTCCTCAAGCTCAACACGCGATCGTTCCGCTATCGACTAGAGAAGTATGCGATCAAGGGCGGTCGTGATTAATCTGCAGCCGAGTCCATCCGAGATCACCGTTTTTGCTCCGGCCAAAATCAATCTCATCCTCCGCATCCTCGACCGCCGTCCAGACGGGTTCCACAATCTCTGGTCGATCATGCAGACGGTCGCCCTCGAAGACGAGGTGTGGATCAGGCTGTGTCCGGGCCAACAGGGCATCCACCTGAGCTGTGACACCGGTCTGGTGGCTGCTGACCAGAGCAACCTCGTGTATCGCGCAGCCGCCGCGGTGGTGGAGCGAGCCCAGGCGTCGATCGGTCTCGATATTGAACTTCGGAAGCGCATTCCGATGGGAGCGGGCCTTGGTGGAGGGAGTAGCGATGCCGCAGCGACCATCATAGGATTGAACCGCTTGTTGCGGCTGGGATGGTCTCCGTTTGAAATGGCTGCTGTCGGGCAATCGCTGGGGAGCGATGTGCCGTTCTTTCTCTTTGCTCCCTCTGCATTTGTGGCGGGTCGAGGGGAATCGGTTCGGCCAGTCGTTATTGAGGGGGCGCGCTGGATCGTGCTTGTGAACCCGGGGTTTGGAGTCAATACCAAGTGGGCGTACCAGGAGTTGGCTGCTACCAGGACTGGTGTGACGCCGCTGTCACCAGTCCAGTGCGAACTCGACCGGCAATTACGGGTGAGTTGGACTCAACTCATTGCCGCGGCAGAGAATGATTTCGAGGCGCCAGTCTTTGCCGCGCATGGAAAGCTTCGGGAGATCAAGCAGAGTTTGCAGGTTCAAGGCGCTGAGATCGCGCTGCTATCCGGAAGCGGGGCGATGGTGTTCGGGGTCTTCACGGATGAGACGCGTGCGCGCCTGGCCCAGGCTAAGTTGGCAAGTGAGCAGCTGATGACGGTGTTCGTCGTCCCTACCTGTTCAGGCGCACTCCTCGTGCAAGAAGAACTCCCGCGATAGGCCTTGGTTGACAACCATCCTTACATTCCGTTACATTCTGACCCCTTAGTTGGCTTCCTCAACAGCGCGCAGCGAACAGAGGTAGGCAGGTTTTCACTACGCCAACCGACGCCAGCCGTCGAGACGAACCACTTGCGAAATCAGGCTCTTAGCAATCGCATTCAAAGGATCATCAGGGAAATCGATGAGCAGAGAGCTAAAGATATTCTCTGGTAATGCGAATCCGGCCTTGGCCCATGAGATTTGTGCCTACCTTGGGACAAAGCTCGGTGAGGCCACGGTTGCGTCATTCAGTGATGGCGAAATTCGTGTCAAGATTGAGGAAAACGTCCGCGGAGCCGACGTCTTCGTCGTGCAGTCCAGTTGTCAGCCGGTCAATGATTCCCTCATGGAGCTGTTGATTATTATTGATGCGCTCAAACGGTCTTCCGCAAATCGCATCACTGCGGTCATCCCGTACTTTGGTTATGCCCGTCAGGATCGTAAGGATCAGCCACGTGTGCCGATTTCAGCGAAACTCGTGGCCGACCTTATCAGTACGGCCGGTACCGACCGCGTCCTTACGATGGACCTTCATGCAGGGCAGATCCAGGGATTCTTCAATATACCAGTGGACCATCTCTATGCACTCCCCGTATTGTTAGATTACATTACGAAACAAAAAGTAAATGATCTGGTGGTGGTTTCTCCGGATGCCGGTGGCGTGGAGCGGGCTCGCGCGTTTGCGAAGCGGCTCCAAGCGAACTTGGCGATTATCGATAAGCGGCGTGAAGGACCTAACCAGACGCAGATTATGAACATCATCGGCGACGTCGCAGGCAAGAGTGCGCTCTTGCTGGATGACATGATTGATACGGCCGGCACTATTGTGAAGGGCGCTCAGGCCTGTCTCGATAAAGGGGCTCGTGAAGTGTGGACGGCTTGTACTCATGCGGTGCTTACCGGGTCGGCGTTGGACCGGATTCAGCAGTCCTGCTTGAGGCAGGTGATCGTGACCAATTCGATTCCGTTACGGGGCAAAGATCAGATCTGCCCGAAGTTGCATCAATTATCGGTCGCACCACTGTTAGGTGAGGCGATTCGGCGTATCCATGAAGATGAGTCGGTGAGTTCATTGTTTTCCTAACTCGAGACCGAGGCATCTGAAGACCAGCGAGAAGGGGACGGAGGTATATCATGAAATTCGAACTTGCAGTCACAGTGAGAGAGAAAACGGGGAAAGGTGCGGCGCGCCAGCTTCGGCGAGAGGGCAAGATCCCTGGTGTGCTGTATGGGCAGGGCGAATGTCTGCTCTTGACGATTGAGCCTGATAGCTTGGTCAAGATTTTGAAAGCACAGGCGGGAGGAACCGCGCTCGTATCGCTCACGCTAACTGGTGCGAAGTCGACCCCGACTCGGACCGCACTCTTGCGCGATTTCCAGGTCGATCCGGTCGAAGGGAATGTGCTCCATGCGGATCTGTTCGAGATCTCGATGAGCAAGCCGATTCGCGTGAAGGTACCTCTGCATTTGACCGGTGGAGTGCCTGCCGGTGTCAAGGAGGGCGGCATTCTTCACCACAATATGCGCGAGCTGCATATTGAGTGTTTGCCTGCAGCCTTGCCGGACTTCATCGGAGTCGATGTGTCGGGGCTTAATATTTCGCAAGGTCTCTACCTGAAAGACGTGGCTGTGCGCGAAGGGATCAAATTTCTCGATGATCCTGAGCAGATGGTTGTGAGTGTGGCGGCGCCGATGACGGAAGCCAAGCTGGAATCGCTCCTTGCGAGTGGCGTAGCCGGGACTGAGGGCGGGAAAGAGCCTGAAGTGGCAGGCAAGGGCAAAGTTGAAGGTGCTGAAGGTGGTGAAGCAGGGAAGGCCGGTGCAGCGGCGGCTGATGCCAAGGGCAGTGAGAAGAAAGGTGCTGCGGCACCAAAAGCTGAGAAGAAAGAAGCCGAAAAGAAGAAGTAACGGTGCGTCTCATCGTTGGGCTGGGCAACCCTGGTGCGGCCTATGCTCAGACTCGTCACAATATCGGCATGTTGACCATCGAGCGGGCCGCCGCTCGATGGTCCATCCGTCTCGCCAGGTGCGGGATCGCGCAGCGAGGATCTGGTCGACTCGGGTCGGAACTCCTCGAACTTGCCGGCACGCTCGACTGGATGAACATTACCGGTCCTCCGCTCAAAGGCCTCCTCCGCGAGTATTCATTAACAACCGCAGATCTGATCCTTCTCCACGACGATCTTGACCTTGAGATGGGGCGTCTCCGAATCAAGCAAGAGGGCGGTCACGGAGGACATAACGGCATCAGGTCGGTTATCGAGGCGGTCGGAACATCTCAGTTTATACGAATAAAAATCGGAATCGGACGTCCGGCACCGTGCCAGAATTCGGCGGACTATGTGCTGCAGGCGTTCACGAGAGAAGACCTCGAGGTGTTGAATCCCTGTCTTGATCGCGTCGTCGATGCGCTGGAATGTTTGATCCACAGGGGAATAGCCGTGGCCATGAATCAGTTCAATGTCCGCGAGAAGCCGGCAGGAGATGAAGGGGCGTCGGCAGGCTGATTTTTTGCCGCCAGTACCGAGGACTCCCGGGGTCGAAGTGCTGTCGGGCCAGAGTGAAGATTCACGCAGGGCCTCCCCTTTCATTTGACAGTTTCTTCAAGGCTATGTTAGCTTCACCCCTTCGCGCTGGCTGAATCCAGCGTACCTACACCTTGCTCCCGACCAGTTCGGGGGCCTTTGTCCAGGAGGATTGCTGCATGGAGCTCTACGAGTCTCTGTTTATTATTCGTACGTCTCTTACCGACGAAGAGACGGCTGCCCTCATTGAGAAGATGAAGGCAATCGCAGAAAAGACCGGTGCGCAGTTTATCAAATCAGAAAACTGGGGCAAGAAGAAGCTCGCCTATGAGGTGAAGCGTGAGCGCAAGGGCACCTACGCATACTTCTACTTTCGGGCGCCCAACATCACAGTTGGTGAATTGGAGCGGTCCTACCGGCTGGAAGACCCCATCCTCAAGTTCTTGACCGTCCATCTCAAAAAAGAACTCGTGCCGCCACGGCCACTCGAGACGTCATCGGAGGAGTTTGCCGGTGGCCGGGTTTAATAAAGTCATTCTGATCGGGAATCTCACGAGGAACCCCGAGTTGCGGTATACGCCGAACGGGACGCCGGTGGCCAGTTTGGGCCTTGCGGTCAGTCGGCGATACAAGCAGGGCGAAGAATTAAAAGAGGAAGTCTGCTTCGTTGACATTGTTGTCTTTGGCAAGCAGGCGGAACATTGCGGCCAGTATCTCAGCAAGGGGAGCGGGGTCATCGTCGACGGGCGGCTACAGCAGCGCCGATGGGAAACGGAAGACGGCCAAAAGCGCAGCAAGCACGAGGTCGTGGCCCAAACGGTAACGTTTATGCCGAAACGCCAGGATGGCGGCGGCGGGGTTGAGCCACCAGCGCACGATGATGCCGGGTATGAACCCGAAGAGCACGTCTAACAAAAAGGGAGACGGTTATGGAGCGTGAACAGGGCGGAGATCGGGACGGAGGCGGTGGTGGCGGACGGTTTTTTCAGCGTCGCCGGCCTTGTCGGTTTTGCATTGAAAAAGGCGCGATCGATTTCAAAGACGTAGGGCTGTTGAGGAACTTCCTGACGGAACGGGGCCGGATCGTCCCTCGGCGTATTTCCGGTAACTGCATGAGGCACCAACGCGAATTGACGGCCGCCGTCAAGCGGGCTCGGCATATCGCGCTGATCAGCTTTGCGGAAGAGCGATAACGTAACCATTGACGTTGGGGATGGGAATGCAGGTAGGGGCCACGATGGATCTATTGACGCCGCCGCTGGCTAGCATTTCGGCAGATGGGCTTTCGCTCGTCGGCGAGGTCACGGCTGAAGAGCTTGGTCTGGCTGAGGATGATGCGATCGCTCGTGGTCCGCTTGCGGTGAGTCTAGATCTGACCAACGTCGAAGGGCTCGTCGCCGTGACCGGTGTGCTTGAAGGTACGATCATCCGTGAATGTGTGCGGTGTTTGAAGAAATACGAGGACCTTCTGGCTTTTTCGGTGAGAGCGGCCTTCATCCCTGAGCCGAAGTCTCCACCGCGCCACCCGAAGCGGGTCGACCCTCGAAAGGCGCGCGAAGAGGTTGTGGCGGCTGAAGAAGAAGAGGACCTGGATGACCAGTATCAATATCAGGGTAACTTTCTTGAATTGGCTCCCATGCTGCGTGAACATGTAATCCTGGCCGCGCCGATGCAGCCCATCTGCAGCGACGAGTGTTTGGGGCTTTGCGCACGATGTGGGAAAAATTTGAATGAGGGGCCCTGTCAATGTGCCGCGGAGCCACCGATCCCGACATTTCGGGTGGTCCAAGGCATGAAACGCAAGACCGGCGGATCATCAGCATCCTAGCGTGACCGCCTGCTATCGAGAGTGAGAAGGAGTTGCCATGCCAAATCCGAAACATAAACATTCACGGGAACGACGCGACACGAGGCGTACCCAAAAACTGCGCATGACCCCGCCGGGCATGTCCGTCTGTCCGCAGTGTCATGAGATCAAGCTCCCGCATTACACCTGTCTGAATTGCGGAACGTATAAGGGTAAGGCGGTCATCCAAGTCGAAGAGTCCTAGTAGGCTCTGGTTCCACGTACGCAACGGAGTACGTGGAACCAGAGTACTCGCTCGTGCCTGCAGAGCACGATGGCTCTATGGACTACATCAGAATGATGTCCGTTTGTCTGTTGCGTCAATCATTTCACTGCTCTACACTTCCTGCCGCATATAGCATGGTGACCGTCCTTTTTCTTCCGTGACCACCTGACACGTGATCCTTCAATGAGTACCTGGCTGCTATGAAGATTGCGCTTGATGCTATGGGCGGCGACCATGGGCCGGCCCCGGCTATTGAGGGGGCCCTCCAGGCTGCCCAGGAATGTGATGTCGAGGTCCTGCTCGTCGGCGATGAGGCTATTCTCACTGCCGAATGTCGCCGTCTGGGCTGTACGGATTCCCGTCTGTCTATTCGGCATGCCTCACAAGTCGTCGAGATGCATGAGTCGCCTGCCACCGTCGCCCGCAAGAAACGGAATTCCTCTATCTGGATTGCGACTGAGTTGGTCAAGAGCGGTGAGGCGAGCGCCGTGGTGAGTCCCGGGAACACCGGCGCCAGCATGGTGGCCTCGTTTTTTGTGCTCGGGCTGACAAAGGGTGTCGAGCGTCCGGCGATCGCAACCTGCCTGCCCACGCTGACTGGCATGGCCATTATGTTGGATGTTGGGGCCAATGTGGACTGTAGTGCCCAGCATTTGGCGCAATTCGCCATCATGGGGAATGAATACGGCAAGCATCTTTTCGGGAAACCTAATCCACGTGTCGGGTTGTTAAGTATCGGGGAAGAGGACAGCAAGGGGAACGAAGTGACGAAGGAAGCGTTCAAGCTCCTCAAGGCCAGCTCACTCAACTTTATCGGTAATGTCGAGGGCCGTGATGTGTACAGCGGGAGCGCGGACGTGGTGGTCTGTGATGGTTTCATCGGGAACGTCGCACTGAAGATTTCCGAAGGCGTGGCCGATACGATCAAGAAATTGTTGCTCAAGGAAATTGCAGGGTCCTTTTTCGGGCGTTTGGCCTATCCGCTCATTGCCAAGCCACTGCTGAATTTAAAGAAGAAAATCGACTATGCCGAATTCGGTGGGGCGCCGCTTCTGGGTGTCAACGGCATTACGATGATTTGCCATGGCCGTTCGTCTGCCAAAGCGATTAAGAATGCCATCCGTCGGGCGAAGGGATTGGCCGAGAGTCGTGTCGATGCGCTGATTCAACGCGATATTGAAGAGAGCCTCATGCAACCCAAGCCAACCGAGGATACGCCGGTATGAGGGCCCGCATTGCAGGGACCGGGTCGTACGTGCCAGCTAAGGTGCTGACCAATGTCGATCTTGAACGGATGGTGGCCACCTCAGACGACTGGATTGTCGAACGGACGGGTATTCGCGAGCGGCATGTGGCCGGTCCCGGTGAGGCCTGCTCTGATCTGGCGGTGAAAGCGGCGGAGCGGGCGTTGGCTGCCGCGGGAGTGTGTGCGGTCGATCTCGATATGATCCTGTTGGCCACCTGCACCGGTGACTATCCCCTTCCTGCGACCGCCTGTCTGATTCAACATCGGCTGGGGGCCACGCGTGCGGCGGCCTGCGATCTGTCGGCCGCTTGTTGCGGCTTCGTCTATGCGTTATCGGTGGCGGATGCCTATGTGAAGTCTGGCATGCGCCACGTGTTGATCATCGGGTCGGAAGTGATGTCGGCCATTACCGACTGGACCGATCGCAATACCTGTATCTTGTTTGGCGATGGGGCTGGAGCGGCCGTCATCAGCGCCAGCGAGAATGACCGTGGTATCCTATCCACGCATCTTCGTTCCGATGGCAGCCTCTGCGATTTGATTGCAGTGCCGGGGGGCGGGTCACGTATGCCGCCTTCTGAAACGGTCGTGGCAGAACGGATGCAGTACATCAAGATGAAGGGGAACGAGACGTTTAAGGTGGCGGTTCGAACCTTGGAAGAAGTCGCGCGTGAGACCTTGGCCACGAATAATCTCCGAGTGGAAGACCTCGACCTCTATGTCCCGCATCAGGCCAATATACGAATTCTGAAGGCCGTGGCCAGTCGTCTCGGGCTCCCGCCTGAAAAAGTGATGTTGAATCTCGATCGGTATGGAAATACCTCGGCCGCTTCGATTCCCATCGCCTTGGATGAAGCGGTGCGCCAGGGGCGAATCAAAGAGGGAAGTCTTGTGATGTTAGGGGCCTTCGGGGCTGGGCTTACCTGGGCATCGGCACTCATTCGATGGTAGCAGAAGAGGCGATCAGCCATCAGCGTTCAGCTCAAAGGAATAGCTGATCGTCAACAGCGATGGACTGACCGATCCGAAGAACTTTTCCCGTTGACATTCAAGGGAAATTCGACGATATCTAGCTCACGGAGAGGGTGCAGTGCGCTTGCTCCAGCGTCGATGATGATAATGATGAACGTAACCGGTAACCCCGTGCCATCACGCCAGTAGTATGACGACTCTCCAATCAAGAAGTGCATCCAGTATCGGGTTGGTTTTCCCGGGGCAGGGGTCCCAGTCTGTCGGGATGGGGAAGGCCTTGGCCGAGGCCTATCCGGACATTAGAGACCTTTATGATGAGGCCTCATCGGTGCTGGGATATGATATTGCCGCATTATGTTTTGAGGGACCACTCGAACGATTGAATCTCACGGAATATACTCAGCCGGCTTTATTGGTGAGCAGCATAGCTGCGCTTCATGCGTTTAAGTCGTTGGGTCTGACGCCGATGGCAGTGGCCGGACATAGCTTAGGTGAATATTCAGCTCTTGTCGCCGCCGGGGGAATGACCTATCGTGAGGCGGTGGGGATCGTGCAGAAGCGAGGTCGGTATATGTTCGAAGCGGTGCCGCCAGGGACAGGGCTCGTCGCCGCATTGCTCGGTCTCGCCGCAGACGTGGTGAAAGAGGTCTGTCGGGAAGCCTCCGCTGTCGGCGTCGTGGCTGCGGCGAATTTCAATTCGCCTGGCCAGGTGGTCATTGCTGGAGAAAAGGCCGCGGTAGAACGGGCTATTGAATTGGCAAAGGCCAAGGGCTGTAAGAAGGCGATTCCCCTTCCCGTCAGTGTGCCTGTGCATACGCCGCTGATGCAGACAGCGGCTGATCGGCTCGCTGGAGAGCTTGCGGCGATCAGATGGTCCGATCTCAAGATGCCGTTGGTCAATAATGCGGAAGCCAGGCCGATCACCAAAGCCGGTGATATTCAGGCCTCATTGGTACGACAACTTCCTTCGTCAGTGCTCTGGGAAGATTCAGTGAAGGCGATGGCCGCGATGGGTGTGACGACGTTCGTCGAGGTTGGGCCTGGAACGGTGTTGAGTGGCTTGATTAAACGAATTGTGCCGGACGCAGTGACCCTGAATGTCAATGACCCGAAGTCGCTCGAGGCGACCCGCGCTGCGTTTTGCGCGTGAAGGAATGTGAGGAGCGAGTGGATGTCACTACAAGGTAAGGTTGCAATTGTCACAGGGGCGGCGCAAGGAATCGGCCGGGCGATCGCAGAAGCGTTGGCGCAAGCCGGGGCCGATATTGTGGTTGCCGACCTCGACCCGAGCCGGTCGAAAGATACGGTGGCGGCGGTGGAGCAGTTGGGGCGCAAGGCGCTAAACGTCAAAGTCAACGTGGCGGACGGCACCGACACCAAAGCCATGGTCGACCAGGTGATCAAGGAATGGGGGAAGGTCGACATCCTGGTGAACAATGCCGGGATCACGCGTGACGGCTTGTTGTTGCGGATGAAGGAAGAAGACTGGAACCTGGTGCTGCAAGTCAATTTGACCGGGACGTTCAATTGTATCAAGGCGGTCTTGCTCCCGATGACCAAGCAGCGGTATGGTCGTATCGTCAACATTGCGTCGATCGTCGGCGTGATGGG
>JANOMG010000102.1:0-8068 GCA_031420175.1 Nitrospira sp.
TTTCACGACCGTGAGACCCAGGCCGGTCCCCTTTCCAAACTCTTTGGTGGTGAAGAAAGGGTCGAAGACTTTTGCGCGGATCTCCTCCGGCATGCCATGGCCGGTATCGGCGACCTCAAGCCGCACGTGGCTGCCCTCACGCGCGAGGCTCAGTCCGAGCCGACCCCCTTCCGGCATGGCATGGAAACTGTTCATCACGAGATTGATGAGCACTTGGATGAGCTGGTCCTGATCCGCATGGACAGGAGGCAGTGCCGATTCAATCGTCTTGTCAACCGTGATGTGGCTTTGGGCGATCCGCTCCTGGAACATCTCCAGGCTATCATCCACGATCTTCGCGAGATCGACGGCCCGCCGCTCCGGCGTCCTCCGCCGGGCAAAGGCCAGGAGTTGGTTCATCACCTTGGTGATTCGCTCGACCTGCGTGATGATGGTGGCCAGGCCCTTCTTCATCCCTTCATCGGCTGCGCGTTGGAGGAGGTATTCCGCACGCCCGAGGATCACGTTCATCGGCGTACCGATTTCATGCGCCATACCGGAAGCCAATGTGCCCAACTCCGCCAGCCGCTCAGCCCGTCGGAGTTGCATCTCCAGACGTTTGCGCTCTGAAATATCCACGACCGACGCGACCACCCCCATCCCCTTGGCCGTCTGAATAGGCGTGAGTCCGATTTCCACCGCAAACTCGCTCCCGTCCTTCCGCAAGGCAAACAACTCGCGCCCGCCCCCCATCGATCGTGCCTGGGGAGCCTGCATGAACCCGGCACGGTGCTGTAGGTGTTCAGATCGAGACGGTCCGGGAATGAGCATCTCGACCGGCTGGCCGAGCAACTCCTCCCGCTCGTAGCCGAATTGGTGGAGTGCGGAGGCATTCACCATCACCATCGTTCCACGCTCATCAATGAGTAGCATGCCATTGGGAGCGGCCTCCACAATGAGACGAAACTGTTGCTCGCTATCAAACGACTCCGGGCTCACGCTGGCGTCTTCCCTTCGATCTCGCCCAGTTTGCGATAGAGCGTCTTGCGATCGATCCCGAGCACCTGGGCCGCCTGGTACTTATTGCCACCGGTCTTTTCGAGGATCTTGAGAATGTATTCTTTTTCCACTTGGTCCAGCGGGAGGGTCCGGTCAGCCGCCTCATCGAGGAGGCGCCGGTCGCCGCGGGCGCCCTGAATCGTCATCGGGAGATCGTCCGGGACAATCTTTTCGCTCCGGCTGAGCGTGACGGCCCGCTCGATCACATTTTCCAATTCACGCACATTGCCCGGCCAGGCATAATCCACCAACATCGCCAGGGCAGACTCGCTCACGACCTGTATCTGTTTTCCGCGAGACTCCCCGCACTTCTTCATGAACGAATCCACGAGCAGCGGAATATCTTCGCGGCGCTCACGCAAGGGGGGCAGGCGCAGTTCGATCACATTGAGCCGGTAGTACAGGTCCTCCCGGAAGCGTTTCGTCTTAACCTCCTCCGTCAGGTTGAGATTCGTCGCCGCAATGATGCGGACATCGACGGCAAGCGGCTTGTTCGCTCCCACGCGACGAATCTCTTTCTCCTGGATTGCGCGCAAGATCTTGGCCTGCAGCATCAGTGGCAACTCACTGATCTCGTCGAGGAACAGCGTCCCCTTCTGCGCCTCTTCAAAGAGGCCCCGCTTATCCATCTTGGCATCCGTGAATGAGCCTCGCATATGGCCGAACAGTTCGCTTTCGAGCAGCTGTTCCGGAATAGCGGCACAGTTGACAGGGATAAACGGCGCATCCTTGCGATCACTATTGTAGTGAATGGCCTTGGCCACCAATTCCTTACCGGTCCCACTCTCGCCGGTGATCAACACATTCGTGGGACTGTCGGCTACGCGCCGGATCAGGTCAAATACCTCCTGCATCGGTTTGCTCTTGCCGATGATCTGATGAAAACTGTATTCCTTGTGGACCTCGCGCCGGAGCCTCTTCACCTCACGGCGTAGTGCCGCCTCGCGGGTGGACCGTTCCACTACGCGAACCAACTCATCGTTTTTCACCGGCTTGGTCAAGTAGTCGCTGGCGCCCCGCTTCATAGCCTCGACCGCGGTGTCCACCGCCCCAAAGGCGGTCATGAGAATGACCCCGATGTCCGGATACAGACGCCTAATCTCCGTCAGCAACTCAGTCCCCAGCATCCCTTTCATCCGCAAATCCGTCAGCACGACAGCGTGGTCTTGCTCGGCCAACAGCTTGAGAGCCTCTTGTCCGCTCCCTGCCGTCGTGATCTGATGCCCGCGGTCCTTCAGCACATCATGGACAAGCTCCCGCATTTCCGCATCGTCATCGACGACGAGAATCGCGCCCCACTCTTCGGTCATACGGCACTCCTTCTCTGCTGACTGGAAATCAAACGCTAGCCCTTTGCCCTAGGAGGGTCAAGCCTCCTGTCGCTAAATGCGACAGGCACACCCCCACCTTTGGGGACAAACGCCTCAATGCTCCAGCTATTGTAGCGGTTTACCAACTGACAGAGATGAAAATGCAAGGGCAAGACCAGGCACCTGACGGAGCGGCTACGGAGGAACTCCCCTGACAGCGAGCATGCATCGCTGTCAGGGACAGGATCGAGGAGGTCTCGCTACTTCACCTTGGAAAAATCAGCGGCGATTCTCGCCTCTTTTCCGTCCTGAAAATTCACGACAAACAGGGACACCGCATGGGGATCAAACTTTTCATACGCAAACAATGCGGTAAAGCGCGACCGGTAGGCTGGCCCGCTTCCCTCGTTCTTTCGGCCACGTTCGGCTTTGGCGATATCGATGGGTTTGATCTTCTTGGAGCCCTGTTGCAACTCGATCAAGGCACCCTCTGCAAAGTACTCGTCATCGCCACAGAGCTGAACTTCAACTTCCATATTGGGCATATCCACGACTTTCTTGATGAACTCTGCCGGCATACGCACATCTTCTTTCCGCTTCTTGGACTCGGCCGCTTCCTGCCGGCCAAAGGCTTCCAACCGATAGCGTTTGGTCCGAAGGATGGCACTGGCTCCGCAGGAATCTTTTTCCGGGTCGGCTCCGACCCGCGTCACCATAGAGGCTTGCTGAAGGACTTTCTTGACGTCCTCCGGGCTGTTAGCCTTCTCCATCGGCGCCCGCCCGGCTTCCAAGGCCTTCTGGGCCTCTTCCGCGGATAATTTCACATCGATCGCCAGGACCGGCTGGAGACCGACGACCGTCAGCAGACCCACGACAACACAGGTGACCACGACACCAACCCGCGCCACTGATGTCACGCTTCGTACGCTCATAACTCCCTCCGTAAGCAAGACAACGAATGATGGGGCGGCATTGTACGAAAACCCTCCCCCCTTTGCAATTAGCCGAAGAAGCGAGCCCAGTTGGCATAGGGCTTGGTGGCGTACAGTTCCTCAAGATCGACCGGCACAAACATGCCGGCCTGCGTCAGCAACCGGGCGACCAACCGAAGCGGCAGGCCGACCACGGTCGAGAAATCACCAGTAATGGAATCGATCAGGTCGCCGCCTGCGCCCTGGATCGAATAGGCGCCGGCCTTCCCGAAACTTTCTCCGGTCGCCAGGTAACGTTCGTGCACTCGTTCATCGTACGGCTTCATCCGAACAACGGATGTGGAAAGGGCGACGACATCGATCGTACGAGCTGGACAGACGATTGCGACCGCCGTGAGGACTCGATGGTCACGACCGGCCAGGCGCCGGAGCATCGATCGGGCCTCCGCGAGATTGGCAGGTTTCCCGAGCACGTCATGATCCAACTCAATCACCGTGTCGCTCCCCAGCACGATCGCCGCAGGCTCTTGCCTCGCAATCGATCGAGCCTTGCCCTGCGCGAAATCCTGCACCTGCGCCATCGCAATCCGACCGGATTCCAGGCGCTCCTCAAACACGGGGCTTTTGATATCGAACGGGATCCCCAGCAGAGAAAGCAACTCGCAACGGCGCGGAGAAGTTGAAGCCAGAATGAGTGACATCTACAAGGCCGAAGAGGGCTCAACAGAAGCAAGGGGTTCGAGCAATGTCTGGTCAGAGACTTCCTCAAGATTCACACAGGCCATGCGGAAGTGGGCGAGCACCTGCTCCACATCGGCGACCGACGAAACTCGGACCATGTTGGCCCGGAGCGAGGCGGCATGAGGGAAGCCTTTGCAATACCACCCCAGATGTTTTCGCATCCGCCGGAACGGCCCAGTCCCGCAAGCCGCTTCAAACCGTCTGGCATGATCGAGTAGCAGCTCGAAGCGCAGGTCGAGCGACGGCACGACCGGTTCAGGACCCATGCCTGGTAGATGCTGTTGAAACAGGACTCGCGCCTCTTCTTTCTGCCGAAAGAACCAGGGAGTTCCGAGTGTCGCTCGTCCGACCAAGACACCATCCACTCCTGTGTCGCGCACGCGACGGACGACGTCCTGGAGGCTATGCACATCGCCATTGCCGAGCAACAAGGTCCCACTGCCCCGCGCAATCTCTACCGCCCTGGCAATGGCGCCCCAATCCGCTTCCCCTCGATACATTTGCTGCAAGGTGCGGCCATGCAAGGAAATCACGGCAGGCTGTTCCATGAGGAGATGTTCGATCCAACGATCAACGACCTCCACGTCGTAGCCAAGGCGTGTCTTGACGGACAGGGGAATCGTCTGGCGGACAAGCGGGCGAGCGTCCTGCCGCAGCTCGTTCATCCGCTGGATCGCTTCCACTCTGCCCGGCTTGAGACCCGCACCCTCAAGGGTCTGACCGGCTGCCCAATCGGCGATTCCCCGTCGCGCGGCCTGCATGATCGCATGGGCCACATCCGGCGTTCGGATCAACCCCGCTCCGGATCCCGATGAGGCCACGCTGCGCGAGGGACAGCCCATGTTGATATCCAATCCGTCAAACCCCAACTCACAGACTGCATGGGCTGCCTGATAGAACAGGTCCGGATCTTTCCCGTAAAGCTGCGCGACGATCGGTCGTTCCGCCTCGTGATAGATGAGGGAATCCAACAAAAACTCCGGCCCACGGCAGACGTCATGCACATGGGTGAACTCCGTAAAAGAGACGTCCGGCCTGCCATGCATCGCCACGGTATGGCGAAACGTCGCATCGGTGACCCCATCCATTGGCGCCAGGCCGATGATCGGTCCCGTGAGTGATTGCCAGAAGCTCATCGGGCTCGCTCCATCTCCATCACAGGTCCCACCACCTCATTCGCCTGTTCATAGGCCTGGCGCAATATCTCCCCCTCTTGCTCCGCACAAACCTGTGCGTCCGGCGCGAACTCCGCCACAAACTCGACAAATCGTTCGATCTTAAGCAGGAAGAAATCGTACGACTCGGTGAGCGGACGTGGCGCACGAAACCAGAAGGCTACAAACTCGGTCAAGCTGACGCCGCGCACCGCTAAGATCCGGCAGGTCTGCGGAAACATCTCGGTGAGATCCCCTCCCCAATGGAGAATCTCGTAGGGCAGATAGGACGTACGATAGGCCGTGAGTCCTGTCTGATCTTCTGCCACATCCTGCCACTCAGGGCCTGTCATAGGCACTTGCCCTGAGATGATTTGCGCGTAGCGTGCGTACTCATCGCGCAACTGTTGTCGACCAGACTGGTGGACCAGCTCAAGGGCTGAGAGGGAGTGAAGCGTCTGATCCAGCGACTGTTCAGTAGCCATGCCTCGAGTCATTGCCTGCTGAACGACGGGGGAAAAGCACCGAACGGCCTCTGCATACTCCTCCACAATCATCTCAATCGGCTTGGTGTCCACTTCCAGCGCCACCGCCCTGAGACTAACGAGGTTCGGATGGGCCAGAACCTGTTCGAGCATGGCGAAAAGGATCGAAGGAATCGGCGCAGCATGGGCGTCGATCCATTCAGGAAGCCCCTCGGCCCGCTCAGGCCCATCACTCGACTCATGACAGGCCAAGCCGGCCACGTGAATTTCGACCACCCGCTCCAGAGGAAATTCGTCGAGGAATTCCTTGACGAATTGCTCAAGAGGCATCTGTCTGCAGGCGGCAGTATAGCGATAGACCGTCCAGAGATGCCCGATGTCCAATACAAGACCGCAAGGCACGAGAGCCGTCACGAGGCGGAAAAAATGGGGAATGAGGATCGTGCCTGCGGCGAAATACGTGAGCGGCGGCAACTCCAAGAGAAAGAGCGGCGAGGTCCCGTCCGCCCGA
The DNA here is from genome assembly GCA_031420175.1 of Nitrospira sp. GTDB lineage: Bacteria > Nitrospirota > Nitrospiria > Nitrospirales > Nitrospiraceae > Palsa-1315. The sequence continues at coordinate 6,172 of JANOMG010000102.1, forward strand.
CGACCTTGCCGATCGATCGCCTGCTGAATCGTCGTGATATTGCCGGCCACCACCTCGGCGCTCAGCGGCGTATAGAGTGGCGGCACATAGGTGCCGAACGAGTAGCCCGCCATCTGCTTCATGGCACATTCATGATTCAGCCAGAGGCTCTGTATGCTGTTGAGTTGCGTGACCATCTCGCCGACATCCTGCTGAAAGAATGGAGAGGCCTGAACATCCGGCTGAGTGATCCACAATCCTTCCCCATGGTAGGCCAGCGACATATTCGGCAGAGCCTGTCGAACCGTTGTCAGGGCGGTCGTTGTCGCCTTAAAGACTTCGAGATAGCCCGGACGGAGGCCTCGCTCCCTGAGCTGTTTCACCAGCTCGAACACATCGGGAGCGTAGACGTCGACTGACAGCCCCATCCCCTGTGGGGGGATCGGCCTGAGACGACGTTGAAAATCCTGGTGAACTAAATCGGGATCAACCATCAATCAACCCTTGTGCGGCCCTCACAATTCGCCTAGTCTATTCGCTCAACCCCTTGTTTGACAAGGACAGCCCCAGCCACGGACGAGTACGCTCCGTCTGCTATACTTGGCCTACGTGGCCGGGGGGCGAAACCCTCACGAATCGTGCAGGTGCGAATCGGGGAAGGTCTCGAACCCATGCCAGACGACCATGACAAACCCTCCAAGGCTACCACTCTCTTACCAACTGTGATTGCCCATATGATGACGCCAGGAGTCGTGCAAATTCCCGGGGACATTTCCGTCAGTGAGGCGGCGCTGCTGCTCGAACGAGAACAGGCGCCCTGCCTGCTAGTGAAGGATACCGACGCGCAGTTCGGGCTGATGACGCCGACTGACATCGTCAAGAAAGTCGTCGCGCAGGGGCTCGAACCGCACGACATCGAAGTCCGGACGATCATGACACGCCCAGTGCAATTCATCGAATACGATCAGGCCTTAGCGGACGCCTCGATACTCATGATGGCGACGGGTGCGTCTCTCTTAATTGTCACCAAACAAAACCAACCGGTTGGGGTGCTCACGGCACAAGATCTCATGCTTACGCCGCCCCGACGTCGCACGAAGGTCCCCGCCGTGGTGAGTGTGGTCGGACGAGCGTCGGCGCAGGGGCTCAACTATAATGCCACGATCATCCAACTGAACCACGTCGGAGCGTTGGTCGAATCAACCGCGAAGATCCTGACAGGGACGAACGTCGTACTAGCGTTTTCCATTTCTGGTCAAAACACTCCCTTAACCATTCGTGGAACAGTCCTGACCAGCGGAGTTCCAGGGGCAGAGCCCGATGAGCCGACAAGCGGGATCCGCGCCTGGCATGTCGATATCCAGTTCACTGACCTCTCCTCGACCGATCTCGCGCGTATCAGGGCCTGGGCACTTCAAACAATGCCTCCCTCACCCAATCGCTCCTAACCTCACACATATTCTCCGTTCCTTTGACCAACAGGCGATCAGCTGATAGAATTTTTTGTCTCTCTAGGATAGAACTATAACCACGCATGGATAACCACATGAAGACCTCCCAGACCCGTTCCCGTCCCCTCCCATCGAACGAGGAGTTGCTCAGCCAAATTCGCCTCCTGCTTGACAGTCCGGAGGACGACCTGCAAGCCGCGATCATGAAGGAACTTCTGGCCGGGACGCTCCGGCTCCACGAATCTCATCTAGACATCCTGGACCTCAAGATCGTCAACCGCGCCGTCAAAGAACTGCGTCACGCCTTCCGCGTCTTTCATGACTATCGCGATCGGCGCAAGATCAGCATCTTCGGGTCGGCCCGCACCGCCTCGGATGACTCGAACTACCAGATGGCCTTTCAATTTTCCCGTCAGATCGTCGAGGAAGGGTTCATGGTCATCACCGGAGGGGCAGACGGGATCATG
>JANOMG010000103.1:0-6792 GCA_031420175.1 Nitrospira sp.
GGGCTATCTTCTCGACCGATCCCGCTCCACCTCAACGACTCGTCGTTCGCTCTTCCTCGCCGCTGGTGCCGCAGGCTCGCTCTCGCTGAGCATGGAATGGTTCCAAGTCTATTGCCACAACCGTTTTCCCTCTATCTTTGACGTCATCACCAATGTGACCGGAACGCTCATCGGAGTCCACTTCTCCCTTTCCAAGAAGAGCACAAGACCGCCCCCACAAAATCCTGCCCTCACTCCCATCCCACAGGATCGTAACCTCGCTCCTTAAGACAACGCTGAACAAACTGCTTATAGGCATTACTCGGTGGTGAACGCCGAAAGAGGCTACGGAGAAATCCTCCGGTCGCACCGGCGGCAGCCCCCACCATCGCACCGCGGCCTGGATGACCAACGACGGCTCCGCCGACCGCTCCACTCGCCGATCCAATCACTCCTCCAGCGGCAGTGCTGCCGACAACCTGTCCACTCTTGCCTTGGCTCGCAGTTGCGCCAGCATCGTGAGCCATCGCACGACAGTCATCGATGTCTCGATCTGCCACCTCTTCACCAACCTGCTGTAAATGGGCATTCGGATAGAGAATCGGCTTGGGAACTGCACAGCCTGCGACGAGAAACACGATGATCAGAAAACCGCATGATCGAGGCATCACGACCTCCGCCTACCACCAGCAACGCGATTGGGAGAACCGCGTTGACTCATCGGCCTCCACTGAGCTCCTTCCTAACTAAGGAACGCATCATCACTGGATCGTTGTAGGCCACTTCGCTCAAGGCATCCATAATATGGAGCCCTTTCGTCGCGACGAACTCCTTGGCCTTCGCATAATTCTTTGCCGTAAATCGCGCCACCGCCGGCTGACCATTCACAATCTGACAAGCCAGGATCTCGCCGTTCACTTCCAATGTGCCCCCCTGCTCGACCAGGATCTTGGCCTGCGCCGGCGTGATGCCGTGGAGCTGCGCGAACTCCTCCAATCCACCCGTTTCAACTAATCGCCCATCCGGCATGATGCAGAGGCGTTTGAAATGCGGAGACCAATCCTTGCGGAAGTCGATAAACTTGATGTCGCCACCTTTCGCCACCGCGCGATCCAGCGTTCGATAATCGAGTCCAAAATTCTTCTGTTGAAGCTTCGTTTTCAATTCATCCGGCAAGGTGCGAGTGAACACCTCAAACGCGGCGGCAGGAAGAGCCAGCGATCGTGAGCGGGCCAGTTGCTCCGCCTCGGCAAACTGCATCAGATCCAGAACGAAGGTCTGTTTGGGCACAACCCCGGTCGGGTCGATGACGCAGGCAAACAGCCCTCGCGTCAGCACCCCCCCGATCTGCGGATAGACATAGACCCCTCCCTCGGTCAGCAGGGTCGTCATCGTCTCCAGCGGAACCTCATAGCTTTCCGACAAGACCTTCGCATGGCCTGGAAGGTCTTCCTGATGCGTCATGGCGCAGGCCGTCACATTCCCCGGCGCGTCGAACTCAGAGTAATCCTCAATGACGTTATAGAGGATTGTGGGCTTGGGCTTGTCGGATTTTTTCTTTATTTTAAACATGATGAATACTGCTCCAAATTATCGATATACATGAAGTTATACGATGCTATCGATTCAGGTGATGATAGGCTGGCAACGTCATCAATCGTCCATCCTCAATCGGTCCGCCCACCGTAAAATGATACAGCGACTGGAACGAACGTCCCTTGATCCCCACGATCTCATGGACCGGGTCGTCAAAGAAACAGCCGATCCCGGTACCTCGCACCCCTGCCGCCTCCGCTTCGAGATACAGCACTTGCCCAAGCAGACCGGCCTCCCAGAACAGGCGTGGATACCACCACGCCCCTCCCTCCCGCACGCGCCCTTCAAACTCGGCAAGCATCCCCAGCGAGAAGGCACTGTCTCCCGCAATCTCTTGATGACAACTCACCTGCGCCGCCGCCTTCTTCGCATCGCCCTCCAGCAACCAGTAGAGGGGCAATGTGTCCGGACACCCAGGCACCGGAGTCCAAACCAACTCTTCGTTCATCGACTGCTGAAGCAACGGCAACTTCTCCCGATCGCGGGCCAGGACATAGAGACCAGGGGTCAATCCATCCACGCGATGCACAAACAAGAGAAGGTGAATTGCGGGCTGCCACGGCAAGGCATCCCACGGCATCGGCCGGTCCAGTTGGGGTAATTCCGTCGCAGGCGTGACGCGGCCCAACATCTGAAAGAATGTGGCGGATGCAATTGACGTCTTACCGTCAAAAGAGACGGCGCTCCGGCGTTGCCGAATGAGCTGGCCCGCCGTCGTGGCACCGTGAGACGTGAACGGTGAACCGTGAGACGTCACAACAGTGGGGGTGGCGACAGACCTGTGCTCATGAGAGGTTTTCCAGCTCGCCACCGCTACATCGTCAATGATTTCCCACGGCACCGGATTCTCCCGGCTTAAACGATTCGCTTTCCCGTGCCATCTCGTCTCAGCTACGCTGGAAACGACAGCTTGATCGAGAAAAAGTGGGATCTCGGTTGACTCCACACGTTTCACGTTTGACGTTTCACGCCTCACGTCTTCAGCGGGCCACACCACTGCAAGGCAGTCCGGATGCTCTCGCTCCGCGTGGACATAGTCCTCTGAGCGATTGGTACCCAATAGTGCGCCCACCGTGTCTTGGGCCGCTCCATCCAGCAGCACCATATTCCAGCCGAGTGTCGCCGCGGCGATCCGCGCCGTTCCCATCGCGTGGCCCACATCATGATTACAATAGCGAAAGGCCCGTTCACCGTACTTCCACGACTCCCGCCAATGGATCGAGGTCAGCCCGATCAGAAACGATTGAGCGGGAAACGGGGCGAGGAGGCGAGCCATCTGATCGGCAACAAATTCTGCACGAAGCTCGAGTCCATGTTCCTTCGGCGCATAGTGATAGAGGCCCGTTTTCAGATCCAGCTCCTCCATCTGTGGCAGGACCAGATAACCTTCCGTCGGATGGAGATTGCCGGACGAAGGGTTGCTTCGAAGCGCCCACTGCATGCCCCCTCCCCGCTTCCACGCCGACAAGCCGAGGGCCAGTTCGAAAAACCGTGAGAGCGAGGGCAACGTGACCGGCTTGCCTGTCACTGCTCCTCGTTCATAGATCGCGTCGTAAGACGGAGAGGCGGGCTCGTCATCCGGCTTCAAAAGTGGGAATGGAAAAAGCACCGCCCCTTCGTAGCGACGAAAGGGGTCAGGCTGGTTCGCCCAATCCAAATGCCCGAGGGAGCGGGCATAGCGGTTGAAATGATGCTTGGTCTGGATGTGATAGCGAATCACGCGATCGATGGGATCGATCGGCGCAGTCTCGACTGGTTCGCGGTACAAGGGGATTTCTGTGGCCATCGTAATAGTCAGCCCCAGTCTACAGAGCCGCAGGAAGGAAAGTAAACGAAACTGGACGCTATGGGCAGGCAAGCACTATACTTTTCAAACAGGACTCGATGAAAGGCTGCGACCTGGGTCCAGAATACAGATAGGCAGAAACAGATTGGCGCATGCAGTTAAACCCTACGAGAGAGTCCCGCCACCATGAAAAACGATCACATCACAATGGCACAGGCAGACCGCATTAGTCCGAGTCCTGCCATTCAACCTCCCAAGACATCCCCTGGACCATCGACGATCAATCGCATCACATTCATTCCGCTCAAAATAACTCGGGCCTTAGGCGTCGCGGCACTGTTCCTGGTTTTCGCCAGTATGACAGGACAGTTACTGAAACACATAGGGGGGCATGATTTTGTCTTTGGGCTCGTCCGCCTGTTCTATGTCGACTACGAGAATACGGTCCCAAGCTTTTTCTCTGCGTCGCTCTTACTCTTGGCAGCGCTACTCCTTGCGCTCATCACTACATTGAAGAAGGCCGCACACGCCACGTACGGGTTTCAATGGGCACTGCTCTCATTCACATTCCTGTGTATGGCCATCGATGAGGCCGCGAGCATTCATGAGTTACTGATCGTGCCGATGAGAGGTCTGCTCGGCCGGCAGGCTGGCGGCATCTTCTTTTTTGCCTGGGTCATTCCGGGCATTCTTGTTGCCATGGTATTCGGGCTTTCTTACCTGAAATTCCTCCTGCATCTTCCTGCCAAAACGAGATGGAGGGTCGTCATTGCTGCAACGCTGTATCTTGGCGGAGCCATTGGCATGGAGCTCATCGGGGGCCGCTACGCCCACTTGCACGGAATGGAGAATCTCACCTACTCCATAGCCGCAACTATTGAGGAAAGCCTCGAAATGGCAGGCGTGATTGTGTTCATCCATGCGCTGCTGAATTACATCGCTGACAACTATCAAGAGATACGATTGCGGCTTGATCCAGCCGAAGGGCGCTCTCTGTCCCTGGACCCTGAAGCCTAACCGGTCACTCCGTCTCTGCGAGCTATCGCATATTCAAAGTCCAATGAGCCCTATTGATCTTTCTTCCTCTCCCTCTGGAGAAGTGAGCCTACCTGACCAGGCGTCACCACCACAGTGCCGACCGTGCTGAGGACGAAACATGAGCGCGTGGGACGAGAACGAGGCAGACTCTACGACCGCGCTGGTGCGGCAGCCGGCTCCCCTGCCTGGGAATGACCTACCGCTTGTTGCCAGCCAGGCAAGTGCTCTACCAGACCACAGGCCGTCAGGTACTCACGATCAATAGGCGTGGGAATACCGCTCGTGGTGATGGGGTCGCCGGCCTCCTCCAAAGCGTTGGCCACATGGACTGCGGCCAGCAAGCTAAACCCTTCATGGGAGCGCTCCCTTGGGTGGTGGTGAAACGCCACGGCCTCAACAATGGCATCGCTTACCCCCCAGAGCCCGAGCAGATAGGCTCCCACATCTTCATGTGACGCCTTGAACACCGCCCGTTCGGCATCGCAGACCGACAGACGTTCGTTATGCAAATTCGCAAGCACTTCGCCGTACTGCTCAGGAAAATTCGTGCTGAGAACCAAGAGGCCGATGTCATGGAGCAATCCGGCCATGAAAGCCCCCTCTACACCGAGGGAACCGACATCCTGACTCTTCGCGATATCCCGCGCAGAGGTGCCGGTGATGAGGCCATGTTTCCACATGGTCTCCAGCGGAATTGGCGCCCGCTTGCTGCCTTCAAATTGTGCGAATACCTGTACGGAGAGCACCAACGCCTTCACCGAGTCGATTCCCAAAAGGGCCACCGCATGCGCCGGGCTGGAAATCGTACGTCGAAGCCCGAAAAAAGCAGAGTTCACGACTTGAAGCAATTTGGACACCATGGCCATGTCTTGGGAGATGATGCGAGTGGCCACGTCGGCCGAGGCAGTGGAAGAACCCATCGCGGCCACCAGCTCCTGATAGAGATGCGGAAGGCTCGGCAAGGTGCGGATCCCGGCAATCAAGGTGCGCAGGGATTCATTGGTCAGGCGAGCCCCCAGCGCACCGGCCCGTGCAATGGTTGTCTTCAACACCTCTGCCGTACATGGCATCGGAATGAACTGGTGTGCGACTTCCAACGCCGACACGATCATGGCACGGTGGGCACAGCTTGAAGAGGCGATGCGAATAACGCGAGGAGCCCGGCGTTTCACTTCCGCCAATAGTTGAAGCCCACCCATTCCCGTCAAATGTATATCCGAGAGGATCACGTCAACTGACGACTGGGCAAGAATCGCCAAGGCCTCTTCTTCCTTCGCGACAAACTCCATGTCCCACTCGCTCGACAATAGAGTGAGCAAGGACTGTAGCGACGCGAGCGCTTCTGGTTCCGCCACCACAAACAACATCCGCTTTTTTTCGGCAGCTTGTCGCATGGCAATTACCACAGATTCCTTCGGTATCTTTGTCGGAACAAGCGGCAGTCGACTTGAGATACCGTCCAGGGGCACCAGCACTTTTGCCTCATTGACCTCCTTTTCTCTCCCCGCGTATGCTGCAGCCAGCACAATCAAAGAGGGACCCATGCAATTCGACGCTGCACTTGCCGCACAAGAGACATTCAGACGAGCCGAAGCGGAACTTGGCTCAGACTGGGATACCGCTGTAGAGCGTGAAGACACCTTTTCTGCCAACGCTGGATCGACGGCACGGAAGGCCTATGAGGATCTCCTTGCCATTGGACAACGGTATCCTCTCGCCCATTCCTTCCAGGCCTTCTGCATCTTCATTACCTGGCAGCAGGTGACGGAGGAAACCATCGCGCATCATTTCCAGACCGGTCTCCGGCTCTGCGAAACATTTCTGGCCTCTCCCGATGGCAAGCATCGAGCAGACGTCGAGCAGATCACCGAACTCTATGGGTCATTTCGTGACGGATTGGGGCTCGATGAAGAGGATGAGATTCAAGTCGAATTTAGAAAAGACACGCCGAAGGGTGGAGACTGAACGAATTCGTATCTCGTGAAGCGTCACTCGTGAAGCAATTCCGGAATCTGTTGACCTGTTGATCTGTTGGATTTCCGACCAATCATCCGATCAATAGATCATCAGATCGTCAGATATTTTCCATTTCACACTTCACGAGGACCGCTTCACGAAGAAATGTCGGACGACCACAAACATCGGGCACGCATTTTTCTCCACCGCGGCCAACTCACGCAGGCCAAAGCGGCCTACGAACAGGCAGTCGAAGATGATCGCCTGGCCAAGGATGATCGCGCCCTCTCCGATTCGCTCGGTAATCTTGGTAACGTCTGCGCCCTTTCGGGCGACCTGGATCTCGCGGAAGCCTGCTATAGGGAAGTACTCGCTATCCAACGCACGGAACGGGATCAGCACGCCATCGCCCACACGTTGGTGAATCTTGGCAATCT
>JANOMG010000104.1:0-3923 GCA_031420175.1 Nitrospira sp.
CTGAACCTTCACGATCCGCGCATGATGCCCTGAGACGGCGGGATCCTCGATGACAAGGGTGTTGCCGGCTTTCCGACCGATCGTCAAGGTCTCAAGGGTCAGTTCGATATGCCGCGCGCCTTGCCCGTGAAGTTTGACGAGCATTGTGGCTGGTTGTGGCAGAGTCTCAGGCATGGTGTTTCCTCCTGTGCAAGGTCCCTGTGATTCGTTACGCGACGAATCGCTTTTTCAGCCGCTCCCACAGTCCGGCTTGGAGTTCATCCCGCAGGGCCACGATGACCACGGTCGTGTTGTCGTCACCGCCGGCTTCATTCGCCATGGCGATGAGGCGATCGGACATGGTGGGGAGGTTTTCCGATCCACTGAGGATGTGAAGAATGTCGTTCGGGCGGACACCACGGGTGAGTCCGTCTGAGCATAACAACAGCATGTCTCCGTCCTTGACCGGAACCTCCGTCAGTTCCACGTCGACGCTGCTGTCGACACCGAGGGCTCTCGTCACGATATTTCTACGGGGAGATCGTTCCGCCTCTTCCTCTGTCATGACCCCCTTGAGAATTTGTTCAGCGACCCAGGAATGGTCTGTGGTGAGGGCTTGGAGTATCCCGTCTCGAACGAGGTAGAGCCGGCTGTCTCCGACATGGGCGATGGCGAGCATCTCCCCCGAGAGTCGTGCGGCGACCACGGTGGTGCCCATGCCTTCATAGTCAGGTCTGCTCCATGACTCGCGATGTATGACATCGTTGGCCACTCGAATCGCGCTGGCGAGACGATTGGCCGGTGCAGACATCGTGGGATCGCGGGGGCCGATCAGCGGAAGGTTTGGGCTGTTGGCTGCTTCGGCCAGATGTGCGTGAATCGCCTCGACGGCGAGGGCGCTGGCAATCTCGCCGGCATTACTGCCGCCCATGCCGTCGCAGACGACATAGAGTCCGAGCGAATGGTCGACCACAAAGCGGTCCTCGTTGTGGGGTCGCTTGAGGCCGGTATCGGATTTGGCGCTATGCACTCGTTCGAAGGACAGACGACACCTCCCTTAGGCCGCGAGACTCTGCAGGCAGGCACGGAGCTCGCGCGCGAATTCGTCTGCACGCCGATATCGGTGAGGCAACTCTTTGTGCAACGCCCGATCGACGATCTCCTGCACCATCGGGGGAAGATCCGGCCGCAAGGTGTGAATGGCAGGATGCGGATGATGAGCGATGCTGAACAGCAGGGCCGACAAATTATCGGCGGTGAACGGCGGCTGTCCCGTGAGGAGTTCGAACAACACGACGCCGAGTGAGAAAATGTCAGACCGACCGTCCACTTTTTTTCCTGAGATTTGTTCCGGGGACATGTACGTCGGTGTGCCCAGCACCATATTCGTCTGCGTCTTGCTGCTCGAGGCGATTTTCGCAATACCGAAATCCATGACTTTCACGATGCGATCTTTCGTGAGCATGATGTTGGCCGGCTTGATGTCGCGATGCACGACGCCTTGCTGATGGGCATAGTCCAGGGCGTCCGCGGCGGTGGCCACAATCTGAAGGACCTCGTTGAGCGGCATCAAGTTGGGTTGCCGGGCCCATTGTTTCAGGGGGGTTCCTTCGATGAGTTCCATCGCGATATATCCCAGGTCGTGTTCCTCTCCTGCGTCATAGATGGTCACGATGTTGGGGTGGGAGAGGCGCCCGGTGGATTCTGCTTCGCGAAAAAACCGCGCCTTGATGTCTTGTAGCTTGTCGTCGTTGTCGATCTGGTCGAGCCGCATGGTTTTGATGGCCACGAACCGTTGGATCGTGGGATCTTTCCCCAGGTAGACCAGCCCCATTGCCCCCCGCCCAAGTTCTTTCAAGACCCTATAACGACCGAGCATGCCCGGGGTGGAGGGGGTGGAGGTCGTGATTGTTGACGTGGCGGAGGTACTCCTCGGTTCCGACGACGCCTCTGCTGCCTCTTGTTTTTCTTCCTCGTCTTCGACAAGCGCCTGCACCCCTTGGCGTCTGGTCTGGAGGGGGGGATCGAAGGCTCTGCGTAGCGAACGATGGTTCATGAGCCACGCCGCCGTGAGCCAGAGCCCGGAACCGACAAGTCCGATGGCATAGCCCGAAGCGAATCGAGCAGGGCCGATCTGCTCAACGAGTGGCAGCCCGACCGTTCTCAAGGCTTTATTGGCGAAGAGGATGACGATCAGGGTCGTGAGGGGAAGGACGAGGCTGCGGAGAAAGCTTGAGCCCTGGCCATTATCTGGGAACTGCTGTGACGCCGCAAGGGCAAGAAGCCAGAGGATGGTCAGCGCGAGGAGGTCTGCACCCAATCGAATGACGTGAGGTCCACTGAGCGCCAGGTACGGAACCGTGACGGATTGGGCCACGGCCATGCTGCTCAGCAAGGGGCCAGCCAGGAGCACGGCCAAGATGGCAAAGGTATAGGGAGCGATCCAAGTCCAGGATTTTGACATAGGAGTTTGTGAGACTGTCCGTGAACGTCTCAAAGTGTAGCGGATGGGATGGGAGAGTCAACGAATTGGGGTAAATGCGCGGTAGGTGCTTGCAAGAACGAGAGGAGGGATGAACGGTCTACTCGTCAGGCCTGTGCAGCTGCCTGTTTCAGTGGATCGAGCAATTTCTCGGATACGTTCAAGCCGCCCTTTCCGGTGCCGACCTCGATATCCGGTTTGGTGATGCCGTGGAAATCGCTTCCACCGGTGATCAGCAAGTTCAGCCGCTTGGCCAGGTCGAGGTATTCCCTCGTCTGTCGCTTCGTGTGGCTACTATAGTGGACTTCGATGCCGCCGAGGCCCTCGGCTTTCAAGGTGATCAGGAGTGCGTTCAGGCTTTCTCCCGACACCTTGGCCCAGGTGGGGTGGGCCAGCACAGCGACGCCGCCAGCCGCTCTGATCCAGGCGATGGCGTCCGCCGGTGAAGGCAGCTCACGCGCCACATAGGCCGGGCGCCCATCTGCCAGATAACGATCAAAGGCGTCTTTGGCTGACGTGACATAGTGTTTATCCATCAAGAGCCGCGCGATATGTGGGCGACCGACCGCATCCGTGCCGGCTAGCGCTCGCACCTCTTCATAGGTCACATCCAACCCCAAGGCACGCAGCCGTTCGATAATCTGGGGGTTTCGGCTATGCCGGCTCTCGCGCAAGGAGGCTAAGCGTCGATTCAGTTCTTGGTCTTGCCACTGTACACAGTATCCCAGGATATGCAGCTCACTGTTGCCCACACGGGAACTGATTTCTACGCCGGGGATGATTTCGATGCCCAGCTCAGCCCCGGCAGCGATGGCCTCGGGCATGCCCGTCACAATGTCGTGGTCCGTAATGGCCAGCGCGGTCACCCCTGCTTTGTGGGCGAGCCGGAGCACGTCAGTCGGCGAGAGGCTGCCATCGGAGTGGGTCGTATGGAGATGGAGATCGATGCGGCTCATGCCGGCTCGTGCGGCAGGCTGCTGGGGCCTGCTTGTTGGGCGACGAGCTGCGCGGTATAGACCGCATCTGGTCCATGGCCACCGCCATGCTCGCCTTCGTCGTACGACAAGAGACGGAGATTGGACGTGAGCCGGAGCAATTCGTTATGGGCCAGGCAAAACTCCCAGCGGCGCGGATGGCGATGGCGCAAATAGTTGTCGATGGTGAAGGTTTCGTAGATCAAGACCCCGTTGGGTTTCAGCGATTCGAGGAGCGCGGGAAACAACGCGCGATGGAGATAGAAGAAGACGAGGATGACGTCATAGGTCTGTGCCGGAAACTCGGGCCGTTCATCCGTCGTTCGCTCAAGGTCCACCGTCCGGACCGTGAGGTTCAGGAGGTTCCGCTGCTTGGCCGTGGCTGTGAGCTGGGCCATGGCCTGCTCATCGCGGTCCATGGCATCGACCTGAAAACCCTGTGAGGCGAGAAAGAGCGAGTTGCGTCCGGACCCGGCCGCGACGTCGAG
>JANOMG010000105.1:0-2659 GCA_031420175.1 Nitrospira sp.
GCGTAGACCTCGGTCATGAGCTTGGCCTGCTTCATCCGCTCAGCGATGGGCGGCATCAGGGCAAGGGTATCACGCAGAAATTGGTCGAGCGGGACCTGTCGCGATCGAATATAGTCGGGCCAACAGACGACACCCACGCTCATCGTGCCGTCTTTGAAGGGAATCAGCCAGCACCACCCGTGGTCGTGCCAGCCGACCGTGATATTCCCTTCGTCACCGCCGGGCAGTCGAGTCACCCCTTCGAAGTGTCCGAAGATTGCCGCGCTGTTGTGGGTGGCGCTTCGATGTTTCCCCCCCAACTGTGCGGAAAGAAACGTGTCGCGGCCGCTGGCATCCACGACGAACTTCGCGTCCCAGGCGACGGGGCGCCCGGCCCGATCTTCGGCATGGACGATTGAAGACGACCCAGGACGAAATTCGACGCGCTGCGCTTTCAGGCCTTCGTGAAGGTGAGCGCCTTTTGCCACCGCGTTCTTCATCAGGATGGCGTCAAACTCGGATCGTTTGACCTCGAATGCGTAGGGCTGGGAGGAGTCGATGGCCTTGGCGAAATAGAACATGTGTGATCGACCATGGTACTGCGACACCATTTCCGCGCCGTACTTGATGATGCCGATCTTCTCGATTTCCGGCAGCACGCCGAGCTTTCTCAACATCGGGACCGAATGCGGGAGGAGCGATTCTCCAATATGAAAGCGCGGGTGGGAATCTTTTTCCAGCACATGCACATTCCATCCGCGTTCCGCCAGCACAGCTGAAATGGTCGAGCCAGCCGGGCCGCCTCCAACCACGAGGACGTCGCACGATGTAGAAGTTGCAGTAGATGCCATGGGGCGGAGTATATCCAAAATATCGGGTTGTTGCTAGGTCAAGGCTGGGTTGCGAGATCGGCTCGGAATGTCTTCGCCTGGAGTTTCCTGCCGTTGCCTCCGCGGTTTGATCATGCTAGGTTCCGTGAAAGTTTCCCCTACTGCGTAATTGTTCGAGTGAAATCTCGAGTAGGACGTAAACGATTTGGAAGGGTAGATTGGTCGGAGTGTCGATCGTTCTGCTGGCTGGAATTGTGGGTATCGGGGTGACCCGGGAAGATGTAGCGTTAGCACAGGAGGCGTCTCTGCAGCCAGCTCCGTCGTCTCCGCCAGCCAAGAAATTTGATCTCTACTTGAGCGGCCATGTCATGGGTTTATTCCCCCAGGATAAGGATCTCTCCGTGGGCGGCAGTCGAATTCCTAGTACCGATATGCGTAGAACGATCGGCGCCGGGATCAAGTTCGATGCCTATCACTGGTTCACGAAGAAAATCCTGGGTGCTGAGATTGAAGCCTTCTGGCTCGGCGGAAGTGTCCGGGCTCCCCGGACCACGACTGCGACCGGTACAACGCAGGCGCAGGGCAGCCTGATTGCCATCACGACGATGTACAACCTGATGCTGCGGTATTCTGGCGAGATCATCCAGCCCTACATCGGTGCTGGAGTTGGGTCTTCAACCGGGATACTCTACAATGTCAACATCCAGAGCGGGAACGTCGGTCTCTCGGGGACATCGGGTGATCTCGCGTTTGCTTACCAATTTATCGGCGGGGTGAGGGCCTTCGTGACGAAGCAACAGTTTCTCTTCGGCGAGTACAAATATTTCGTGACTCAGTATAGCTGGGACAGTGGAGGCACCGGTAACCAGAGGGTCAAGCTCGATTTCCAATCGCAGATCGTATCCGGCGGCGTCGGATGGGCGTTCTGATTTGACGTGACCGGGACCCACTTCCACAGAGGTCCCTATCAATACCCTCGGTTTATTCTTCGTCTATCATCCTGATTTCTGGCAAGATTGAGACTGGACTCGCATCAGTGGCTTGCCGCTGGAAGAGGTCTGGTTTCAGGCTGCCAATGTGGCCACAAAATATACCCGAGAGGGAACGATGGCTAGCAAGCGAACCATCAAGGCGGCTAGTCAGTTCGTGGTATGCTTTCCGCAAGGTACAAAGTAGACCATGCGATTACAACGACACATACGGAAAGTAGTCTGGCTGTTTCTGCCAATCTTGGTCCTTTCAGGTTCCAAGGCGTTGGCTGAGAACGAGCCAACCGACAACGGCACGGTGGTCGAACGGATCGGGAGCACTGCCAAGAAAGTCGGCAATAAAATAGAACAAGGGTTTTCCCGGACAGTAAAGAAGATCGAGGGGAAACATATTGGAGAAAAAATTGAGCGGAAGTTGAAAAAAGCGGCTACGAAGACAGCGGAAGGGTTCAAGAAGGCTGAGAAGAAAATCAATCAAAAACTTCGGTAGTCGGTATCGTGAGCGTCTTCCATTCCTGTCATGTCCTTTCGGTTTCTTTCCGAACCCCCAACATGTTTTGCCACGAACAGCATGAGTCTACTTGACCAATTCTTCGTCTTCCATCCCGACCCCTGGAAGGATCGGGACTGGAAAGCGCTCAGTGGCTTGCCGCTAGAGGATGTCTGGTTCACGGCGGCCGATGGGACAAAACTGTTCGGCTGGTATGTCGAGGCGCAGGC
Organism: Nitrospira sp.; assembly: GCA_031420175.1. Classification (GTDB taxonomy): domain Bacteria; phylum Nitrospirota; class Nitrospiria; order Nitrospirales; family Nitrospiraceae; genus Palsa-1315. The sequence goes on from JANOMG010000105.1 coordinate 2,519, forward strand.
AGATCGCCCGGTCATACTCTGGTGTCATGGAAACGCGGGCAATATCATCAATCGTCTGGAGAATCTGAAGCTCCTCTATCAGTTAGGCCTGTCGGTGTTTCTCTTCGACTATCGCGGCTATGGTCGGAGCCAGGGGCGGCC
>JANOMG010000106.1:0-5012 GCA_031420175.1 Nitrospira sp.
GCAAGGACATCTCGGCCTGGATGAGGATCAACTCGAGCAGAACTCCTCCCGCTTCGCCCGGACGCTCTTGACCTATAACAAAGCCTACTTTGGCGATCTCAGTTTTTCCACCAAGCCCGATGCATCAGGAGGTGCGTCTCACGGAGTCGTGAAAGTCACCTCGAAGGGGTTCGTCGATCGAAGCGGGAACACCCTGCTCTTCCCGGGAATCTCAGCGGAGATTGAGCTGAGCCCGACCAATTCAGTTCGTCTATCCGCCACCACGGTCGATTCACAGCATGTGAGCGCCGACCTGACACGTATTTTCTTGGAAGCCTTCTTCGATACCGCGTTTCGAGTGCCGGCCGTGCATGGCGCGACCGCCTTGCGAGTGGGACCAATCCCCCAGGAGTCGCCCTACCCGGAATTCAATGCCCATCATCCCGCGATCCCACTGGAGGCCCTGGCCCGGGTGACTCGTGACGCCCTGCGAGCCGAAGCGGCCGTTACATCATTGGTAGGAAAAGCCGTTCGAGGTGGCAGTCTATTCAGTACTCAGAACGAAACCGTTGCAGCTACACTCGAAACAGCTGCTGGGGTGATGGCTAAGAAGCTTGTTGAACACGAGGGGTTCTGCTATTTCCAAGTCACACAGGGCTCGTAACAGGCACGGACGACATATTGTTCGTCCGTCGGTGAGCCGCGATTGAACCAGTACCAGCAGGGAGACACGACGATGAAGTCCATGTCGGTTGCACTCAGCATGAGCCTCAGCCTGCTCCTGACCGGCTGCTTTGCGAAAATCCATCAACTCCCGGCCCATCCTGATACGGCCACACCGGTCTTTGCACCCCTGCCAGACCAAGAGACACTGGTCGGCATCGCGGTGTCCGGAGGCGGCAGTCGCGCTGCCACCTTTGCGGCCGGAGCCCTCGAAGCACTGGCGAATGTTCGCATTCTTGAAAACGGGCAGTCTCGAAGCGTGCTGGACAAGGTCACCCATATGTCCAGCGTGTCCGGTGGCAGCCTGGCCACGGCCTACTATGCCATCAAGAAACCAGCCAAATCAGAAGCCATCTTGGCAGGGGACGGGCTCTCTCCAACCTACCGGCAGTTTTTCGCGTCTTTCAAAGAGGATATGCAGCTGAATTTCCAGCTCCGGGCACTTGGCCGGCAGATGATCAATTTCCGTGTCGCCAATCCCACGAAGCTGGCCTATTCCTTCGCCGATGTCTGGGACGCGAACTTCTTCAACGGGATCACCTTTGCGGGCCTCTATGAGCGAGAGCAGCGAGGGGATGCGCCACGGATCATCTTGAACGGCACTATCTATAACAGCGGCCGACGGCTGGTCCTGACCACGCTTCCGCCATCGGATTTTGCCTATGACTTCACGAAAGAACTGCGGGCCAAACTCGTCTCCAAGGGCCAACAATTCACCCCGGAAGGCAAAGCCAGCTTCGACAAGAGCGTGGAACGGGCCAAGCATCAATTCCTCCCGCAGACATTTGAGGGTCTCGCCGGAAACCATCGGGGACTGCCTATATCGCTTGCAGTCGCCACGTCCGCGTCCTTTCCTCCCGTGGTCGGACCTGTGACCTATCAAACCGCCGGAACGGATCTCTATACCCACGTCGGGGACGGCGGCCTGTTCGACAACCTCGGCACCGAATCGTTGACCACGCTCTTCCTGAATAAGCTGACCTCGACCGGCCATGCAGCCAAAAGGGGGTTGATCATCGTCGTCGACGCCTCCTACCCGTTCGACGAGGGAGATGCCGGTCTCAATACGAGTGAGAAGGGGTTTGAAGTCTTTGTCCACGATCCCTCCCGCATCGTCGGAATCATGGAAGAACGGGCCAATGCCTACCAGGCCATGCTCTGGCACAGCCTGCGAACCGAAGGGGCGTTTCTTCCGGACTACGATCATTTAAAACTGATCATTCTTCGCTATACGGATTCCGAGTGGACCGCGGGCGATCCCATTCCTGCCGGCTGCCCGAGCACCCTGACGCCTGAGGCCATCACCAACACCATTCGCCAGGTGCCGACTCTGTTCAAAATCGAAGATGCCTGCCACGGCGCACTCTTGATCGCAACGGCTCAAAAGGTCGTCAAGAAACAGCAGCAGCGGATCATTAATTTTATTGAGGCGCAATGAACGACCTAACTCAACCGGAAACCCACGAACCACGGCTGCTCCTCAGTCAAGTGTTGGAGGAGGAATACGTCCGGCTCCATGGCCCACTCCCCGCCGACTATCCCCTGACGGGATCGGATCAGGCTCGACAGGCGGCAATCTACGCGCTCATCCATCGCGTGCCTGGAGGACGTGTGGCCCTCTGTCTCTCCGGTGGCGGCATTCGAAGTGCCACGTTCAGCCTCGGCATCATTCAAGGGCTAGCCAAGCTCAAACTGCTCGAAAAACTCGACTGCCTTTCCACCGTGTCCGGTGGCGGCTATATCGGTAGCTGGCTGTCAGCATGGATTCGTAATCATCCACAGGGACTCGCTGGGGTTGCTGAGGCCTTGCGACAGAAGCCCCAACCCCAACACGACATTGAGCCGAGCCCCATCACGCACCTTCGCATGTATAGTAACTATCTCAGTCCCCGGCTCGGATTGCTGTCTGCGGACTCCTGGACCCTCATAGGGACCTACCTGAGAAATCTCATCCTCAACTGGCTCGTGTTGGTTCCCTTTCTTCTGGCGCTGCTGGCCGTCCCCCTGTTCTATCGGGCGATGATGAAAACGCATCCGTCCGTCGAATTGATGGCGAGCTGTGTCGCAGTGGGAAGCCTGCTGCTTCTCATGAACCTGATCTACTTGCATCTCTGCCGTCCCAGTCTACGGAAGTTGCGGCCACTCAAAACCTGGGAATGGTTTGAGCAACAGCGCTCGTTCTTGTTCTTCTGCCTGCTCCCTCTGCTCGCAGGCGTGGTCCTGTTAACAATGTCATGGGCCTGGTTCCAAGCCACAAGCCACAGCCTCGACAGTCTCTCGCTCTTTGGATTCTCCAGCCTCGTGACACTGGCCCTTGGGGCCGCAGCGATGCATAGCACCGCCTGGCTGATCGCGGCGATCATGCTGCGTCGCCCATGGGGTGACGGATGGCGATACCTGGAACTGCTCACCATCATGTTCAGCGGATTGTTGGGCGGATGGCTGCTCTGGCTCACTCTCAAAAAAACGTCGCCGTTCTACGGACTGGCCGGCTATGAGGATTGGTATACGTCCGGCGCCGTGCCGGCCTTTCTGACGCTGTTCATTCTCGCCGCTACTTTGTTTGTTGGGATTGCGAGCCGATCGACCGGGGATGCCGACCGTGAATGGTGGGGACGCACCGGGGCATGGGTCCTCATCGGATCTGTGTCCTGGGCAGGAGCTTCCAGCATCGTCATATTTGGCCCCTGGGTGCTCTCTCACATACCTGGCTGGATCACCTCGGCGGGCGGGCTCACGGGTCTCTTCACGCTGCTGTTTGGGTTCAGCGCGAAAACGGCCGCGCAGCAGGCAGGCGAACAACCGGGACGGCTGACGCAGCTTGGACGGAGATTGTATCTCCTCGTGCTGGCGCCAGCGACGATCGTGCTGATCCTCATGGCACTCGCCTATGGAAACACCGCGGTCCTCGGCAAGGCTTCATGGTTCGAGGTCGGAGAATTCATTCTCGGAATGGCTCTATTCAGCGTACTGATGTCGTTCTTTATCAACATCAATAAGTTTTCCCTCCACGCGATGTATCGCAATCGTCTCATTAGGGCCTATCTCGGTGCGTCGCGTGGCGAGCAACGGTCGCCCAATCCGTTCACGGGATTTGATCCCAACGATAACTTTCCGATGGCGGACCTGGCCTCGCAGCAGGGTCCGATTCAGAGGCCGTTGCACGTCGTGAATATTGCCCTCAATCTGGTGCATGGGACGAACCTCGCCTGGCAGCAGCGGAAGGCACAATCGTTTACCGTGACTCCACTCCATTGCGGTAGCGCGGCGAACAGCCTGGGCTATCGCCGATCCTCCGAGTACGGGAAAAACCCCGCGGTGAATCAAGCCATTACGATTGGAACGGCCTTGGCGATTTCCGGCGCGGCGGCAAGCCCCAACATGGGCTACCATTCTTCACCGCCGGTAACGATGCTCCTCACCCTCTTCAACGTACGGCTCGGGTGGTGGCTCGGCAATCCCGGAGAAGCCGGCCAAACAACATACGGTAGGTCCTGCCCAGAGTTTTCCGTGGGGCCTCTGCTGGCTGAAGCTTTCGGCTTCACCGACGATCAGAAGCGTTATGTCTACTTGTCGGACGGAGGGCACTTTGAAAATCTCGGCCTCTATGAGATGGTCCAACGTCGGTGCCACGTGATCGTGGTCAGCGATGCAGGCTGCGATCGGCAGTCAGGATTTTCAGATCTCGGAAATGCAGTCAGGAAAATCCGGATCGATCTGGGAGTGGAGATCGAATTGGACGTGAACAGCCTGCGCCGGAAAGATGGAACGGATCACAGCCTGTGGCACCATGGCATCGGCGCCATTCGATACGATCTCGTAGACCCCAATGCCACTCAAGGCCTGCTCATTTACCTCAAACCCTCTCTCACGGGAAACGAACCGGCAGATGTGCTCGAATATGCCAGTTACCATCCCGACTTCCCGCACGAGTCCACGGCAGATCAGTTTTTCGATGAATCGCAGTTCGAATCCTACAGGAAGCTCGGGGCACATATTGTCCACGAGGTGTTTGACAAGACGATGTCGAATCCCGCTCGCAAAGAGGGTCAGCTCTTCGAAGATCTCCGCGGGCACTGGGCCTCGCGAGCCGCACAGGAGAACCAACCGCGGCCAACTCCATCAGTCCCAAGCTGAGAGGAGCGTCCCCGTCCCATCCTGCCAATGCGGGGCCCAGGCAAGCGCGACAAGTTTGACCGCGATGTTCGCTTTGGTGGGTTTGAGGGAGAGGGTTTCGAGTTTCTCGTTGAGGGGATCGGTCGCGGCGACAAGCGCGTCGGTCTCCGCCTTGAATTGCGCTTCAAGATCCG
>JANOMG010000107.1:0-2012 GCA_031420175.1 Nitrospira sp.
TAGTCTTACCGGAGTCCTCACATCATGAATGTTCCTCGTACGGTCGTCGGTATCTTAGTCGGGGGCGGACCGGCCCCCGGCATCAACAGTGTGATTAGTGCGGTCACGATCCGCAGTATCCTTGGCGGCTGCGAGGTGGTCGGGATTATCGACGGATTCAAGTGGCTGATGGAGGGGAGTACGAGTCATGTGCGCCCCCTCTCCATCGAAGAAGTCAGTCGCATTCATTTTCGAGGCGGGTCGTATCTGGGCACCTCACGGGCGAATCCGACGAAGAAGGCTGAATCTCTTGCCACTGTCTTGTCTTGCTTGATGAAACTGGGCATCACGCGCCTGGTGACGATCGGCGGAGACGATACCGCCTTTTCATCGCTCAAACTGGAAGAGCAGGCGGCTGGGCGCATACAAATTGTGCATGTACCGAAGACCATCGACAACGACCTCGATCTTCCATCCGGCATTCCGACGTTCGGCTTTCAAACGGCCCGGCACGTTGCTGTCGAGATCGTCAAGAATCTCATGGTGGATGCCCACACCACGTCGCGCTGGTACTTCGCCGTGACCATGGGGCGCAAAGCCGGCCATTTAGCGCTTGGAATCGGTAAGGCCACTGGCGCCACCCTCACCGTCATACCCGAGGAATTTACGGAACGGCCTGTGAGGCTCCAGCGCCTGGTGGATCTCGTGATCGGGACGATGATCAAGCGTCTCAGCGGAGGGCGCTCAGACGGGGTGGTCGTGTTGGCGGAAGGACTGATCGAGATTCTCGATCCGCAAGACCTGGGTGGCTTGGATCATGTCGAGCGGGATGAACATGGTCACCTGCGATTGGCCGAAGTGGATATCGGCGATGTGCTCCGGCGTGAAGTATCAAAGGGCATGAAGGCCTTGGGATTGGCCACGACGATCGTCGCCAAGAATGTCGGGTATGAGTTGCGCTGCGCGGACCCGATTCCGTTCGATATGGAATACACGCGCGATCTCGGTTATTGTGCAGCGCAGTTTCTGCTCGATGGAGGCACGGCGGCTATGGTGTCGATCCAGGAGGGGCGGTTTACGCCGATTCCCTTCAATCAGATGGTGGATCCGGTCAGCGGCCGGGCGAAAGTGCGGATGGTGGATATCACGGCGCAGTCGTATCAGATTGCGCGACAGTACATGATCCGGCTGTCCGAGGAAGATTTCAACGACCCGGTGATGCTAGGCCGTTACGCAGCTCTCGCGGGTCTGTCGGCGGAAGCATTTCATAGCAGGTTTCGGCCTGCCGGTTTGAATGTGGCGGGCCATTAAGCGAAAGGATGCGCAACATGAATGTGCTCGTGGCGACGGATGGATCGAAGTATGGGCGCTGGGGGCTGGATTGGGTGGCCAAGCTGCCGCTCATGGAACCGGCAAAGGTGACGGCACTGCATGTGCTCGATATCGCCTCGCTGCGTGCGCCGTTTCTTTCGCAGCCGGTGATGGCGGGAATCGAGCGGTACATCCAGGAAGAAGTTCAGCGCATGGAAGCGCGCTCGGCAAAAGCGCTCAAGGAGGCCAAACAGCAGTTGGCGTCACTGAAGCTCAAGGGCACAGTCCGCAAGGAGCAGGGGGCGATCGCACCGACGATTTTGAAACGCGCACCCAAACGGGACGGGCTCCTGGTCGTGGGCAGTCAGGGGCTCGACGCCCTCGATCGCTTCATGCTCGGCAGCATATCGACGAATCTCATCCATCATGCGACCTGTCCTGTGCTCGTCGTCAAGAACGAGGCGGCGCCGTTGCGGCGGATGACCTTGGCGACCGATGGATCGGACGCATCGGCCAAAGCGCTGGCGTTTGTGCTGACGAAGCTTCAGCCGGATCGTTCGACCGGCAAGGGCGGGGGCGCGCCGATTCACGTGAGTGTCATCCATGTGATGCCCTTCATCAAGTACCCGGAGTTGAAAGAGGCAGGACGTAGGCTGGTCGAACAGAGCGTGCGGAAGCTGGTCAAGGCAGGATTTACGGCCGAGCCCGTGTGTCAGCTTGGG
>JANOMG010000108.1:0-4487 GCA_031420175.1 Nitrospira sp.
CTTCCTACCGTGGCATCGCAATTCGTTCACCTCCATCTTCACACCCAGTTCAGCTTGCTCGACGGCGCGAATCAAATCGAGCCGCTCGTCCAGCAGATTAAATCGTTTAATCAACCGGCTGTGGCGATGACCGACCATGGCAACATGTTCGGGGCCATCGAGTTTTACCGCAAAGCTAAAGCTGCAGGCCTCAAACCCATCATTGGCTGCGAAGCCTACATGGCGCCTGGTAGCCGCTTAGCGGCCAAGGACAGCGGCCTCGCCCACAACGACTACTATCACCTCATCCTCCTGGCTCGAAACCTGACGGGCTATCAAAACCTGATCAAGCTCGTCAGCAAGGCATACCTTGAGGGGTTCTACTATAAGCCGCGGATGGATAAAGAAATTTTGAAAGAACACCATGAGGGACTGATCGCCCTCTCCGGCTGCTTGAGCGGCGAGATCCCCTACCTCATTGGCCAGAAAGACATGGATGGTGCCATGGCAGTGGCCGGGGAGTTTCAGGAAATCTTCGGGAAGGAACACTTCTACCTGGAAGTACAGGCGAACGGGTTGGACCACCAACGAGTCGCCAATAGTGGCTTGCTTGAGATGTCCAAAAAGATGGGCATCCCCCTGGTCGGCACCAACGATTGCCACTACCTGAAGAAAGAAGACTTCCGCCCGCACGAGCTGATGCTTTGCCTGCAAACCGGCAAGACGATCAGCGACCCGAATCGCATGAAGTTCGATACGGATCAGCTCTACGTGAAATCGACGGACGAGGTCACGGCTGCTTTTATCGAGTTCCCTGATGCCGTTGCCAATACCTGCCGGATTGCGGATAACTGCGACCTCCAACTGACGCTGAACAAGACCTACCTTCCGCAATACAAGGTTCCCGAAGGTTTCACGCGAGAGACGTACCTGGAAAGTCTGGCGCTGGCTGGATTGGCAGCCAGGCTGAAAGAACGGCCCAGCCAGATCCTGCCTGCCGCCTATGAACTTCGCCTTCGTGAAGAAATCACGATCATCTGTTCGATGGGGTTCGCCGGCTACTTCCTCATCGTGTGGGACATCATCAAGTTTGCTCGCTCGCGCAACATTCCGGTTGGACCGGGTCGAGGTTCCGCCGCCGGGAGTCTCGTAGCCTATGCGTTGCGGATCACGGACCTCGATCCCCTCGTCTATACGCTGTTGTTTGAACGGTTCTTGAATCCCGAGCGCGTGTCCCTCCCTGATATCGACATGGATTTCTGCATGGATCGCCGCGGCGAGGTCATTAACTATGTGGTCGAGAAATACGGCAAGGACCACGTGGCACAGATCATTACGTTCGGGACGCTCGGGGCGAAAGCCGCGATCCGCGACGTGGGCCGCGTGCTGGAAATTCCCTATGCCGAAGTCGATCGCGTGGCCAAGCTTGTCCCCAATCAACTCAACATCACGCTCCAACAGGCACTCGAACAAGAGCCGAAGCTGCAAGATCTCGTCGACACCGATCCGCGAGTCAAAGAGCTGATGGGCATCGCCCGCTCGCTCGAAGGACTGGCCCGCCATGCCTCGACCCACGCAGCCGGCGTGGTGATTTCCGAAGGGCCACTCACAGATCATGTGCCGCTCTACAAAGGCGCCAACGACGAAGTCGTCACCCAATATTCAATGGGAGACGTCGAAAAAATCGGGCTCGTTAAATTCGACTTCCTGGGCCTCAAAACCCTTACGATGATCAAACGTGCCGAGGATCTGATCAACCAGGGACGTCCCGGCGATCCCCCGTTGGTGATGGAGAAGGTATCGTTCGACGACCCCAAGACCTTTGCCCTCCTCTCATCCGGCAAGACCATCGGCCTCTTCCAGTTAGAAAGTTCCGGGATGCGCGACCTCCTGACCGGCCTGAAACCGGACCGCTTCGAGGATATCATCGCCATCATCGCGCTGTACCGCCCTGGCCCGATGGACCTGATTCCCGATTTCATCAAACGAAAACAGGGCAAGATTCCCATCGCCTACGAAACGCCTGAGCTCGAACCGATCCTGAAGGACACCTACGGGGTTATCGTCTACCAGGAACAGGTGATGGCGATCGCCAATAAGGTGGCGGGCTTCTCGCTCGGCCAAGCCGACATTCTCAGGCGTGCGATGGGTAAAAAGAAGCCGGAGGAGATGGAGAAGTTGCGCGCGCAGTTCCTGGCCGGCGCCAAGACGAACAAGATTCCCGACAAGAAGGCGGAGAAGCTCTACGAACTGATCCAGAAGTTTGCGGGCTACGGGTTTAACAAGTCGCACGCGGCGGCCTATGCTGTCGTCTGCTATCAGACCGGCTATTTGAAAGCGCACTACCCGACCGAGTTCATGGCCGCACTGATGACGACCGATATGGGTAACGCCGACAAAATCGTCGGTTACTTCACGGAATGCCGCGATCTCAACATCAAGGTCTTGCCTCCCGACGTCAACGAAAGCCATAAGAACTTTACCGTGGTGGACAAGGCCATCCGGTTCGGCCTGGCAGCCATCAAGAATGTCGGCGAAGGCGCGGTCGAATCGATCATCGAGATTCGAAACAATACCGGCCCCTTCAAGTCCTTCTTTGAGTTTTGTCGCCGCGTCGATCTCCACAAGGTCAATAAGCGCATGCTCGAAGGACTGATCAAGACCGGCGCGTTCGATTCGACCGGCGCGAAACGCTCTCAACTGGCCGCAGTCCTGGATCAGGCCGTCGAAGATGGCGCGTCCGCGCAGCGCGAACGGGATCTGGGACAGACGAATATTTTCGGCGATGAGCTGGGTGGACAGGATTCGGACGAGCAGTTGGCCGCGCCGCCGCTGCCCAACATTCCAGAATGGGACCAAAGCGAGCGACTGAAACATGAGCGGGAACTGACCGGCTTCTACATCTCTTCTCATCCGCTGGCTCGTTATGAAGCCACCATGAAAGCGCTCTCGACCGCCACGACCATCAGCCTGCCTGAATCGTCGGACGGACGAGAGGTCAAACTCTGCGGCATCATTACGACCGTCAAAAGCATGCTGACCAAAAAGGGCGATAAGATGGCCTACCTCACCCTGGAAGACCTCCTGGGCGTGGTGGAAATCATCATCTTTCCGGACCTCTACAAGAACGCCGCCGACCTCATTGTCGTGGAGCGGTTGGTACGCATCACGGGCACGGTAGATCGAGGGGATAAAGGCACGAAGGTTCGAGGGAGCAAGATCGAGCCGCTCGCTGACGTGCAGGCGCAGGCGATCAAGCGCGTCCATATTCGACTGATTGATCACCCCGATGTGGCGGAACAGTTACCGCGCCTCCGCGAGATCTTTCAGCGCCACCCAGGCAATACGACCATTTCTCTTACGTTACGGATGGATGCATCACAGGAAGCCGTGACCGCTCCCCTCCCGAATCTGACGATCACCCCCAGCGAACGGTTTGTGGCAGATGTTGAAGAAGTGCTAGGCAAAGGGGCCATTTTTCTGTTATCGTAATGGCTATATTTCGGGATGGGGCTGAACCAGCTCCATGAGTATCATCTATAGACCCCCATGCCCCATGCGCGACTATCTCGAGTTTGAAAAGCCGATTCGCGAGATCGAAGAAAAGATCGAAAAACTCGCGGCTGCTCCTCCTGGCAAGTCGAACACCCAGGATGAGATCCGCAAGCTGCGGATGAAGCTGGCCCAGGTCGAACATAACCTCTACAACAAACTGACTCCTTGGCAGCGTACGCAACTCGCCCGGCATCCCCAACGACCCAGCACCCTCGATTACATCAGTGCGCTCTTCAGGGACTTCCTTGAGTTCCATGGCGACCGCTCGTTTGGTGACGATCGTGCCATTGTCGGAGGCTTTGCCCGATTCAACGACCGGTCAATCATGGTCATTGGCCATCAAAAAGGGAAGACCCTGAAAGAACGGATGCAGCGCAACTTTGGAATGCCGAACCCTGAAGGCTACCGAAAAGCCCTGCGCCTCATGAGGATGGCCGAGAAGTTTGGACGTCCGATCGTGACCTTTATCGATACACCAGGCGCCTACCCCGGCATCGGCGCAGAAGAGCGCGGCCAGGCAGAAGCTATCGCCCGCAATATTTATGTAATGTCCCGGCTCTCCGTTCCGATCGTATCCGTCGTCATCGGTGAAGGCGGCAGCGGCGGCGCACTCGCATTGGGCGTTTCAGACCGCGTCCTCATGCTAGAGCATGGTGTCTATTCGGTGATTTCGCCGGAAGGCTGCGCTGCTATTCTCTGGGATGATCCAGCGAAAATTCCCGATGCTGCCTCTGCCCTGAAGATGACGGCGAAAGATCTCGTCGATCTCCACATCGTCGATGAAGTGATTCCTGAACCGCTCGGGGGCGCCCATCGAGACCCCGGTGCCATCACCGAACGAGTCGCCAAATCGCTCACGAACCAACTCTCCCAACTCTCAGAACTCTCCCTCCCAGAATTGCTGAATCAGCGAGATCAGAAGTACCGCTCCATCGGAGCCGTCAGCGGGCTGG
>JANOMG010000109.1:0-3387 GCA_031420175.1 Nitrospira sp.
GCAGGAACCGGCACCAGTCCGGCACAGATACAAGCCCAGAACGCGCAGACGACATCAAGCCCAGGCGGGTAGAGAAGCAGGGCTCTCGCTCCCGGTCGAACTCTACGTGCAAGATGGCCGGTGAGTGAGCGCACACTGCGATCGAGTTCTCCGTAGGTCAGCTGACTCTCAATGTCGAGGGTGTCGCGAACAAAAGCATAGGCGAGTTCCTGCGGGTTTCGATCGCAACGAAACTCGAAGAGGTCGGAAAGACTGCGAAGAGCCGGAGGCAGATGCGTTAGCATCAACCGGTTACACCTATCTAGAGGAAGAGGGCCAGCAATCATTCTATCAACAACGTCCTGTGGACAGCACCCTTCGCAAGCGCCAGCGGTATTCATAGGAGAAAGACTCGTGTTCCGTCATGGCGAAGAGTGATTGCCACCTCATCACCCACGCCTATACACAGAGTAGTCCTACGGGTGGAAACTCGAAAGAATGTTTTGCTTTTCCACGACAACAGTTCCTCGTAATAAACTAGAATTGCCTAGACTCAGGGTTACAAAAATATCAGTGAATATCTATACTGAGAGCCACTTTATGCCTGATAATGCGATCGCGGCCTAGTCAATATTGACCAGTTTTGAAGAATTTAGATGGCAAGAAATAACAGGGTCGTGAGCGCGGCTATCCTAGACGGGATTTAGTCGGTGTGTTCTTGTCGGCTACCCATTGGAATCCAAGGTGACCTATTCTGATTGTGAATCGGATACTCCTCTCCGTGTAGAAGGGGCACATAGAAATGAAGAAAACCGATTGAAAAATCACGGTCCCCAGGGTAAGCTCCCCCTTCAGCCGATCGCAACGGCGATACATTCGCCCCTGCCCTGACGTGAGGCGAGTTCTACCCAGCGGAGAGGTGCGAGAGTGGCCGAATCGGGCAGTCTCGAAAACTGCTGTCCTGGCAACGGGACCGTGGGTTCGATCCCCACCCTCTCCGCCAAAACACACTAGTGCAGGCCGCCGGCCTTATCATCTAAGGCCGGCGGATCAGTACCTCAGTCGGCTTTCCCCTGAGCTTTTCCTGCAACGCTCGTCTCAGCTCGACCATCGCCAAGGTATCTCGTTCGCAGTATCGCAGCAGGCTTTCCTCAATCGTCGCCCGCTCGATCCAATCGGTTTCGACAAAGACCATACGGTAGTACTGACTGGCGGCATGGCCTCCCTCTTTGATCGCCAAATCGTCATAGGCGAGGGAAGGAACCATGGCCGGCAAGACCGACTTGATGGAATAGGACCCGCCGAATGCTGGATGGTAGTAATGGTCTCGTATGATCGGAAAGAGGTCCCAGAGCCTGGCAATGATGCGCTGCAGCGCTGGCTTCAGTGACGGAATGGCGACGGATAGCTGCTCTAAAATGGATCGTTCGTAGGGCGAATAGACGCAGATACTCCCCTTCTCCCCCAGAGACTCCAGCAAGGATTCGGCCAGCGCCCTGCGAGGATCGCTCACATCCTTATGTAGAAACTCCTCGTGACGCAGTTCACCGGTTGCTTGCTCAATATGATTCGACCACTGAACTGGGAGAGCTTGATAGGGTCTCGTCTCAGAGAATCGAGGCACCGCCATCATGACCGTCTCAAAATCGAGGTGGTGCACCGGATACTGCACGGCCTTCAAGAGAGGGCCGAGTTTCGCCGACGTCCACTCGACATTCTCTTTTACTCGACGCTGAACCGGCGACAATTTCGTGCCGGCCGGAATCTCGTCGATCGTCGTCACCCCCTGTTGCGTCAACTGACCGACCACCTGCTTCGATCCCGGCAAATAATGAATCCACCGCGATGGCTTGTCTTTGGTGCAATGGTCCCAGAACGGGCAATCGTAGGGTGTATGACAATGCCGGTCCGGCTCAATGGCAGGGGCTTGAGGTTGGAGCAACATACGAGTCATCTCGGCCAACCGCCCAGGCACCTCAGCCCTGCGTTGCGCCACAGCCACGGACAGATCCTGAATCGCAAACAACTCTGTCAGATCGATGGTCCCCTCTCGATAGAGGTATGCGGTATTGATATGCATCAGACCGACGGAGACGAGCGTCAGCCCTGCACCTAGTATCACTTCGCTTTGCACTGCGAGATCTTCGAGATGAATGTCTTTGACCCTGGTGGAAGACTTGACCTCGATCAGACGCCAGCCGCAAGGCTCTCCTTCTGCGGATGAAACACGCTCCAGCACATCCGCGCGAATCAGCACCCCACCGTGCAAGAACGCCGCTTCGAAAATTGCAGGCACCGTGAGATCCTGGATTAGGGTCGCCGTCTGCGCAAGCGCGGCCTCGGATTGGCGATAACCAGCCGTCACCAACACACCGCCAGGGAAGCGACTCCTGGCCAACTCCCCGACTTCTGTTCCCATCTCAAACATCGCCTGAGTCGCCGCATCCGGCTTCGTTGCCAGAAAGGGCTGGTGGATTTCGAGGTACAGACGCTTATGACATTGAAGACCGGATAGGAACTTAGATTTTGACAGGCGCGGGGCTTTCGGCAGAGGAACCGGAGAGAGATCGTTGAGTTCATTCATGGTGAGATGACCCTAATAGGTGCGGCCCACATTTGTCCAGCATCCTGGTAGGATAGCCCGCCATGGCGTCCCGCATCGCACAAATCAGAAAATCCGTCCTGACCCTTGCTCTACCGGTCACGGTCAGCAGCCTGCTCCAACGGACCGAGGGTATCGCCGCCGTCTTCCTCGTCGGCGGTCTCGGCGCCACATCCATTGCTGCCGTCGGACTTGGCCAGTTACTGGCCTTCATGTCCACCACGCTCGTCTCAGGCCTATCGGTGGGGGCCAACGTCCTCATTGCCCAGCTATCGGGGGCTCGCCGCGCCAAAGACGTCGGGGAAGCCGCCACCCATCTCCTCGGATTGGCCGCCATCGTCTCCTGCGCGCTCGTGATACTTGGATTGTCCCTGAATCGTCTCACCATGGAACTGTTGGGCGCAGAGCATCAGGTCATCGCATTGGCCCTTCCCTACTCAAACCTGATCTTCCTGGTCATTCCCTGCACGATCTTCCTCCAGATTCTCTCGTCAATTATGCAAGGAACCGGGAACACCAAAACTCCGATGTATGCCTTGATCGCCGTGAATCTCCTCTATCTGACGATCGCTTATCCATTAATCTACGGACATTGGGGGTTACCTGCCTGGGGTCTCACAGGAGCAGCTGCGGCTACAGGTATCGCTGAAGGAATAGGCGTGGCCTATCTCCTCTGGGCCAATCGAACACTCTTCAGGAAATCGCTCAAGGCCAGGCGTGACCTCATGCGCTCCACCTGGCAGATCGGAGCACCGGTATCTGGCGAACGTATGTTTCAACAGGCGGGCATTATCCTCTATACAAAG
>JANOMG010000110.1:0-2618 GCA_031420175.1 Nitrospira sp.
CGACCTGTGCGCGCGCGGGTTTTTCGGATTTCACGCGACGAGCCATCCCAGCCGAGTGACCCATCCGTTGATCAGAAAGAACGGCGCGCTGGTCGAAGCCACGTGGGAAGAGGCGTTGGAGTTTGTGGCCGAACAGACCAAGCGGCTCAAGTTAGCACATGGCCCGCAGGCCTTCGGCGGACTGATTTCCGGCCGCTGTACCAACGAAGAACTCTATCTGTTCCAGAAGTTTATGCGCCTCACGATCGGGACCAACAACCTCGATAGCAGCGCCCGGTACGGCCATGTCAACGGGGTGCAGGCCATGCGACGGGTGCAAGGCACGCATCGCTGGACCGTGACGTTTGAGGACATCGTGCAAGCGGATGTGCTTCTCCTGGTCGGCACCAACATCACCGAAGCCAATCCGATTACCGGCCTTAAAGTAAAAGAAGCCGTCAAGAAACACGGTGCGGCATTGTTGACGATCGAGGCGATCCAGCCGGCGATCGGCACGATCAGCAACATTTCCAACCTGTCGCAGCAACATCTCTGCGTGGCCCCATCCCAGTTCGGCGCAGCCGTCCTAGGCCTGCTGAAGGCTGTGGTCGAGGGAAGCCATATCGACAGTACGCTCCGCCAACGGGCGCCAGACTATGTTTCGGCCGTTTCTCAAGCCATCCAGCAACTATCCTGGGACGATCTGGCTCTAAGCACCGGGGTGTCGCGCGAATCGTTCGCTCAGATGGCGGCTTCCGTGGCTGGGGGGCGCCGTGTCGTGGTGCTCGCCGGCCAGACCCTGTTACGCAGCCAAGGCGGCTACGGCATCTGCGTCAATCTCCTCGATCTCCTGCTCTTGTCCGGAAAGTTGACCGCACCGGGCTGCGGCTTTGCTCCCTTGGCAGAAGAGAATAACGATCAAGGGGCGGTGGAGATGGGAGCGGTCGCGGAACTGCTGCCGGGTGCGCTCGACCTCACCGATCAGGACGCACGTGCCCAGATGACTTGTGCCTGGAAAGAGGAACTCCCTCTGGCAGCAGGGGCCACACTCATCGAGATGATCGACCGAGCGCAAGCCGGGATCATCAAGAGCCTCTTCATCATCGGGGAAAATCCTGTCGAGAGCCTCCCGCCCCAGACCAGAGTCAAAGAGGCACTGGGTAAACTCGATCTCCTCGTCTGCCAGGAACTGTTCCTCACGGAAACGGCCGCGCTCGCCCATGTGGTACTCCCAGCCGCCTCCGCCATGGAGAAGGCCGGGACGTTCACCAATACGGAAGGCCATGTCCAAGTCGTTCGGCCCGCGATCGATCCGGTGGGGGACAGCCGCCCCGACTGGGAAATCCTGTCGGCCATCTCGGTCTTCCTCGGCGCGCCATTGGAATACGGCGATGCAAAGGAGATCCTCAAAGAGATGCGGTCGGTCATTCCCGGGTACGGATCGCTCGGCCCAACACCGATCCCTCCCGCAGTGAATTCTGCTGCCGTTGACCGCTATGTGAACGGGGGATATCGCCACGACCTTGCGACTCGGTATACTCTGCCCGCGCGAGCCATGCGTCCGGAGGGAACGGTCCAGCTGGGGTTGGTCCAGAGCCTGTTCCATTCAGGAAAGCTGTCGACCCATTCCAAGGGACTGCTGCAGATCGAGCCGAGCGGGTGTTTGCAGATGAATCCCGTGGATGCCGCCCGATTCGCCCTCGATACGGGGAATCGCGTTCGCCTCTCGAACAGCCGGGGTGAATTCACCACGACGGTGAAAGTATTCGATCGCGTGCCCGAGGGATTAGCCTGGCTTCCCGATCACTTTGCCCAGGACGCCCTGCGACTCTTTGACTGTGTCATCGATCTGGAGACGAAGGTCCCATCCTATCGGACGGCGTCCGTGTCGGTCATGAAAACAACGTGAGCAGACGAGAACCCATGGTTTTTTTCACTTGTCATCCGGGAGTGCTGTCGTGACTGAACTAAGCCTGCGCCTTGCGGTTTCGCTTGCCCAGATAGCGGCGGTGATGGGCATCGTGATGTTGACGGTCATGATCCTGACCCTGGCCGAGCGGAAGGTGCTTGCCTGGATGCAGGATCGCATGGGCCCGATGGAAGTCGGTCCCTATGGCATCCTCCAACCGGTCGCCGACGGCCTCAAATTGTTCTTCAAAGAGGACATCGTGCCGGCCGGCGCGAATAAGGCCATGTTTACCCTGGCGCCGATCCTGGCCCTGGTCCCCGCCATGATCGGGTTCGCCGTCATTCCCTTCGGCCCGGCCCTGACCGTCGATGTCTTCGGCATCACGATCAAACCCTTCATCATTAGCGACATCAACATCGGCATCTTGTACATCCTGGCCTTTACCTCGATCGGCGCCTACGGCATTATCCTGGGGGGCTGGTCATCCAACAGCAAGTACTCACTGCTGGGAGGCTTACGCTCCGCGGCCCAGGTCATCAGTTACGAATTGAACGTCGGGCTGGCCATCGTCGGCGTGCTGCTGTTGGCAGGGTCTCTGAGCCTTGTGAAGATCACGGAAGCCCAGGCAGGCGGCTTCTGGCATTGGTTCATCTGGGGAGCACGCCCCGACGGATTCTTTCCTGTCCATACCCAAATCTTCGCCTTTGTCGTCTTCGTCATTTCTGCCGTG
>JANOMG010000111.1:0-7544 GCA_031420175.1 Nitrospira sp.
GTCACGTGCGCCCTCACAACGACCGGGTCGCGTCGTCGAGCGGCGTGGCCTCCGGGCCGATTTCCTTCATGCGCCTCTTCAACCTCTCGACGGACGTCATCAAGCAAGGCGGGACCAGGCGCGGTGCGAATATGGGCATCCTCCGTATCGACCACCCGGACATTCTCGACTTCATTGCACTCAAACAGACGCCGACCGAGATGACGAATTTCAATCTCTCCGTTGGCATCACCGATTCATTCATGCAGGCACTCACACGCCGTCACACCTACGCTCTGATCAATCCCCGTACCCACACACCGACCGGACGACTCCCGGCACAGCTCGTGTTCGATCGGCTCGTTGAAGCGGCCTGGGCCAGCGGCGAACCGGGCCTGGTCTTCTTAGACACCATCGATCGTGCCAATCCGACCCCTCGCCTTGGCACCATCGAGCCGACCAACCCCTGTGGCGAACAGCCACTTCTGCCCTTTGAATCCTGCACCCTCGGCTCCATCAATGTCGCAAACTTCGTCACGCAATCGGACGCACGATCCACCATCGACTTCGTCCGATTAGCCGCAACCATTCCTCTCGCCGTACGATTCCTCGACAATGTGATCGATCGCAACCGCTTCCCGCTTCCTCAGATCGACCGCATGACGAAACACACGAGGAAGATCGGCCTGGGCATCATGGGCTTTGCCGACTTACTGATCGCCCTCAATATCCCCTACAACTCCGAGGCCGCGATCCAGACAGCACCAACCCTGATGGAGTTCTTTCAATCTCATGCCCATCGCGCATCCGCTGACCTCGCCACCGAACGTGGAGTCTTTCCTGCCTACCGAGGCAGCCAGCTCCAGACTCTTGGTCAGCGGCATCGAAACGCCACCGTGACCACCATTGCACCGACTGGCAGCATCAGCCTCATCGCCGACTGTTCACCAGGTATTGAACCGCTGGACGGCGTCGTGCTCACTTCGCTTCATCCAGCCTTCATCCGTCGCGCACAGGCTCTCGGTCTCGAGCTCGACGCACTCCAGGCCGACCTGTCGGCACATCCGTCCATTCACCATGTGACCGGTATTCCAGAAGAGTTGCGGCGCCTCTTCGTCACGGCGCATGATGTCTCGGCTGAGCAGCATGTGCGTATGCAGGCGGTGTTTCAGCGCTATAGCGACAGTGGCGTTTCAAAAACCATCAATTTACCGGACACCGCGACCAAAGCCGAAGTCGCCGCGGCCTTTCTGCTCGTCTACCGACTCAAGTGCAAAGGCCTCACCGTCTTTCGAACGGGCAGTCGAGAACAACAAGTCGTGTCTTGCCATCCCTCGCATCCCTGCTGAACCACCCCGCGCACAGGCGCAATTCCTCAACAAAATTGACACCGCTGGGTGATGGTGATAAGTATTTTCACAGATTGGCCTACGTGTGATTGAATCGCTCAGCAGGGAGGTGCTCGATGACTGCGCTCGTTGGAAACCTGACATCAGTCGGGAATTATTTTGATGTGAATTGGTCGCTCCTCTTCGCCCGCCAACCAGAACCGGACTTGGAATTCACGGAAGAAGAACTCGATCAAACCACCACCACGAGAGCAACCGGCCCGCTGAACCTCCGTAAAAAATCAGGCGGAGGACGCCCGATCCTCTGGATATTGCTCCTGGCTCTCATCGGCGGCGGGGCCTATGTCGCCACCATGGAACCTGAACTCGTGACCGAATGGCTGAGCCCTTACCTGGGGGAAAGTACGCCACCCCCGGTGGCCATGAACCCAAAGTCGGCGCCCATGACACCATCGGTACCCGCACCACAAGCGACTCCCAATCCAAGTGATGTGGCGCCGGTGCCTGCGCCAGCCCCCTCAGCCTCGGTCCCCACTGCTGTTGCCCCCTCGGCGGTCCCGGCAATGACGCCACCTCAAGCCGCCGTGAAACCCGCTGCACCAGCCACGACTTCTTCCGCTCCGATGTTCAGCGAAGGACAAAAAGTCACGGCCACGATGGACGAAACGGCTCCCGGGGGAAGCAGTCCGTTGTTCGCTGACGCATCGGGCAGCAAGCCAGGGCCGGTCGTTCGTTTTGGGGCAACCTTGTCAGTCCTGGACGGTGATCTACAGCCGAGCGGCTGGATGTACTTGGTGCGCACAGATGAAGGGGCTAAGGGTTGGGTATCGGAGAAACGCCTCCGCTTGAAGTTCTAATCCTCCCGTTTATCCGGCGCAAACTGGCTGCCACGCCTGGCACATTCTCGACTGTTCAGTCAGGCTTCCTGTGCTATAATCTGCCCGCTTTACATCTCGTGATCATGCCAAAACTTTCGAACGATCCTCATGAACACACTCTCAGCCATCATCTTTGACTTTGATGGAGTCATCGCGGACACCGAACCCCTCCATTTCGCCGGTTTTCGCCAGACACTCACTGAAATCGGCATCAGCCTGACTGAGTCCGACTACTACGCCAACTACCTTGGCTATGACGATCGAGGCTGCTTTCTTGCGGCGCTGACGGCACACCATCGTCCCACCGAGCCCGCGACACTCGCGCAGCTCATGCAACGGAAAGCGCAGGCCTATCTGGAGTCGGTCAAAGATCATCTGGTCATTTTTCCCGGTGTGCACGAGTTTGTATGCGAGGCTGCCGCTACTTACCCCTTAGCCATTGCATCCGGCGCCCTCCGCCATGAGATCGAATTCATCCTCGAACAGGCCGGGCTTCGCAAAGAGTTTCTCCACATCACTGGCGCCGAAGACGTCACCAAGGGAAAACCTGATCCAGAGCCGTTTCGCCATGCCCTCGACGCCTTGAATCGACAACGCCCGAAACAGACCATCGCCCCAGGATCCTGTTTGGTCATCGAGGATTCCATCCCCGGCCTGCGCGGCGCGAAAACCGCCGGAATGAAGGTCCTCGCCGTGGCGAACACGCACACGATCCAAGATCTGCATGAAGCCCATGCAATAACCCCGAGTCTCGCACAGGTTCGCCTCAGCGAACTCCGTGAGCAGTTATGGCCCGCCCCATAAGAACCGAGTAATATGAGAATCTGTTCGCTGCTTCCCAGTGCCACCGAAGTGATTGCCGCGCTCGGTCTGAGCGAGGAGTTGGTTGGGATCAGTCATGAGTGCGACTACCCGCCATCGGTCAGGAGCGTGCCCATCATGGTGGAGCCAATGATCCCTCCTCATGGGCTGGCCAGCGCTGAGATCGATCGACAAGTCGCTCAGCTCGTGGCCTCCGGCCAGCGGCTCTATCGGCTGAACCATGACCGCTTGTACCACTCGCGCCCCGATCTGATCCTATCCCAAGACCTCTGTCATGTCTGTGCCGTCACGCCGGATCAACTGCATGAGGCCATTCGAGCCATGCCTCATCAACCGACCGTCCTGACATTGAATCCCAGCACGGTCCATGATGTGATCGATGACGTCGTACGGATCGGCGACGCCGCCGGTCGGTCGGCAGCGGGCCATCGTCTCGCTGCGCAATTGCGCGACCGACTCGAAGCCGTTCACACTCGCGTCCAGGGCCTCTCGCATCGCCCTCGCGTGGTCTGCATCGAATGGCTTTCCCCACTCTATGTCGCGGGTCACTGGATCCCTGAAATGGTCCAGCTCGCAGGCGGCCAGGATGTCCTCGCGCAGCCGGGCAGCCCTTCACGGGTTGTGACATGGGATGAGATTCTGGCCGCGGCTCCCGACGTCCTCATCGTGATGCCCTGTGGTTTTTCTGTTGAACGGACGCACGCAGAACTGTCCCAACTCATGCAGCAACCTGGTCAATGGGCCCTGCCTCCTGCTCTAGCAGAGCACACATTTCTGGTCGACGCCTCCTCCTATTTCAGCCGGCCAGGCCCCCGCCTGATTGACGGCGTCGAGCTCTTGACTGCTCTCCTGCACCCGTCAGACCACGACCACATTCACGAATCAATGGCCTACCGCCTGAAGCCACTATCAATCAACCAACGCCCATGACTTCACTCTCCGTCACTGACGCGCAAGCCTACTGCACGGCTCTCACCAAAAAGAGCGGAAGCAATTTCTATTATTCCTTCCTCTTCCTCCCGAGAAAACGGCGCGCCGCGATGTATACGGTCTACGCCTTCTGCAAAGAAGTCGACAACGCGGTCGATGACCCCCCGGCAGGAAGCAATCCCCAGGATGAGCTGCAGCGATGGTGGAATGAGCTGGAGGCGGCCTATCAGGGCACGCCGACCTTCCCGGTCACCATCAGCCTGGCCACCCATGTGAGACAGCTATCGATTCCACAGGCCTATTTCGAGGAGCTGATTAAGGGCGTAGGCATGGATCTCTCGGCGGCACGATACGCGTCGTTTCAAGATCTCTCGCTCTACTGCTATCGCGTCGCGTCGGTCGTCGGACTGATCTGCCTCCATATCTTCGGGCCGACCTCGGCTAGGGCACAAGACTATGCCGTCGCTCTCGGCATGGCCTTCCAGCTGACGAACATTCTACGGGACATCGAAACCGACGCAGCCCAGGGCCGCATCTACCTGCCACAGGAAGACCTACAACAATTCGGTTGCACCGAGCAGATGATCCTTCAGCGGAAGGAGAGCGAAGAACTCCGCAAGTTGCTCTCCTTCGAAGCCGCAAGGGCCCATGAGTACTACGCCAAGGCACAGGCGGCGTTCGAAGCCCTGCCGGCACAAGACCGGCGAGCGCTAACCGTCTCGGAAATCATGCGCGCGGTCTATTTCCGCATCCTGAAAAAGATCGAGGAGCCTGGGCATTTGGTATTCGGCCCCCGGGTCCGGCTCTCAACGAATCATCGACTGGCCCTTGCCGCCGGAGTCTGGCTCCGCGCCCGATTCTCGTGACGTCCACTCACGCTCAGTCCGTCGTGATTCTTGGTGGAGGCCCGGCCGGTCTCACCGCCGCCTACCGTCTCACCCGCCAGGGCTATCGGGTGACGATCGTCGATCGTCACCCCCTACTGGAAGATGCCCCCACTGGCGAGCCTCTTCACGATACCCCTGAGCCCTTCACCGTCCTCGGCTGCCATCACGCAACGCAAGCGTTACTGCGCTCTCTCCATACCGATCTAAAACAGCCGGCACGGATCGACGTCCAATTAGAATTTCGTCTCCCTGATCACTCACTCATTCGTTACCCGCGCGCTTGGCTCCCCGCCCCCCTTCATACATGGGTAAGCCTCCTGAGATTTGCCGGCCTTCCCTGGAACGAACGATGGCGATTGGCATCGTGGTTGGAACGGCTATGGGAGGGCGATGAGCGCCTGCCTGCCGACCTGGAACAGCGCATCGCCGACGAGTGGCTCGCGTCAATCGAACAACGCGCGCAGACGCGCCGTATCGTCTGGAATCCTCTCGCGCGTTGGCTAACCGGCAATGCACTCTCCACGATGTCCGCCGATGCCTTCGTCGCATCAATGAGCCCCTTGTTCCTGAGAACTCGTAAAGATAGCCGCATCTCGGTTGTACAGAACTCGCCGCACACCTGCCTGATACAACCCATTACCGAGAGACTGACTAAGATTGGTGCCACCATCTTGGGCAATACCGAAGCTTCACAGTTCCGGTATGAACGAGATCACATCTCGGGTGTCCTGCTGCGGAATGGTTCACTGCTGCAGGCCGATTGGTATATCGCAGCCCTGCCCCCGCAGCAACTCACGCCATTACTTCCAGAACGATGGCTGACCCGCTATGCCTACTTTCAACAACTCGCGGAATTGGTTTCGCTGGACAGCACCATCCTACACCTGCATGCCGAGCAACCCTGTGCCGCCCCTCGCCTTATCCTGTTGGGCGATACAGCTTTTCACTCGGTACTCGTCACAGCGGCAGAGCCTGATCGCACAGGCTTCTCTCTTCTCACGACCGACAGTCAATTCGCGCAGGCGCGACCGGACTCCACCCTTGATGGACTCATCCCTGACCTGCTCAGATCGTTGGGACTTCTCCGTCCAAGATGTATGCTTGGGTCGATCCACCGCCGAACAATTCCCAACGCCATCCTCTCACTCAGGCCTGGAACTAAATTGCATCGGCCCATCCAACGTAGCCCAATTGCCAACTTGCTCGTGGCTGGGGCCTGGACCGATACCGGATGGCCGCCCAACCTCGAGAGCGCCATTGTCAGTGGCAACCACTGTGCCGATGCCATCGCTCTCCAATAGATCAGCGTGACGATGACCATATCCGATAGTAGGTCTATCGCTAGGAGAAAGCCATTAGCGAGACGCGTTCTTTTAGCAGCAGTCGTGCTGATGCTCGCCGGATGCGCACCCAGTCACTATGAACGTGAAGGCAATCCGCAAGGACTGAGTCAGCGAGATGGGGAGCGGGATTATATGGAGCGCGAGTGCAAGGCGAGACTGGCGAACGAAAACCAGTTCTACAACCAGCGTATGCCCTTTCCGTTCGGCCCAGGCCCCCAAAGCCCTACCGACCACGCTCGCGCCCTGCGCGGGCTATCAAGCATCAATGCCATGAGGGATACCTGCCTGGCTGCCAAGGGATATAGAGTGGAGTAGACATCCACGCTGCACTACCGCCGCACGGGATTGATAACGGTCGTTGAAACGTTCGCGCCTCGGTATGGCGCGGCCACAGACCTTTCCCCATCCGTCCGACTCGCCTTCTCACTCCCGTCCGGAACGATGAGCTGCACCGTCACGTCCCCTTATTTACTTCCGACTAACGCCTGCTGCCGCTACAAGAAGCTGCGTCCAAGAACAGGCTCTGCCCGCTTGCGAAAATTTGTCAGTCATCACTGGCAGAAGCGATAAGTTTTTCAGATGGTTGGCTTAGGAACAGGAGTATCGGCAGGAGAGATATAGAAACTGTGCTCGGGCTCTACTTCAGGCAACAGGTTGTCTTGAGTGCCTAAGCCTGTCGCACGTCATTATTCAAATCACCGACCATCCTACCGAGGCTCATTTAATGCCCCGTCACTGGCTCTTACCCATTCGGCTCGACCGGCTTGCGGATCATCTACCAAACTGCTTTGCCACAGTTTTAGTTCGAACGGGTCAGGAAACTTCCATGTGTCAGTCCAGATCAGCCCTAGCGACAGAGCGATCATGAATACAACAGGGACTATAAGCAGAGGATGATGATACTGGCCCAACGCCAGGCCGATCAGCCAGGCTGCAGCAAGAACCGCGACGATCATCAGATGGGGGACAAGGAGCATATAGCGCTTCGACTCCGTCTTGACCTTGATGGTCAACGAATAAGGCTGCTTAGTTCCTGACACAGCACCGATAATCCCCAGGAGAACATACGGCCATTTTCCCGCACGCAATACGGCTGTTCGCCACTGAAATCCCCATTCCCGTCTTCGGTCGAGAAAGAACCACTGCTGGTACAAATCGATAAGTTGTAGAACGAGAAACATGAGCATCAGATACCCGAATGTGTCGAGGGTCAGGAAGGTTGGAGCCCAGCCAGAAACCAACATGAACGCCAACAGACAGACGGACAAGAGCCCTGACACTCCGTCCTGAACATAAAAGATGCCGTGAAGTGCGCTCATCAGCCTCGTCCGAAGGGGCAAACGGGCCGCGAGCTTG
>JANOMG010000112.1:0-1674 GCA_031420175.1 Nitrospira sp.
CGAACTCGCCGTTGAGCGAACAGCGGGTCAATCGCCGCAACGTCTTCTTTCCTCTCGACCGGCCGGTTCCTGTCCAAGCGGGTGATTCCGTGACGGTGACCATGCAGATCCTCCCGGTTCAAATTGCCGTTCAGCGTGGAATGGGTAAAGCGAAGGCGTTCTTCCTCGGGACGGCCCTGTTTTCGAATTTCGACCTTCCAGGTCACGGCAATTTGAACAGGGAGGATCTGCATGGTCACTGTCACGGAATCACCCGCTTGGACAGGGACGGGTCGGTCGAGAGGAAAGAAGACGTTGCGTCGATCGACACGCTGTTCGCTTAACGGCGAGTTCGACATCGTGACTGATGGAGAGAGTTGAGCCATGAACCAACACCCCAGACCATGCAACGTTCCGGTTCGGGTAATCGGCAGCGTGCATCCAAAGTGAAGCGGCTGGGAGCCCGAGGTGCTTGGGTCCACGGAGAATGGTTCCACCGACGAGCCCAGTAACTGTTCGGGGAGCAGTTTGACCGGATACCCCGTATTCGATGCGAGCGCTCGAGCTGGGTGAAGGTCGAACCCCCCAGGGAACCCATTCCAGAATTCAACCTGCTGCCACAGCGGCTCGTGTTCGACGGGGGCTATGCAGAAGGTGATGCGTTGCGGAATCGTGATGCCGGTCGGTTTAAGAAAACGGCGGCGAGCGTCGCTGAAATAGTCGAAGAGGCCCGCCTCAAACCCGAAGTGCCCGATCTGGTCGGCCAGGATCACATCAGCTGGCTCGGGTAGGTTGACGCGCGTCGAAAGCCCCTTGATGAAACGAATCCTGTCTGCGAATCCATTGGCCTGACAGATGTCACGAGCCAGCTCGATCAGGCTGCTTTCTTCAATCGAGTAGACGCGTTTCGCTCCCGCCTGGCAGGCCAAGAGGCCTAAGACACCGGTTCCGCTGCCAAGGTCAACCACGACTGCGCCTGGCATGACCGATTCCTGAATTGCGCGCCGGAAAGCCGTGAGACGGATCTGATCCTCTAAATAGTGACGATGTTCATCGACAACGAGCGACACAGCAGGGACCCCGCGAGGGCAAAGGTTCAAGGTAGCGTAAACTGGTTGGATCTTGCAGCTTGCCCGGGCTAGAGACAGGACGTAGTCATGAACATCCCTGACACACCATCCGCAAACATCCCAGTTGGGTTACCCTGAGTTAATTTGGCAATATCGCCGTATTCCACAAGGATGGGTGCTGTGTAGGGTTTCTTCGGCTGAATCTTTTCCGGATCGGCCTCAGTTTCTTGTGTCATAGGGACCCTTTCTCTGTGGTGGCTATTGTACCGAACTCCTTGCGCGGTAGCTAGGAAGAATATGAGGGTGCGACCTCCCGGCGGGTTGGCAGATCGGGATGCACGGGATGTTCCGAGAAGAGCGTGCGGAACCACAGCTCGACTCCAAAAATCATCCAGAGAGAAGCGACGTCAAACCGATAGGCCTCGTCCCCACGGTTATAGCAGCGAGCCATCGTCTGATAGGCGGTCCAGATTTGGCCGCCATCAACCCATCCCATAGAGGCAACGGACAGTGACTGGAAGATGGCCGCGCTCGATTCAGTGAGGAGTGCTTGGGCGAAGATGCAGGAGAAGTCCGCTTTGAGAACTCGTTCACGCACCGATGTCGGTAGCTGCCTTCCCATGGC
>JANOMG010000113.1:0-9681 GCA_031420175.1 Nitrospira sp.
CCGCTTCGGCGACCGACGTCGCATCGGCACACGCGTTCCTCGAGACCAAGCAGGCGACCGGCAAGAAAATTCCTAATGTTTTAAAATGCCGAGCCATGCGAGATTGGAAAGAGCTCAAGGATTTGGGGCAAACTCATTTCATCTCCTGTAAGCAGCCAGATCGAAAAATTACCTCAGCAGGAACTGTACGAGGACGGACATAGAAGGTCAAGAGAGGTGGAGATGAATTGGTAGACAGAGACCATTTCGCAGCGCGGAGGGAACAGGTCACGTCTTTGGGATCAGCAACTACCTTGACTGTCAAGCGTGCTGAGGCGGTTCCATCCGCCAGTGCGTCCGATGCTTGAGCATCGCGTTGAGTGTCGTCAGCAGTTTCCGCATATAGGCGACGAGAACCACCTTCTTGGCTTTTCCCAGTCCAAGGAAAGAGAGATGGGGTCATGGCTCGACCTTCACCTGGATTGGTTCGTGTGCTGTTTCACGAGTGAGGGGGCGGAAAAGGTGTCAGCCTTTTTGTTGATGTGAACGAGACGGAGCGGGACGTGGATCAGATGAAGGACATGCGGTAGAAGGCGCGGACGAAGTAGGAAGGGCGTTTATTTTAGGTCCATGGTGTGTGTTGCGATCCGTGAATCACTGCGATGACATCCACTTGATCAGGCTTTATGTGATACATAATCCGATAGGGCCCCTCAAGGACTTCACGAATCTGTGGATGCTCGGCTTCGGGAACGATGCGACCGGACTGTGGAAAAGTGCCGATCTGCTGAGAACGTTTTGTCAGACGGTCAACCACTCTCTGTGCATACTCTGGCGAGCTTTGTCCGATGTAGGCATGAAGACTTCGAAGGTGGCCTCTCGCCGTGTCGGTCCAGTGGACCTTCATTCCGGGAGTCCGAATGTGGAGCGCACGTGCTCCACATCGCTGGTCCGCCCTGCATTGCTGTCGGCTAACCCTGTTTCAATTGCCTGGCGAACATAAATCTCATGCATGAGGTCTTCCCATGTTGAGCTCTCTGGAAGGCGGTCCACCAGTCGGCGGGCTTCTTCCTTGATGCTTGGAGTGGCCATATCTGTCCCTCCTGAGGTGTTGAGATGCGGGTAGAATACGACAGACAAGTGATGGAATCAATGCACGTGTAAGAGCAATGGGCGACGGGCTCGATCCAACGTTCGGGGTTCGAAGTTCCGAAAACCTGGAACCCTCGCGCTGCCATCCCGTTATGCGTGGCCGCTGCCTTCGGCCTCTTCGTACTCGTCGATGAGCTGCTCCAACTCATCCAGTTCGCCAGGATGGACATTCTGAAACGAGACTCCGAACGTGTCCTCTCCGACCCACTGGACCCGCGCATCCGCAATCGAAACCGGTTCTTCAGACCCCGGAATGATGAGTCGCACACGGATCACCTTGCCGGGAAAGACTTCAAGGTCGCAGTCGAACTTGGCGCCACCGACTGAGAGGTCGAGGGTCACCGCTTCGGTTTCATGCGAGTTCCCCAATAGGAACCCCTGCACCTGTACCGGCACCCGCCGGTGTTGGCGACGTTCCATGCTGATTCAAGACTCCTGTCTCGAAAACGATTCAGGGGCGATCGCGATGACTGATCCCCGCATCGCAGACCCCCGCTCAGCAGGAACCATTCGGCTACTTGAGCTTAAGGATCTTGCCATCGAGTTTGGTGTCGGTGACGAACTTTTCAAAATTCTTGCTGTAGAGTTCGTTGAGCAACTCCTGCGCATCCTCCGGATCGAACCAGAAGACCTGGTTGGTTCCTGTACTAGTCAACGTCTCAAGGACTTGACTCCCGTCAGCGTGATTCTTGACTTGGACAACCATCCGATTCTTGGCGTTGAGGGTCGTCTTCCCCATACCGCTCTTCGCCTCTACGCCGACATCGACCAGTTTGCCGGTCATCGTCATGTCGGCTCCTGTGGCTCCAGTGTCTTTGGCAACCGTCGCATTCCAGCCTTTCGAATTGAGATAGTCGGCAAAGGCCTGTGCCGTGGCATCGCCGAGAGTGCCGCTCGGGAGGCTGAAGTGACTCTCCCCTCCCCAGAGATGTTGCCTGGTGCCGAGCTGTGACCGGTCCGTGCGATTGTCCTCAAACGGCTGAATTGAGAGGGTTGCGGCATTCTTCGCAATCCCCTTCTCATCGGCCCCGCATGACATAGGGACCTTAAGGGCGATGCGCTCGCCCTTGCCGGCACAACCAGCCGTCAAGACGATTCCGAGGAGCCCGATTCCGACGATGTGCGCGTACTTCACAGATGCCTCCTTCGTGGTGAAATGGTCTGACGCAGAGCGTGGGGCCTGCGACGGTACCGACCCATGTTTATTTCGTGACGAAATGCGCACGGCGGTTCTGTTGATAACATTCTTCGTTCTGCTGCTCACAGAAGGGTCTCGTTTCTCCGTAACTCGTGATCTGGAGCTGAGAGGCTGGGACGCCCAGATCTTGAAGGTATTTCTTGGCCGCGCGCGCCCGCTTCTCACCCAGCACGAGGTTGTACGCCAAAGTCCCTCGTTCATCGCAATGGCCTTCGATGAGCGCCGTCTTACTTCCATTGGCACGAAGCCAGCGGGCATTGCTATCGAGGATCGGCATGGCGTCCTTGTCGATTTGGAAACGATCGTATTCGAAAAACACGTCACCCAGCACATTGCCGCCTGACGCAGCCCCCGACAAGAGCGAGGGATTGGATGAGGAACTGCCGGCAGGAATGGTCCCGCTACCGGATGACCGGTCGAGCGATCGCTCCATCGGTATCGTCTTGATCGCATCGGGTTGGATCGCCTCGCTCTTGACCTGGCCGGGCTTGGAGGACTGGTCTCCGGACGACGAAGCCACTTGTTTGCCGGAACAGCCGGCGAACAGGAGCATGAGGCTCACACTGACATATAGGCTGATGATTCTACGATCCATTAACGGGCCTCCTCAGATTGTCGAGGTCATTGGTCGAACTGTTCCAGCATGGTCACCATTGTCTCTGACAGATTGTCATGCCTCTCTATTTATAGGTACTCAACTGGGGTCCGTCAACCCATAATCTTTCCCCTCACCCATCCGGCGCTGGACCGAACCATTATTCAGATCATAGGAAGTTGCATCCCTCTACGGCTTTCGCTAAGGTGCGGTTCATGACCCATTCCCTCGCGCGTTCACTCGTCCTTGCTGGCGCGAGCGGGCTCTTCCTCCCGCTGAGCTTCCCGAATTACGACCTCGGTCTGATGGCCTGGATTGCCCTCGTGCCGTTACATTGGGCCCTGGACGGCAAGAACAAGCAGCAGGCGTTCTGGATCGGCTGGCTCTGCGGCACCATTGCCTTTACCGGAATGATGGCCTGGGTGGTGACCGCCATGACCACTTACGGGAAGGTTCCGCTGGTGATCAGCTACGGCATCATGTTGCTGCTGACGGCCTACCTCGGCCTCTATGTCGGCCTCTATTCAGCCGGGGCCGTCTGGTGCCGAACCCTGATTCCCCGCTATGGTCTCTTTGCGGTTCCCTGCTTGTGGGTGAGCCTCGAACTGATCCGGACCTATGCGCTAAGTGGTATGCCCTGGGGCCTCCTCGGCTATTCGCAATATCGTACGATTGAGGTAATTCAGATTGCGGATCACATGGGGGTCTATGGGGTCTCGTTTCTGATTGTGCTCGTCAATGTCGCGCTGGCCGAACTCCTCTCCTGGCTGATGCCGCTGCTGCGGGGATTCCGTCCGGCCAAACTTCCCTGGGAACTCGTCGCGATGACGGCCTTGCTGGTCACGCTCTCGTGGGAATATGGGCTTCGGACGATATCGGGAGCGCCGTTTTCTGATATCCCTCGCTCGTCCATCAGCGTGGGAGTGGTGCAGCCGAACGTCGATCAGGCTGTGAAATGGGATACGGCCTACCGAGAGGAGACCCTCGCACGGTTTGACCGGCTCACGGGACAGTTCGGCCGTGCCACCGATTTGGTCGTCTGGCCGGAAGCAGCAACACCTTTCGTCTTTGAGCGTGAGCCGATCTATCAACTGCAACTCATCGCACTGGCCCATCGGGCTCAGGCTCCGATCTTGTTTGGAAGCCCCGCCGTGCGCTTCTACCCTGATCGGCATCCCTATCTGCTGAACAGTGCCTATCTTCTCGCACCAGACGGCCAGCTCCTGGGTCGATATGACAAACATCATCTGGTGCCTTTCGGAGAATATATTCCACTGAAATCCTCGCTCTTGTTTTTCCTCGACAAATTGGTCGAAGGAATCGGCGATTTCGAAGCGGGGCCTGGTCCCACGATTCTGACCGTGACACCGAAGCCGCAAGCTGCGGCGGCAGGCACGTCAGGATCATCGCCGCGACCGATAAAATTCGGCGTGGCGATCTGCTACGAAGTGATCTTCCCGGATCTGGTGCGGCAATTCGCCGCGAATGGGGCAGAGTTCCTGGTAACGATCACGAACGATGCCTGGTTTGGCCGCTCGGCTGCGCCCTCACAGCATTTTGCGATGGTGGTATTCCGTTCGGTCGAGAATCATTTGGCCTTTGCCCGCGCCGCGAACACGGGCATTTCCGGCTTCATCGATCCGTTCGGACGCATCGTCGAAGCGACGCCTATCTTCACGGAACACACCGTTCGGGGCACCATGCAGGTCTGGCGCCCACATACGTTTTACAGCCGGCACGGGGATGTGTTTGCCTACGGCTGTGTGATAATCTGCGCGATGTTGTGCCTGTTCAGCTTTTTCCGCACCAAGGGACCTGAACCCGAGACGGTGGCTGCCACACCGATTTAATGTGAAAGGATCGCTCCATGTTGGATGAGATACGGATTCGCGTTCGGGCCGTTGGACAATCGGTATCGGAACTACGGGGGCATCTTTGACTTCGCTCGCATGACGACCGAGTTGGCACATCTGGAAGAACAGACCTCGCAGCCGGGCTTTTGGAACCACGCACAGAAGGCCGCCAAGATCAGCCGGAAAAAGTCCACGATCGAGCGCGAGCTGCAAGAGTGGCGCGAGATCGATGGGAAGATGAATGATGTAGGCGCCTTACTGGAGCTCGCGGAAGAAACCCACGACACCGGACTCCTGAAGGAATTGGCGGCCGAGCTTGACCAATTCGAGCCGAAGCTTGCCGCCCTACGGCTTGAACTGCTGCTTTCCGGCGAACTGGATGCCAACAATGCGATTGTGGCGATCCATCCCGGTGCCGGCGGGACGGAATCGCAAGACTGGGCGCAGATGCTGCTCCGCATGTATGTCCGTTGGGCCGAGAGCAAGAAATTCAAGGTCGAGACGCTGGACCTGATTCCTGGAGAAGAAGCCGGAGTGAAAAGCGTGACGTTGTCCGTGACGGGGCCCTATGCCTATGGCTATCTCAAGGCTGAGGCAGGCGTACATCGACTCGTGCGTATTTCTCCCTTCGATGCGAACAAGCGACGGCATACCTCCTTTGCCTCGGTGTTCGTCTATCCAGAGGTGGATGACGAGATCGACCTCGTCATCGACGACAAAGACCTCAGGATCGATACCTTTCGAGCTGGCGGTGCCGGTGGCCAGAATGTGAATAAGGTCGAGACCGCCATTCGTATGACGCACCTGCCGACCGGGATTGTCGTCCAATGTCAGAACGAACGGTCACAGCTACAGAACCGCAATGGCGCCATGAAGGTCTTGAAGGCCCGTCTCTACGAACTGGAGTTGAAGAAGAAAGAGGCGGAGTTCAATGCGATCGTCGGCGAGAAGAAAGAAATTTCCTGGGGCAGCCAAATTCGTTCGTACGTATTCCAGCCCTATCAAATGGTGAAAGATCACCGGACCGGCCATGCAGTGGGCCAGGTAGCCGCCGTCATGGACGGTGATCTGGACGGCTTCATCGAGGCCTATTTAAAGATGAAGCAGCTTGGGAAAACCGCTCTCAGCTATCAACAGTCGGAAACGGACGAGTTCGATAGCTGACGGCGGGTAAGAACTGGTAAAGGTACAGATCATGGACGAACTAAACGAACAGCAGCAACAGCGGATGAAGAAGCTCGACGTCCTGCGTGAAGCGGGCGTGGCGCCCTACGGCACGCGATTCGAAGTAAAGGATCGTGCAGGCCAACTGATCAAGCTCCATTCTGAAAAATCCAAAGAAGTTCTGGCAGAAGAGAAGATTTCTTGTACCTTTGCGGGGCGCATTGTCGCGCTGCGTCGTTTCGGCAAGGCAGGCTTCGCGGTGCTCCAAGACGGTTCCGATCGGCTGCAAGTTTATCTCAAGAAGGACCATCTCACAGAGCAAGCCTATCGCGTCACCGAACAGCTCGATCTGGGCGATTGGATCGGCGTAACCGGCCTCCTCTTTCGCACCAAGACCAATGAATTTACGGTCGAGGTCACACAGCTGACCTTCCTGAGCAAAGCCCTCAGACCGCTTCCGGAAAAGTGGCACGGGTTGACGGATGTCGAGACCCGCTATCGGCAGCGCTATGTCGACTTGATCTCCAATCCCGAGGTCCATGGCATCTTCGCCACGCGCAGCCGAATCATCGCCGGCATTCGCGCCTTCTTGATCGAACGAGGTTTCCTGGAAGTCGAAACGCCGATGATGCATCCGATTCCCGGAGGCGCGGCGGCGAAACCATTTGTGACACACCACAATGCCCTCGGCGTCGATCTCTATCTCCGTATCGCGCCGGAACTCTATTTGAAGCGGTTGATCGTGGGCGGCTTTCCCCGTGTGTTCGAAATCAATCGGAACTTCCGGAACGAAGGCATCTCGACGATTCACAACCCGGAATTCACGATGCTAGAGTTCTACATGGCCTATGCCGACTATCAGGACTTGATCATCCTCACGGAAGAACTCATCTCCTCCCTGGCACAACAGGTCCTCGGTACAACGTTCATCGACTATCAGGGTACGCAGATCACGCTCACGGCTCCGTGGCGCCGCTGGTCGTATCACCAGTCAATCCTGGAGGTGAATCACCTGAATCCCTCCGTCCTGCAGGATAAGGAGCAAACAATTGCGGCGGCCACGAAGCTAGGTGTCGCGGTCGATCCCAAATGGCCGCTCTTCAATATCGTGAACGAAATTTTCGAGGAAACGGTGGAGCCGAATCTGATTCAACCGACGTTCATTACCGATTATCCGATTGAAATTTCCCCACTGGCCCGGCGCAAAGATTCGAACCCGGCCCTGACCGATCGATTTGAGCTCTACATTGCCGGTCGGGAAATCGCCAACGCGTTTTCAGAGTTGAACGATCCGCTGGATCAACGGGCACGGTTTGAAGGGCAAGCCGCGCAGCGGGCAGCAGGCGACGAAGAGGCCCATCTGGTCGATGAAGACTTCCTGCGAGCGTTAGAGTACGGTATGCCACCGACCGCTGGCGAAGGCATCGGTATCGACCGCTTAATCATGCTCTTGACCAACCAAGCGTCCATCCGCGATGTCGTCCTCTTTCCACAATTGAGACCTGAGAAATCACAATGACCGTTCCCTACGAAATTTTTGTCGGGCTCCGCTACTTGCGCGCGAAACGGCGCAACCGGGCGATTTCACTCAACACCTTCGTGTCGATCGCGGGCATTACACTGGGCGTCGCGGCCTTGATCGGCACCGTTGGCATCATGACCGGCTTCAAAGAGGACATTCAGGCCAAGATTCTTGGCACAACGGCCCATATCATTGTGCAGGATCGCATGAAAGATGGGATGGCGGATTACGACACAGTCGCCATACAGGTACAGGACGTGCCGGATGTGGTCGCTGCAACCCCCTTCATCCTGAAGCAAGTCATGTTGACCACGCCATCCGGCGTCCAGGGCGTCGTGATCAGAGGGATCGACCCTCAGCGGGAAGGGAAAGTCACGGAGCTGGCCAAGAATCTTTCGGCAGGCGAATTGAGCGATCTTCAGAAACCGGTCAAGGTCAAGCTACCACCGGCTGACGATCCAACCGGACCGCCGGTGGAAACGGAAAAGCCGGGGATTATCCTGGGAAAAGAACTCGCATTACGCCTCGGCGCCTTCATGGGCGACACAGTGAATGTCGTGTCTCCACCTGCCGGCCCCATCAGTGCCATCGGGATGGTCCCGAAGATCAGGACCTTCGCCGTCGCCGGCATTTTCCAATCCGGCATGTATGAATACGACTCGTCGCTGGCCTATATCGACCTCGGCGAAGCGCAGAAATTCTTCAACATGAGCGGCTCGGTTTCGGGTGTTGAGATCAAGGTGACCGACGTCTTTCGCGCCGATGAGATCGCCAGATCAGTGGAGCATGCTTTGGGATTCGCCTACGGGGCTCGAGACTGGATGGCCATGAATCGCAACCTCTTCTCAGCCTTGAAACTTGAGAAGACGATGATGTTTCTGCTGTTGGTCCTGATTACCATCGTGGCGTCGTTCAACATTGTCAGTACACTGACGATGATCGTGACCGAGAAGCAAAAAGAGATCGCCATTTTGAAAGCAATGGGTGCGACGAAGAAAAGTATTCGAAGAATCTTCATGCTGAACGGGCTGATCATCGGGCTGACCGGCACAGCTATCGGCATTCCGCTTGGGTATGCCTTCCTCTGGCTGATCCAAACATTTTGGACGTTCGATCCGACGGTCTATTACATCTCACGCATACCCGTGCACGTGCTGGCCTCCGATGTGCTCCTGGTTGCCGGTTCGGCGATTCTCATCAGCTTTGCCGCGACGCTTCTCCCCTCTCGTCAGGCAGCCAAACTCGAGCCGGTGGCGGCCCTTCGTTATGAATAAACTGGTCTCACCACTTAGCCCTCTTGGTGTATATGATTCGTGTCACTGATCTTTCTAAGACGTTTGTCATGGGCGGAAGTGAGCTGACGGTGCTGAAAGGCATCAGTCTGGACATTCAACGAGGCGAACTCGTCTCGATCGTCGGGGCATCGGGAGCCGGAAAAAGCACGCTCCTCCATATCATCGGGACGCTCGATCGTCCCACGACAGGGACAGTCCACTTCGACGGCCAGGATCTGTCTAAAATGTCGGAGGGGGAACAGGCGGAGTTTCGGAATCGGCGTATCGGGTTTGTCTTTCAATTTCATCATCTCCTGCCGGAGTTCACCGCACTCGAGAATGTCTGTATGCCAGCCCTGATCCAACGACGGCAACAAGCAGATATTGAACCTGAAGCCATCGCCTTGTTACAGGAGGTCGGACTGGGAGCGCGATTGCATCACAAGCCTGGTGAGTTGTCCGGCGGGGAACAGCAGCGCGTGGCAGTGGCACGAGCCCTCTTGCAGAAGCCTGATCTCGTGTTGGCTGATGAACCGACCGGAAATCTGGATACGCATACGGGCGACGCGCTCTTTGCCATGATGCGTGAACTGAACAAGGCACGCGGGACAACCTTCGTGATCGTGACTCATAACGATAAGCTGTCAGGTCAGGCTGACCGGATCATACAGATGCAGGACGGCCAGATCGTCTAAGATCGCCCAGGGCATCTGATGTTTTCGCCCAAACTCCCGAGACAGGATAATCCCGCCGTTTACGTGCGCGAGGGTCCCCTCGTCTACCCTTGACGAGAACTGTTTCATCCAATAGACTCAGCACAATACCTCAACTCATTGGGATTGGTTTTCAATGATCTATTCGCGGTTGCGTTACACGGTTGCGTCTCTGATTATCTTGATGTTTCCCGCACAAGTATGTGCTGTGGAATTCGTCACGGTGGGTCC
>JANOMG010000114.1:0-8255 GCA_031420175.1 Nitrospira sp.
CTCGCTGATCTGCATCGGCCCCGTCCTCCGAGCCGCGAGCTGGATCGGAGCCTGTGCATTAAAACTACACGATGTCTGCGCCGTGACTGGACGGTGGCCCACCACGGGCACCTCTATCAGGTGCGGACCAATGTCCGGGCGGCCCACGTCATCGTCGAAGACCGGGTGGATGGGACGATGCGGATGACCCACAAGAGCCGGCCGCTCATGTATCAGGCCATCGGCACGCGTCCGCTGCGCGTGCCGTCCCCTCCCCAGATCGCGCGCCCGCAGCGCCCGGTCACGCCGACACGCGCGCACCCGTGGCACACACGGCTGCTGCCGACACGAGACGCACATGCGGCGGCGGCCATCACCTAAACCGGACATGTCTACTATGGGAGAAAGAGGACATGTCTACTGTGGCTTGACATGGCCATTTAGTTGAGTTGACACCTGCCAGTAGCGAGTCGTAGCCTGTCGCCAAAATCTCGACGTAATCAGATGAAAAGTAGAATGCCCCTGCTTTTCGCCCAAGTAGAGAAGCGAACATTATCCGTGAAGAAACTGGATCTAAATGGAGGTCTTCAGTGAGCTTTTCCCCTGACAGACCAATCGAACGTCTCAAAGATGATGCATTGGGACGAGAACCATTCGTTCGATCGGTTGAGTCTGCTATCAGGGGGTGGAAAGATCAGGAAAGCCTTGTCATTGCAATTACGGGTCCATGGGGAAGTGGGAAATCATCGATCAAGTATATGGTTAAGGATTGTTTGGCTGACTTCATGGGAGACACTCGCCAGATAATCGAATTTAATCCATGGCAGTGGGCTGGTCAGCAGCAGCTAGCCGAAGCGTTCTTTCGCGAGATTGAAATTGTTCTTAAGAAATCCCCATCATCTGACATCAGGAAAATCGCGGCGTCGTGGCGACTGTATGCGGCCAGGCTCCGGGTCGGTTCTTTCCTTTCCGACAGCACATCGCAGGTAATTGCTGGTGGCCTAGGATTTGCCATGGGCTCAGGTACGGTCTGGTCGTTCGTTGCCGATCACCTTGTTTTGGGCATTTTCTGCGCTGTTGGTGTCGCAGTGCTTGTCGTGTGGCTCAAGGTGATTCCCTGCCTTAGTGAACTGGTCTCAAGATTGAGTGAAGTCAAGGCAGCTGGTGTCTCGGTTTACGAGCAATCCTTAGAGGACACGAAGAAGACATTGCGCGAGCAGTTAGGACGTTTATCGAAGCCCATTCTCGTGATCATTGATGACATTGATCGGCTGACAGCCGATCAAATCGGTTACCTCTTTCAGCTAGTGAAGGCCAATGCCGATTTCCCTAATTTGGTTTATGTGTTGCTCATGGAAAGTCGAATCGTGGAGCAGTCGCTTGATTCAATAACTGCCGGAAATGGAAAAGACTACTTGGAAAAGATCGTGCAGGTGACCCTTCCTCTTCCACTACCGGCCAGATCGAAGATAATTGGGATTTTGGAGCGAGAAGCGCTTGCCTTGGTTCGGGAGCCGGTTCCCTTAACAGGGTTCGACGAGCTTGAATGGGCATCTGCGGTTACAGTCATTTCCCCTATGTTTCGGACGCTTCGTGATGTGCATCGATTCATCAATGTGCTGGCTTTCGATATTTCGGTTCTTCGTGGAAAACACACCCTGCCCGTCAACGTCGTGGATCTCGTCTGTTTGGTTGCCCTTAAGGTTCTGCATGAGAAGGTATACCACCAGCTGCCGCGTGTGAAACATTTCCTTACCAGAGGTGAGTTTCAGGGCAAGGATGAAGAAGTGAAGCGCTCCAGGGAGACCATTCTTAGTGTTTTTTCTGAGTTCGATCGAGATCTTCTCAAGCCCCTGCTGGCGTACTTGTTCCCCTCTTTTCCATGGGAGAATGATCGCTTCGCGCTTCGTGGTTTTAATGAAGATGATGCACTCAGGAACCTTCGAGTTCACCATCCTAAAAATTTTGATCGGTATTTTGTCTATTCCATTGGGGTGGACGATGTTTCGCCTGAAGACTTCGGGCAATTGCTCCATGTGCTGCCGAGCCGTGAAGGGGCAAAAAGCTATCTTAAAGATTGTTTCCAACGCGGTGTGCTCGTCAATGTCTTTGAGCGGCTGACGGCCTACATTGACAAACTTAAGCTTCAGCACATTGAACCTTTGCTCACAGCACTGTTTGATATTTCCGATGAATGCCTGCCGGAATGGCCAAGTGATGAGAGGGCGATGTTTGATAGGTTCTACTGGGCGATCAGTAATAAGCTATTGATGCGAATTGAAGACATTGACCAGAGGCTTCAGATCTTCTCGGCTGCGATTAAAAACACCACAGGGCTGTATCTTCCCGTCGTGAAGGTTTCACTAGAAGACCAGGGTAGCAATAGAAGATCACTAGCTCTAAGCGACGAGCAGCTCCAGCCATTATGTGCAATGTGTGTCGGAAAGATTCAAGAATGGGCAGCCGATGGAAGACTAATTAAACATCCGGCGCTGGGATTTTTATTGTTCCGCTGGGAGAAGTGGGACGAGTCCAATCAGTGGAAAGAGTGGGTAGTTGCTCAAGTAGAGAACAGGGAAGGTCTTCTAGCAATCTGTTCGTCGCAGCAGGGTTGTTCGGTAAGCACGGAGGGAGTGAGTTTCTATGTGCAACTCAATTTGCTCGAGAAGCTAGTTGATGTTGGCTTGATCGAAAAGAAACTCAGCCAGTTAGACAAGGCTCAATTAACAGAGCGAGAAACCGAGGCAGTCAATCTCTTTTTCGTCGCTCTTCAAAGCAGAAGAGCTCAAGAAAATGAGGGCAACAAAAGGGGGTCGCAACTGTCGTGACTGTCAAGCATGCGGCGCCTCATGAGGCTGCCAAGGCGTCCGGTGTTTCAGCATGGCATTGAGGATGACCAGCATTTTCCGCGTGCAGGCAACCAGCGCGAATTTTTTGGCCTTCCCGGCGGCGCAGAGCCGCTGATAGAAACACCGAATCACCGGATTGAAACGGGCCGCAACGATCGTGCCCATGTCGAGTGCCATCCGCACCTGGGCGCGCCCACCCCACACCGTGAGTGTGGCAAGAAAACAGGGACATTCTACATTCCAGATCGCCTTGCTACCCCGTTGAGAGTCAGCCGTGCGCTGCTGATGGATGCATCCCTGGCTGGATGTCTCCATCGAAATGCCTTCGAGCCCGCCACGTGATTCCTTCTCTCGTCGTTCGTGAAGGGTGAGCGAGACAAGCAAGCCGTGCGCGACAGGCGTGACACGAAGTTCATCGCGCGCTCGGCCACTCCGAGCCCGCCATCATCCTTCCATAACCACCTGAGCCGTTCCTGTCCACCAGGAAAAGCCGAAGAGACGACGTCGGGAGTTTTCGTGGGCGCAACTCGTCCGCGCAGGGCATTCCGCGACTAGCGTTCTTCTTCCAAGCGCGTTCTAGTCCATGATGGGTTTCGACGGCAGTCCAGGACGGCGTGCACGCGCACGTTTTCTCCGTCCAGGCTGTAGTAGATGGCAAAGGGGAAGCGTTTGGACAGGCAACGGTGATAGGTGAACACCAGACGATGAATCCCTGCGTAGATCAGCAAGGAGTCAATGTCGGCAAAGAGGCAGTCGAGGAAATATCCGCCAAGACCCGGTTCTCTTGCTTCGTAGAATTGAAAGCCGTGAATGAGGTCGTCCTGGGCTTCATCCAGGATCTGGATTCTCAAGACAGCCGTTTTCGAATGTCCGCTTTGGCTGTTTCCCAATCGGAGAACTTGGATTGTCCCTGAGCCGTACGCTGGCGACGTTCTTCAAGGGCATCCTTGTGCCAGGTAGGCGACTCAATGGCGTCCGGAGTCTTGCTGAGGTCCTCCCAGAGGGACTCCATCACCGCAAGCTTTTCCAGGAGCGTCATGTCTTTGAGGGGAAGGTGAATAGACATGGGCAAAGTATACCCCAAGACAGAAAGGATTCAAATCCCTTGGGGGAATTCCTGGGGTCGTTGCGTGGTGGCTCATGGGAGTAAGAAAATGGGATAGCGACTTGGTCGGAAGGCCTCGCCCTGTCAGTCGGCTACCCCTGTGATTATGGATGCATTCCCACGGTGGATGACCCCATTGAGTTTCCCGACGAGCGCGCCACCGGTCGGAATGAGAAATGCGGCGGCGTGGCCTTCGATCGCCGATACGCCCACGCTGCCAGCGCCAGACAAGGAGCGGGCAGCTACACCACAGGACGAACGCACCCTCTTCACCGCCCGAGCAATCCCTTGAGGAGGTCCTTGCCTTGCTGCTTGAGGTCGTTCGGGGTTGTCGTGCCTTCCAGTAGCCCCTTGATCGCTTCTTTCGCTCTCTCCCGCACCTGTTCCTGGACTTTGCCGGTCAGCTCCTTCGTATCCAACCCGTAGGAGGGGTTTTGCGCAGTGCCGGTGATGAGAAGCGGCAGTCTCAGCCGACCCTCTTTCAACGACATCTTTGCAAGGGGAGAAGCGTCCGCCAGTTTCTGGCTCAGGGCCGGGGAGAGATTCAAGTCCACCGCGAGATTGAGTGCCTGGTCGAATCCCACCGTGCCCCTGCCGGTGGCCTGAAAATCGCGGCTGTCCATCAGGAGCTTCTGCACATTGACGAGGCCCTGCTTGATCATCACGTCGGTTTCGATCGTCGAGAAGACGGTCGTTTTTATGCGTTCGGGCGACACACCCGCAACCTTCAACAGTGTGACCGCTTCTTCCATTAGGTTGATCCCTTCAATCTTCCCGTTCTTGATTCGCAGGTGCCCCGGTCCCTCTAAGGCGTTGGTCAAGTCCGACATGGAGAAGCCGCGGCCGGTGACCGCCAGGTCCATCACGGCTGTACCGCTCATCGACACCGTGCTGTCAGGACTGACGGCCTCCAGCGCGGGGCCGAGTTGCATGCCCTCGATCCTGACCTTGCCGTGAAAAGGCGGGGTCGACGATCCCATAGACAGACCTCCCTCCGCCTTGAACTGGCCCTCGAACAGTTGAAACGAGAGGTTGGAAAGACGAGCGTCCTGCTCCTTGAGACCTGCATTCACGAGAAGATGTTTCAACTCTACGGATTTTGCGAGTCCGGTTTCCACCGGCAGGTCTCCTATATGCACCGAGGGGGACGACACCGTCACATTGGCTTGGCCACCCAATACGCTGCCTTTGACCGTCACAATGGACTTGCCCAGTACCACTCCCAGGCGCAGGTCGGACACGTCGGCGATCTCCAAGGGCGGCGCGGTGGGGTTGAACGGCACCCGTGTTTTGGCGGTGACGGTCAGATCCTTCATCTCCACCGGCTTGGCTAGTGGCAGCGTGACGGGCAGGTCGGCGGTATGCACCGAGGGGGACGACATTGTCACATGGGCTTGGCCGTTGAGGACCGTCCCTTTGACGTTCACGGTGGAGTTACCCATGATGAGCGCCAGGCTCAGATTCGAAATATCGGCCAGCTCCAGCGGTGAAACGCCTTGCTTGAACGGGTACGGCGCCTTGGCGGTCACGAGCAGATCCTTGATCTGCACAGGCTTCTGCAGCGGCATGGCGATAGGAAGATCGGCCATGTCGATAGCGGGAGAAGACAATGTCGCATCGAGCATTCCACCAACGAGGGCGCCCTTCAATGACACCGCGATCTTGCCGAATCCCAACGCAAAGTCGTACTGCCGGACCTCGAGCCTCTCGACAAGCGGACCAAACATGCCGTCCAGCGTGACCGGAAGATTGTAGGGCAGCACAGTGGCCTTGAGGTGGATCGACGGCGTCTGACCGAGATGGACGGACGTCAACAACAGTTCGAGGTCCTGCACCCGATACTCCGTGCCCGACGCAGTCGAGAGATCGCGATAGGTCAGCGTTCCGCCCTCGATCGAGACGCGATCGACGGCGAACAAGGCCAGGATCTGTAACGGGTCTTCGCCTGAAGGCGGGAGAGCACCGGGCTCTGTCGTGGACGAGGATGCCGGTGTTGTGGCCCCGATGGTCGACACATTCATCACGCCGGCCTTGTTTGTGATGACCGTAATGTCCGGATCGCGGAGAGAGATCTCTTCAACTTCAACCTTCATACTCAGAAGCGGCAGGAGCTTGACCCCGACGTCCAACGACGCCAGTGAGGCGAAAGGCCCGGTACTGAAGGACGGATCGTCGAGTACCGTGAAACCGCCGATGCGGACGCCGAGACGAGGCCAGATCGTGAGTCGGATATCCTGTAACTGAATCTTGCGATTCAGGGCCTTTTCGATCAGCGGTTTGTACTGGTCCTGATACTTGTTCAGATCGATGAGGAACGGCAGCGAGAAGATTACGCCGACGAGAAGGACAAATCCGATGGTCAGGCCGACGACGATTTTCACTGCTGCACCTCCATAGTGATTGCAGTATAGGAAGCACCGCTTAGTTGGTCAACGCAGGAAAGTTGCTGTCATTTGGGACGGAACCGGTACCGCTGTTGCGCTGTGGTGGGCGGAGAAGGAGAGGACGAAGGAGGCTCAGGTGGACGCCGGTGTTGTAACGTTGCGCGAAAAGAAAACAAGAAAAGAGGGAAAATAAAGGGGCGGGAGTCTTTTTTTGGGAAGGCCTGTCCTCTCCAAGGTTTCTCCGCCGAGTGTCGATTGTGATGTAAGCGGGATTCTCCGGGAACACTTTACGCAGACCAATAGCCGGCAGAGATTCGGCAGACCTGGCCCTCGCGCATCGTTGTGTATGCCTCTCTTCCCGGTTTCGAGCAAAGTGGGACCGCTCCAACGTGCAGAATTCCTCACTCTAGCTTCTGGCAATTGGCTTGGCCTCGTCCCGGGCAACCCTCTGGAATCGTCGATGTATGGGGAATGGGATGTAGACAACCGCACTGTTTGCCCCGTCCTGCCGAGGAGGCCGCTATTCGATTTCTTTTGGCTGTTGACGAGTCCGAGAACTCCCATCGCGTGGTTCAGTATGTTGGTACGCTCCTGTGCCGAACACCTGATGTCGTCGTCACCCTCTTTCACGTGCTCAAGCCCATGCCCCGGGAGTTGCTGGAGCATGGCGGATCGGAGAGTCCTGCCGCCGAGGCGCAATTGCGCGTGCAGTTGCGTAATGAGCAGGAAGCCTGGATCCGGAAGGAAGGGGAATCCGAGTGCCATGTCCTGAAGAAGGCGTGCGAGACGCTGGCACAATCCGGATTCGACAGGAGCCACGTGGCGTTGAGGTATGGCCATGAGGACGATATCGCCAGAAATATTCTCGAAGAGGCGCGAAGCGGTCCTCCTTCCCTGCAACCTGACGCCGGGCTGCGCAGTCAGCTCGGGCAAGAGCTCTCTCCAAATGAGTTCCAGATGGGCCTCCGTATTCCGTTCTAGCCGGATCGTGAACCAGTCCCCCTGCGCGAAGATTGAAGGTGTTGCGAGCGTTCCTTCAGGCTCGTATGATAGAGCCATGGATACGACACCTGTCACGCGCATCACGTCGAAGACACCTGCACTCTACGAGCTGACGGCGGTTCATCGCGATACCCACGACACGAAGACGTTTTGCTTTGCCTTGCCTGA
The DNA here is from genome assembly GCA_031420175.1 of Nitrospira sp. Lineage (GTDB taxonomy): Bacteria > Nitrospirota > Nitrospiria > Nitrospirales > Nitrospiraceae > Palsa-1315. Next base: position 7,488 of record JANOMG010000114.1, read on the forward strand.
CGACGCCACGCTGGACCTGCTGCCCGGCGATCATCTCTACGTTCACGCGACGATGGACGGCAAAACGGTGAAACGGCCCTATACACCGTCGTCGATGCCCGGTGCCACGGGATATTTCGACTTGACGGTGAAACGGTACGAGACCGGTGTGGTGTCGAAGTATCTCCATGAGCGGGAGGTCGGAGAGAGGGTGCTGATGAGCGGGCCCCATCCTGGCGGTCATTGGATGGACGGCATGGCGAAGAAGGTGGGGCTCGTGGCGGGCGGCACGGGCATCACGCCGATGATTTCCATCATTCGCTGGATTCTCGCCCGGCGCCTTCCGGTCGAGTTGTTTCTGGTCTATGCCAACAAGGCCGAGGCCGACATCATCTTCCGGGAGGAATGGGACGAGGATGTGCGAGAACATGCGAGCTTCCATTGTCATCATGTGTTGGAGCAGCCGCCTGCCGGTTGGTCGCAAGGCACGGGCCGCATCACCGAGGCTATCCTGCGCGGGCATCTGCCGCCGCCCGGTCCTGACACCGTGATCTTTCTCTGTGGGCCCCCGCCGATGGCCGATGCACTGGAAACGACGCTCAAAGCGATCGGCCATGCCGAACAGGCGATCATTTTCCCGTAAGACTCAGAAGTGGCCCCGGAAATTTGAACAAGCCGCTAAGTGGAGAATCTGCTACCGTTGATGGCCCTACTGGGCGATGCAAGGGAGCAGAGAATGACAAAGAGAACGAGACGGACGCACTCAGCGGTGTTCAAAGCTCAAGTGGC
>JANOMG010000115.1:0-2023 GCA_031420175.1 Nitrospira sp.
AGCGCAAACTTAGGTCCAATATTCATGCCCTTCTGCAACGTACTCATAATGCCTCCTACCTTCTCCATTGTGAGTAAAAGTGACCGACGCCCGTTTGCCCCTACACCATATTAAGAATTTCTCCCACGACCCCCGAGAGCGGAATGACCTTATCCGCGTAACCTGCTTCCACCACGGCTTTCGGCATGCCGTAGACGATGCATGTTTTTTCGTCCTGTGCAATGGTCCGGCCCTTGGCGGCCTTGATGGCTTTCATGCCTTCCAGGCCGTCGTGCCCCATACCGGTCAGGATGACGCCGATGCCCCGTTCTTCGTAGACCAAGGCAACCGACTGCATCATGATGTCGGCGGAGGGGGCATGGAGATGATGCTCGATGTTCGGACTCAACGAGATCACGGTGCTGGTGATGGTTCTGCGTTTGACCCGGCATTGAACTCCTCCAGGCGCGATCAAAATGCGGCCAGGCTTGACTTCATCTCCATCGGCGGCTTCCTTCACTTCGAGGCCACAGAGCGAGTTCATGCGCTCGGCAAACGGTTTGGTGAAAGTCTTGGGCATGTGTTGGACGATCACGATCCCCGCAGGAAAATCAGATGGAAAAGCCGGAAGGACTTCGATCAACGCTTGAGGCCCTCCGGTCGAGCAACCGATGGCCACAACCCGACTGCCGCGCGTGACGCTGACCGAGTGTGAGGTCAACCCCATAGAACGAGGCTTGAGCACGGGTCTCGGCGTCCCGTTCAGTTTGCGCGCACGAACTTTGTCGCCAGCCTGGCTCGCAGCGACGATTTTGGCGATCAATTCATTCTGAATGTCATGGATCTTCATCACCACGCCGTCGAGTTGCTTGGGAATATAATCGACGGCTCCCAACTCCAAGGCCTTCAGCGTGTCGCCGGCGCCTTCATTCGTGAGTGAACTCACCATCAGCACGGGTACAGGATGCTCGGCCATGATGCGTTTGAGGGCATCGATGCCGTTCATGCCAGGCATTTCGACATCCATGGTCACGACATCCGGATTGAGTTGATGCACGAGCTGCAAGGCTTCCTCTCCGTTGCGCGCCAACCCGACGATGGCAATGCGGGGATCCTTCGTCAACATCGACGAGAGGCTCTTCCGCATGAACGTCGAATCGTCGACGATGAGGACTTGAATCGCTTTCGCCATGCCCGACTCTTCCTTCCGTGTGACTTCACAGATGCCGCGGCACCAGAGAGACCAGCCGCCCGGTCAAATGATATAGCGCATCAATTTTTCTGCGAACATTTTTGGATCGAACTTCGTGACATAATCCGTGGCGCCGACTTGGCGCCCTTTATCCTCATTGCAGGTTCCCGTCAACGAGGAGTGCAAAACCACGGGAAGATGCGCCAGCCTCGGGTCCGCGCGAATGTGCTTCGTCAATGTGAACCCATCCATGTCCGGCATTTCGATATCGCTCAGAACCAAATTGATCCGCTGCACTTGAGCAATCCCTTCTTTAGACGTCGCTTCCGCCAGCTGCTGCAGATAGTCCCAGGCTTCTTTCCCGGTGGTCGTTTGGATATAGGGCACGCCAAGTCGTTCTAAGGCCTTCCGGATCTGAGTCCTGGCGACGCTGGAATCGTCAGCGAACAAGACGCATTTCGATTTGAGTTCCGGCATCGAGCGAAGACCCGCAAACACTTCCTCATCAGGACGCGGGCAGATATCGCTGAGTGTTTTCTCGACATCGAGGATGAGGACCATGCGACCGTTGTCCAGCATCGTGACGGCGGTCACCGCGCCTTTGTTATTTTCACGGACCAGCGCCGGCGGGGTCTTGATCTGCGACCAGGAGGTGCGAATGATGCGATCGACGGCCGCGACATGAAAGGCCTGCAAGCTGCCGTTGTATTCAGTGATGATGAGTATGCCGTTCTCTTTCGCGTCGGGTTTGGAGAGATCGACCTCATGTTCACCCAGCCCGAGGCTGCGCTTGAGGGCGATCACCGGCACCATCGTCCCTCGGATATTGGCCATCCCGACGACACGGCTGTC
>JANOMG010000116.1:0-8088 GCA_031420175.1 Nitrospira sp.
TCGCGCCAGGAGAAACAGACGAGGTCCGGCTTGAACTCGGTGGCGGCATCGCGAACCGCGCGGCTCCGTTGGGCGACAGGATAGAGGGAGAGATCGAGGATGCGCTGCCGCACGTCCGGCTTGCGCCGATGAATAAAATCAGCGAGATAGGTCACACCGATGGGGTAGACCTTCTTACAGGGGAGAAACACATAGAGGATAGAATTCATGCGAGTCGCCAATGGTGAATGTTAAATGTTAAATGTTGAATTGTCGCCGAGATCAGTCCGGACTAATTCATCATTAAACATTCAAAATTTAACATTTCACTTTGTTGCCACATGTATCGCCACGATCCCGCCGGTCAGGTTGCGATAGGTGACCTGACGAAAGCCCGCATCAAGGAGTATCTGCTTCAATCGTTCCTGGTCCGGGAAGTTCCGAATGGATGCAGGAAGATACTCGTAGACGCCGGTCGTGTCATGCGCCACTTTCGTGCCAATCCAGGGAAGCAGCCGGAATGAATACCAGTCGTACAGGGCCCGTAACCACCCAAAGACTGGCCGGGAAAACTCCAGGCACACAAACCGCCCACCCGGTTGTAAAATCCGGTGAATTTCCGTGACCGCTTGCCGCAGATCGCCGACGTTCCTCATGCAAAACCCCGTGGTCACGGCATGGAACGTCCCATCGGGAAATCCCAGATGCTCAGCGTTGGCTTCGAGACAAGTGATCTTCTTCCCCAGGCCCCGCTTGGTGACTTTCTTCAGCCCCTCGACGAGCATGGCATGGTTCAAGTCGGAGGCAATGACGCGACCGTTGGTGCCCATGCGCGGTTCGATCAAGAGAGCGAGATCGGCTGTGCCGGATCCGACATCGAGTGCCCGGCCTTCTGTCGTGATCGGCACATAGGAGGCGGTAATGTTTTTCCACCGGTGGTGCAGCCCAAAACTCAGGAGCGTATTGTTGAGATCATAGACGCCGGCGATCGCGGTGAACATTCGTTGTACGGCCTGCTCTCGGGCCTGACCCGACCAGGTCGAGACGGCGAGCGGAGGCGCCGGGGCGTCGGTCCCCTTCTGAACGGGTGGTGTATGAGTCTGGAGCATGAGAGGTTGGTAGCACCGGCTTTCGATCATTGTCAAGGCCGAGCGCGGGGGGTCCGCCGAAGTTCCGAGTCTTGACTTTCCTCATTTGCGGGACGATCCTCCGCCCTGAAGTTCAACGAAAGGTGTGCATGACATGGGAGAAACCAGGGTCGATCTGCTTCACTTGCTCGAAGATCTTCGCGATGCGTATCCCGGTGCAGTGGAGGAGACGATCATTACGGAGATCGTCGCCAACAGCTTGGATTCTGGTGCGCGCCATATCCGGTTCATGCCCGAGGCTGCGGAGATGCGCCTGACCGTGGTCGATGACGGCGCAGGGATGCAGCGGAAGGATCTGATCCGTTATCACGACCTGGCGACCAGCGCCAAGCAGCGCGGGCAGGGGATCGGCTTTGCCGGAGTCGGCATTAAGCTGAGCCTCTTGATCTGCGAAGAGGTGATCACTGAAACCCGGCGGCAGGCGCAGCATATCGCTACGCGATGGTTTCTGGCAGGGCGGCACAAGGCTCCCTGGAAATGGATGCCCCCATTGGGATTGGTGGGAGACCGGGGTACTGCGGTTTCGTTGCAGCTTCAGAATGGTCTGTCTCCGCTGCTCGACGCGGGCTTCATCGAAGCCACGCTGCGGCGCTGTTATCGTCCGTTGCTCGATCCTGCGTTCGACGAAATTCTGCGCGCGCAGTACCCTGAAGGGATCGCCTTTGCCGTGAACGGTTCGCTGTTGGGAAAGGAGCCGTGCCGAGAGGGAGAGATCGCCCGGCTTGCCGTGTGTCTTGGCCGGAAACGAAAGCCGAGTGTGCGAGGGTATCTCTCTCGTGCCGAGGTGCCTCTTAGCGAAGAGGATCGAGGGATCGCCGTCAGCACGTTCGGAAAGGTCATTAAGCAGGGGTGGGACTGGCTCGGCCTGACACCGTCCACGCCGGATCGTATCGGAGGCTTGATCGAGGTTCCGGACCTTGCCGCCGCGCTTACGCTGAATAAGGGGGATTTTGTCCGTACCGGGGCGCGAGGTGCGTTGTTTCTGGCGTATCGGAAAACGATTCAAGAAGCGGTGGCGCACCAGCTGGCCGAGTGGGGAGACACGCGCGAGCCGGCCGACGTGGCGAAGCGGCGGTCGATCAGACCGCTGGAGCGCGATCTCGAACAGGTGCTGGGAGAATTGTCCGAGGAGTTTCCGTTGCTGATTTCGCTCGTCGAGCGGAAAGCTGGAGGGCAAAAAACCTTGCCGATCGGGTCTCGCGGGGAACCAGGAGAAGGACAAGCCTTTGTGACGACATCGGTGTCGACACAGACCGATCGGAGCGGCGATGCGCCGGTCGAGCCGCCGCTTCCGCAAGAATCGGAGGACCAGCCGCCGCAAGATCCAGCGCCGTTCGATTCAAGCCCGGCCTTGCCGGGCGGCATGCCGGCGCCGGGCAAGCCGCGCCGCTCCCGCCCGATGCGCTACGGCCTTGAGCTTCGCTTTGAGTCGCGCCCGGAGGATCCGGAGCTGGGACGTTTGATCGAATCTTCCGTGGTGATCAATCAGGGCCATCCCACCTACCGACGGGCGGTCGCATCCCGATCAGAGGGATACCACATTGCGCTGTGCGTCGCGTTGGCGGTGGCCAGGCTGGCGGCTGAACCGAAAGAGAGTCACACCTTCGTGACCACCTTTATGACTCGATGGGGAGAAGCGCTGGAAGGTGCTCGTCCACGCACTGCACGGCGGCGCTAGGGTCGGTGCTTATCCCCCAAATAACGCCAGGCTGGCTACCATGTGAAAGTGCCGTTTATTTCGCGTCATCAGCGGAAGGCGTTTGACGAGCGCTGTGGCGACGATGAGTGCGTCGCCCTTGTCGAGAGAAGGATGCTGGCGGCGAAGATCGGAGTATCGCGGCGGGATCGAATCGGAGAGGGTGATAAGCCGGCATCGGCGCAATTCAGCCAGTATCGATTCCCGTTCAGCGTCGCGGAGTCCGGGCTTGGCCAGCAGTTCCTTTTTCGTGGAATCGGCTTGTATTGAAGTAATCGATGAAGATGTCGGTATCTAGGAGGATCGAGATTTTTGCCATGTTTTAATCTCGTCCAGGAACGCGTCGTCGGACTGCTTTCGGTTCTGCTTCCGGAGTGCGGTTACATAGGCGGCGCTGTCGTCCACGTCCGTATGTCCGTACGGGTTGAATTTTTCCCTCACGAGATTTTCGAGTACGGTCACAGGATACACGCCCCTACGCTTGGCCGCCTTGACGACTATGCTTTTCAGCGCCGGGTCGAACGAGAGCGTCCATTTTTCTTTTCTTTTGGCAGGCCGGGGCACGGCGCCCTCCTTTGAGTATTCCGTATATTGTCGGTGCCCGGCATCGGTGTCAAGACAAGGAACCACGGTGCTATAATCCCATCCCTGATGCATAACTCAATCATCATCAAAGGGGCGCGGGAGCACAATCTCAAGAACATCGACGTGACGATCCCACGGGACCAGCTCGTGGTGATCACGGGGCTGAGCGGGTCGGGCAAGTCGTCGCTGGCATTCGACACGATCTATGCCGAGGGACAACGGCGGTACGTCGAGTCGCTCTCGGCCTATGCCCGTCAGTTCCTCGAACAGATGGGCAAGCCCGACGTCGATTCGATCGAAGGGCTCTCGCCCGCCATTTCCATCGAACAAAAGAGCACCAGCCACAATCCCCGCTCTACGGTCGGAACCGTGACGGAAATTTACGATTATCTCCGTCTCCTCTTTGCCAGGGTCGGACGCCCCTCCTGTTTTCAGTGCGGCGAGGAAATTACCGCGCAGACCGTGCAGCAGATGGTCGATGCCATCGGCCTGTTGCCGGAGGGGAGCAAGTTTCAGCTATTGGCCCCGATCGTCCGCGGCAGGAAGGGCGAGTATCGCAAAGAGCTCCTCGACATGCGCCGGGCCGGCTACGTCCGGGCCAGGGTCGATGGTCAGCTCATTGATTTGGATGAGGACATCACGCTCGATAAACAGAAGAAACACCAGATCGAAATCGTGATCGATCGATTGGTGATGAAGCCAGGCGAGGCCTTGACGAGACGGTTGGCCGATTCGGTAGAGACATCGTTGAAGCTCGCCGGTGGGCTGGTCGGGGTACTGACGGAGAACGGGAAGGTGTCACTCTATAGCGAGAAGCTCGCCTGCATCAGCTGTGGGGTCAGTTATCCGGAAATTACCCCCCGCGTCTTTTCGTTCAACAGCCCGCATGGAGCCTGCCCGGCCTGCGACGGCATCGGCTATGCCATGGCGCCCGGCTGTCCTGACGATGAAGACTTCACGTTGTTGGAACCCTGCGAAACCTGTAAAGGCGCAAGGCTCCGGCCTGAAAGTTTATCCATCAAGTTAGCCAAGCAGTCTATCGCGGAGGTGACGCACCTCTCCGTGCGAGCGGCTGCTGACTTCTTCGGTTCGTTGAAATTCACTGAGCGCGAACTGGTGATTGCCCATCGCATTTTGAAAGAGATTCGCGAGCGGCTCGGGTTTCTCGTCAACGTCGGCTTGGACTACCTGACATTGGATCGGGCTGCCGCCACCCTGTCCGGTGGAGAAGGCCAACGTATCAGACTGGCCACCCAAATCGGGTCTGGTCTTGTCGGCGTGCTTTATATCCTCGACGAGCCATCCATCGGTCTTCATCAGCGGGATAATCGGCGCTTGCTCCAGACTCTGCTGCGCCTGCGCGATCTCGGCAACACGGTGGTCGTGGTCGAACATGATGCCGAGACCATGATGGCGGCGGACCATCTGGTGGATATGGGGCCTGGCGCTGGAACGCAGGGGGGTAAGGTCATTGCCCAGGGCACGCCGAAAGAAGTCATGAAGAATCCCGACTCCCTGACGGGTCAGTATCTCCGCGGCACGCAGATGGTCAGCCTGCCTCGCCGCGAGCGTAAGGCCAAGGGAATGTTGTCCATCGTGGGGGCGAAGAAACACAATCTCAAAGGGATGACCGCCAAGATTCCGCTTGGTCTGCTCACCTGTGTGACCGGCGTGTCGGGATCCGGAAAGAGTACGCTGGTCTTAGAGGTATTGTTCCATTCCCTTTCCCAGTTGCTCTATCACAAGAAACCGAAGATTGACGGTTGCAAGGAGCTATTGGGGGTTGAGGCTCTGGATAAAGTCATCGACATCGACCAGTCTCCGATCGGCCGGACTCCGCGTTCAAATCCTGCGACCTATACCGGTCTGTTCGGGTTCATCCGGGATCTCTATTCCAACCTACCGGAGTCCCGCGTCCGGGGCTACAAGCCGGGCCGCTATAGCTTCAACGTGAAGGGTGGCCGCTGCGAGGCCTGCCAGGGCGACGGGCTGATCAAGATCGAGATGCATTTCCTGCCGGATGTGTATGTGACCTGTGAGGTCTGCAAGGGTCAACGGTACAACCGCGAGACGATGGAGATTCATCATAAGGGGAAGAGTATCGCCGACGTATTGAACATGACGGTGGACGAGGCCGTGCAGTTCTTCGAACATATCCCCTTCATCAAGCGGAAACTCGACACGCTGCACGATGTCGGGTTGCACTATGTGAAGCTTGGCCAGTCCGCCACGACGCTGTCCGGCGGCGAGGCGCAGCGGGTCAAGCTCTCGCGCGAACTGTCGAAACGTCCGACCGGGCGCACGATGTACATTTTGGATGAGCCGACGACCGGGCTTCATTTCGCCGACGTGCAGCGGTTGCTGGACGTGTTGGATCGATTGGTCGAAGCGGGGAATACCGTGCTGGTGATCGAACATAACCTTGATGTGATCAAGAATGCGGATTGGGTCATTGACCTCGGACCGGAGGGCGGCGATCGAGGTGGTGAGATCGTGGCCGAAGGGCCGCCGAAGGAGATTGCGAAGTCGAAGCGGTCGTATACCGGACAGGTGTTAAAAGAAGCGGGGGTGAGCTGAACGGATCAGTCGGCCTTCCTTGCTCGCAGAACGCGCACGATCAGAATGTGCTCGTTCGATGCGCGCAGTCGAAGGCAGACCGATCCGTTCAGCTCCTAAGGGGCAGATTTATAAAAACTGCGATGGACTGGCAATCTATTCAACAGACGATCCAAAACTGTAGGCGCTGCGAAGCAGAGTCCGTGGACTATCTGCGTGTACCATGCGAAGAAAAACGTAAACCTACATACGAACCTATACGTCCCATCCGTCTCTATTTTGTATCGGTTGCACCTCCATGGGGTGGTGCCTACTTTTGGGATGAAACTAAGCGGGATGCTGTTCGTGAAGGGCTCTTCACCGCACTTCGTGCCTCTTCAAATGAAGAAGTCAGCAATTGTCGTCAGTTTCGCGATACAGGCTTCTTCTTAACTCCAAGCGTCAAGTGCCCGTCGATGAGAGATAACCGGGATCACCAACCTGGTCGTTTAGCAGTTGCTAATTGTTCAAAATTTCTGTGCGATGAGTTGCTTGCCGCTAAGCCGGAGAGAATCTTGGCGCTCGGTAGAGTACCATTCAAGAGCTTATGCAGCCTTTTCGGCATTGATATTGATGATGCCTCCGAAAGGGTGGCCGAATTTCGCAAGCGTATCTGGTGGGTTCGACTAGGTTCACGAGAGGTTCCACTAAGCGGGACATACTTCCCGGGAAATAATCGGAACAATCAGCGATCTCTTGTGGAACAGGACATTCGCCGTATGCTGGAGTTAGTCCCAAGGAACAAAAATGAATAAGCTCTTGGTAGAAATATTCTCTGGCCATAAGAAGCCATGTCATACCGAGCTGGAACATGCCGTTCGTGAGATCAAGAAGTTTCAGAAGAACCATCCAAATACTAAAGACCAGGGATACTATGACCGGCTACAACGTGCGTCCTCTTGGCTTGCCAAGGCGAAGAAAACGGGTGCTGATCCGGAAGCCAAGTTTATTTATTCGTGGATTGCTTTGAACGCAATGTGCGGTATTCGTCAGGAGGTTCTGGGAACCGACTGGTGGAAGGCCGAGATAAGATCGCTTCATCAGCTGAACAGAACACAGAGCGACGACAAGGTTTCTGGAGAACTTGAATGGTTTCTGTGGCGGATTTGTGGTTTGGACATCGGAGGGAAAACGTTGCGAAGCGTGATAGAGGATTGCTGGCCCGATATCGATTCAGTTCTTATGTCACGCTACATTATGTCGTTCTATTGGAATGGAAGCTGGCGTACAGAAGCGGACATTAATAAACGGAGGGATGCGAGTCTGGGAATTGCCAAAGTTGCTATTGGTCTTGCAAGTGACAGGGAGAAGGTGTTTCAGGCACTATGCGAGATCGTTATCTGGCGTCTGCGCACTCTTCGCAACCAGCTTTTTCATGGTTGCGCGACGGATGTGCATAGCAAGCGACGAGGTGCTGGTGAGAGCGAGATCGAGGCTGGTTCGCGATTGCTAGAAGATCTCAATTGGAGCTTCCTTGTGTTGATGGCAAGTGCGTCGGGACGTGAGATGTATTGGCCACCGACTCCATACCCTCGCGTTGGCTCACCTCAACACAAGCCATTAGACGTATCGTGGTTGCCTAAGTAAGGCATCAAGGTATCGATTGACAGAACCAACCCTTTTCCTTCCCTGGGAGGCCCATGCACACAATCCGCCTGTTGACCGTCTCCAACATCTTCATGACATTCGCTTGGTATAGGCACCTCAAATACAAGGCCTCGCCCTTGTGGATCGCGATTCTGGTGAGTTGGGGGATTGCCTTCGTCGAGTACTGTTTTCAAGTACCGGCCAACCGATTGGGCACTACGAGTTTTCGGCTGCGCAACTGAAGACGGTCCAGGAAGTGATCACGTTGGTGGTGTTCTGCGCCTTTTCCGTGTGGTACTTGAAAGAACCGCTGAAGTGGAACTATCTGGCCGGATTTGCCCTGATGGCCGGCGGTGTGTTTGTGATCTTCAAAGAGTGGTAAGGCGAACTGAGAGAAATCTCGAAGGCTGAGCCGTGGCGAGTGATCGTACCCTCTGGGTACATTGAGGGTACGAATGATGCGAGAACACTGCATGGGAAATGGCGCGTCTCGGCGCG
>JANOMG010000117.1:0-3569 GCA_031420175.1 Nitrospira sp.
ATGGCGGATGATCAGTTCTTCGAGCGACATGCCGGCTGAAAAATCAAGCGTTCTGGAACAGCGGCCACCGATCGCCCGCGCCGCCAACTCAATGACCCACACGCCGTCCGTATTCACACGGAATTCTCCATGCACCGGCCCTTCCCGTAGCCCCAGCGCCTGCGCCGTCCGCGTGGCACAGTCGATAATGTTCTGCTGGACTTCAGAAGGAAGGCGCGAAGGGGTCACATAGATCGTCTCTTCGAAAAAAGGGCCATCGAGCAGATCAGGCTTGTCGAAGATAGCCAGAGGCTGAAATGCTCCGTTCGTGAGTAATCCCTCCACCGCCACTTCGCATCCCGGCACAAAATCCTCGGCGAGAATCCAACGGGCCTGCTCGTCGCGCGCGGCCAAACCCAAGTTGGTGAGGAGTGCGCCCACGCGATGGAACGCAACACGAAACTCTTCCTCATCATTCGCACGAATCACCCCACAACTGGCGGAGAGGATCAGTGGCTTCAGGACGCAGGGATAGGCGACGTGTTTTGCGAACTCCCTTGGATCACCGTCGAGGGGGTAGACTCTATGGCGAGGCACGGGAATGTCCTGCCTGGACAGGCGCTCCCGCATCTGGCGTTTGTTTCTGGTGGCGGTGACGGAGGCGACAGAATTATGGGGGAGCCCCAGGGCTTCTGCTACGACTGCGGCGGTGACGGCGGTCACATCGTCGACTCCGAGCACCGCATCGATCGGCTGCTGTCTGGCGAATTCGACCACGGTCTGCGCGGCCGCCTGTGGATGTTGAATGTCGAGCAGCAAGACGTCGCCCCAGGCGATAGGAACGCCTTCTGGAATCCGCTCCATTCCAACGGTCACTGATACAGGCACAAGGCGAGCTGCTTCGAGGAATGCCTCGGCTCGATAGGTCGTGGCCGGCAAGAGCAGCAGGAGTCGCGGCATTATCGTCTTATACCTCGGACGGGAGGATACTACCTAGAATGCTCAAAAAGGCCGACTTCATCGAGCGTGGCTTGTCGGGTTGATCTGGCTCATCTGGTTTGTTTCGTTCATCAAGGTGCTCTTGTTCAACCAAACAAGCGAGGCACATTCAATACACCACATAACGGTTTTCCTAGGCTGGTGGACTTTCTCAGCCGCCTGCCGTTCCCACGCGGCTTCGGTGAAATGCTTCCAAGTGGCGATTGGCTTCGGTAATGATCGAAAGCTTTTCCACCACGTCAGCCAGTCTTGCGCCTGGGATGGCGTAATAGCCCTCATCATCCCCGAGCCCTGTGTAGACGCGGTTTCCGATACAGCCAAAACTGCTGGCCGTCTGTCCTGATTGCAGCGTTTCCGGTAGTACGGCGCAGGTCGGCCGTCCCATCGTGGCGCTTCCGCCTGCGATGCCGGCGGACTGCGCTGCCTCCGCCAGCAGCATCAACTGCCTGACGGTTCCCCGGATCAGCACCACGTCAGGGGTGAAAGTCGCCTTCGTCACCGGCGCATAGAGGGCCACGTGAAAGGCTTCCTGTCGACGCGGGATCATCGGAATTTCTGCCATCGTGAGGTATTGCAGTCCCACCATGCTCTGCACCAGCCTGTTCAGCTCGGTCGCGACCTGTGGCGGCAGATCCACACCGTGGGTATGGGCTCCGACCGGACAGGTATAGTGGTCCGATGCCTCCGTATAGAAGACCTTGCCCTCGGCTGCGAGCTTCCAGTAGCCGCATCCTGCCGGCGCCGGGGCGGTGACCCGCGGAATGTCTGCCGGGGCTACGTCTCTAAAGGCGATGGCCACTGCCGGCAGCTTCAATCCCAACAGTTCCTGGATCTGTGTGCCTTGTGTCATCAGTTCAGCTTCCACTGTTCGTTCCCCCTCTCAACTATTATGTGACGCCGCTAGCAGGATGCTGAAAAGGTCCGCCGACAGCGTTCTCGCATCGTGCAGATCTTCAACGTACCCCATTGAATACGCCTTCGGCCCCTCACTCGCTGCGGCCCTTGCCCGTGGAACGGCGCCTCTTGGGGCGCCGGGGTTGGGCGGGTAAGAAGTCCGGCCTGTATGAAGCATCCTGCGCGAGTGTTCGTGCCGACTAGTTGTTTCTCAGCCTGCTAGATTTCTCCATGCCCCTTTGTCAGGAGCGGTCTGAACTGCTGGGTCGTCGGCTCAGCGCAGCAGAACCATGATTCCGTTAAGCGAGGCGGCTTCGGACGATCAGGCCTGATGACCCTTGCACGAGTCGAGGACCCGGCGCGACGGCCAGCCATCTCATCGGCAACCGCGCGAATGCGATCAAAGGTCATCATCGCGTCTTCCTCTTCCTTCGCACTGGCTTCCACGATTGCACTCACCGCCTGATGCAGGCGATCCATTCGCTCATCCGGATGCGCCCACGGGTACTGAAAGCCAGCCTGATCGAGTGGACCGAGAAACCGTTGAATGTCAGACTTGTCGAGAAGCGCCGACCCGGGGGGAACTAAGAGGCGAATGCTCAGTTGTACCGGATCGGTCGCGTCGATCAGGTCGTGCGTTTCCACCATATCCAACATCAGCAGGTAATCGTCCAGGCTGGTCCAGGGCGTGAAAGCCACGAGCGACGGGCGAAGGGCGATGCCGGCCTCGCGCAGAATGCCGAGCGCCACAATAACGTCAGCTCCTGTATGTCCCTTTTGTAGCAGATCCAGAACAGGGTCGCTGAACGACTCCACGGCGGAGATCACAAACAGACAGCCCTGCGCGCTCAAGTCTGGCATCAGCATGCGGCGCTTCAAGAGGTGCTCGATCTTCGCGGTACAATCAAACGTCAAATCAGGGAATTCCTTGTGCATCGCGCGAACGATCCTCATGGAGTGCCCCGGTCCGTTCAGAAAATCCGGGTCCCCAAACGTAATGTGTGTTGCGCCTGCATGCACCTGGCGCCTGATGTCCTCTAGGACGACGGCTTCCGGGACCAGGAAGAAGCGCCCGTCATAGACCGGCACGATCGGGCAATGGAGACAGCGATGGAGGCATCCACGGCTGGCCTCGACGTAACCGACCAACCGCTCTGTGCCGTGCTGTTCGAGCCGGGCATACCGGTCCAACATCGGTAATCCGGAGCGGCTCGGGATCGGTGGTGGAATGATCGAGACCGATGAGGGATGCACACGTTGCAGCGAGGGGCCGACCACCCGGTTTCGAGAGCTCACTCCTTCGAGGAGGCTGATCGCCTGATCCCGATCGAGTGTCTCGATGAGTGAAACCAGCGGGACCTCATATTCTCCCCCCACGACAGAATCGGCCAGTTCCTGGAGCAGGTAGTCGGCATTGATGGAGGCGTACAGTCCGTAGAAGCAGATGTGGCAAGCAGGATTCATCGCCCGGATCAATTCGGCGACCCGCACCCCAAGCCGGAGCGCCGTATGCATGGGGACCGAGATGCCGACAAAGCGTGCCAGCTTGAGCGCCGCTTCATCCATATCTTCAACCGCGATGTCGAGCCCGACCGACGCAAATCCGGCCTGTTCGAGAAATCCCATGGGCTGAGCGATGCCGAGAGGTTGATGACCCAGCTCATAACAGGAGATGAACATGATGGCGCCCGGCTGTC
>JANOMG010000118.1:0-41670 GCA_031420175.1 Nitrospira sp.
GTCACTTTGGAGTACCAGGTGGCGTCCGGATAGACGACGACGGTTGGTCCCTGCTCGCAGGGGCCGAGGCAGGAGGAGCCGCTGACGAGGACGTCGCCCGGGGTCACACCCTTCTGCATGAGGCCCATGTTAAAGGCCATGAGGAGGGAGGCTGCTCCGGCGCTGCCGCAGGAGGGCTTCGGGTGGCCTGGGGGACGGGAGTTCGTGCAGACGACGATATGATACTTGGGCTTCGGCATAGGCTCTCCTTTGGACTATATGAGCTGATGGGGTGTTACGTTGTTGGCGCGAACGACTTCCACATATCGATGGCCTCTTCTGGCAGCTTCCAATGCTTGAGGCCCTTCATCACCCAATCGAGATAGTGCGCTTTGGGTTTGAATTTGCCGATGGGGGTGGCGGCATAGGTGGTGACGAGCATTTTCTCCCCGGCTTCGGTTAGCACGGTCACTTGGACCTGGCGAAACGCGCTTGGGGGGACATCCTCTTCGAAGAGGTCCATGAGCTTGAGATCTTCGTCGGTCACTTCGAAGACCGCTCCCCAGACCTGTTCTCCGGGTGAGGGGGCCACGCTGGCAAGGCCGCATCGCCATTGCGAGGACCATCGGCAAAATTTGATCGTGTGTTCGGGAATGGTGGCCAGCATCAGAAACTGATGTTCCGGCGCGCGACGCTTGAGCTGTGTGGGGTTGAGATGGTCCCCGTAGAGAAAGAATTTCATGGGTGATTTACCGCCTCAGAATACTAAAGGTGTCGACTAGACCGATATTTGTAACATAACCCCTTTCACGCGCACAAGCCGCGCCTCAGGTGGTTCATCGGACTGGCTGCGGTCAGATTGACATCGCGCTGGTGCTCTTCCTAAGATGCAGCGCGATGATGTGCGGTTCCGTTTCTTTTCATCGAACCCCTTGTACAGGATGTCCATGCCACAGAGTCATACGTCCTCTAGTTCTGCCTCTTCTTCGTTTTCGATGGTGAAAGTGATTCACTATGCGGTCGTGGCCGTACTTCTATTGGGCGGGCTGTACTATCTCTGGATGAAGCCTCCGTCACTCAATCCCATGGCTGATCCTCGGGCCGCCGAGGCTCTCGCGCTGGTGCAAACCCATCGGGCTTTGGGCTATCCCACGATTCTTCAGGCGATGACCGAGCACGTGCGTTCCATGAGCGAACGCAATCGGGTCGCCCGGCTGGGTGAGTGGCGGGTGAAGCTGGTGGAAGGGGATATGTACGAGATACGAGTTCAGTTACGAGACCAAGGGGTGACGGGTCAATGGTTCGAGCGGGAATTCATTTGGCATGCCAATCTTGCGGTGAAGAAGGTCAATGCCGCCTCGCTCCCAGCCGATGGCGTGACACCCAAAGAACCAGATAGTGAACCTTCTGGATTGTCGGCGCAGCCATTGCCACTCGGCTCTGCAGGATACTGAAATAATCCGCCAGTTTATCTCGCCTTTCTGGTTTATTGAGTTAGTTTCCTTCGACCAAACAAACGAGATAGACCAGACAGACCGAGCCTGCCTGCCGACAGCCTGCTACTTGAAGTTCTCCGGTAGCGCCACCTGAACGTGATTCCCTTCAATCCGCACCAGGCAGCAGGCGACGGTGATGTTCGGATTCTCCGGTCGTTCTCCGGTCTGCAGATTAAATTGCCATCCGTGCCACGGACATTCCACGATGTGGCCCTCCAGATGGCCTTCTCCAAGCGGCCCTCCCGCATGCGGGCAGGTGTTGTCTACGGCGTAGAAGGATCCGTCGACATTAAACAGGGCAATCCAGACTCCTTGGACTTCGACGGTTCGCCCGGTTCCCGGAGGAATCTCCTCCACTCTCGCAACGGTCACAAATTCAGGCATGGCGCTGATCCTTCGTTCTTGAGAAGTGCCCAATGAGCCAGGCCTGGTCCCTGGACCCGTCAATGACTTGATTTCGACTGAGGCTTATGGCATAGACAAAGGTACGCGTCCGAAGACTAAACTCGCGCCTTCTCACAGAAGGAGCCTCGGTTGGGAATGAGGTTGCTGCATGGAAATGACTCTCCTGCTCAACGCGACGTACGAGCCCCTGCGGGTTGTCCATTGGCAAAAAGCCATCGCACTCCTCTGGCAGGGCAAAGTCGAGGTCCTTGAGGTCTATGACCGAGAGGTCCACGCGGTGTCGATCTCCTTCAAGCTTCCCTCCGTCATGCGGCTCCTCAAGCTGGTTCGTCTCAAGGATATCCACCGGGCGGTCAAATTTTCCCGCATCAATATCTTTACCCGCGATAGCTATGCCTGCCAGTACTGTCGTCACCAGTTCCGGACCGAGGAACTGACGTTCGATCATGTCGTTCCCATCGCCAAGGGTGGGCGAAAGACCTGGGAGAATATCGTCACGGCCTGCTGGCGTTGCAACAATAAGAAAAGCGGTCGTACGCCAGATGAAGCCGGCATGAAGCTGATGAAGAAGCCGGTCAAGCCGCGCTGGAATCCGGTTGTGACCATTACCATCGGGATTCGGAACACGCCTGACAGCTGGCGCGATTATCTCTATTGGAATATGGAGCTGGACGCGGACCCGGCTGAAACCTAAAGTCCTGAGTGCTGAGAGGTTCGGTCTTCGCACTCAAGTCGCAGGGCCCAGCACACAGCACTTCCCACTCACTGCGTTACGGTATCCAGCGTAATCTCAAAATCCCGCCCTCCTGGCAGCGTCGGGTTCTTTGCGTAGCGGCCTTCGATGTCGCCTGGCTGTGCCGGGCCTGCCTGCCCATCTCGATCCAACCGGGCCACCACATCCAGCATTCCTCGCAATTCAGAGCCCTGCACCATCACATCGGCGTTGGTGATCTCAAATGCCACGGGGAACTGCGGATTGTCGATGCGCCTGGCCGCGACGGGCCGTGCAGCGCCAGGCCTCCGGACAATGACGAAGAGGACATCGGTTGGCCGCACCTGATCGGCCAGGGCCGGGGCGATGAGGACGCGCCCGGCAACCACCGCTTCGCGGGTCTCCGGGTCGCAACTGTGGGCCAGGCCCAGCCAGGCTGCGACGGCGGCGAGGCCGATAATGCTGCTGGCCAGTCCAAGGGTGCGTACGTTGTAGGCTGCCATGGGTACGGTTCCTTTGCAAAGGTGAAGGGGGCAAACCGGCGCATTATAGCGGGGGCCGGTAGAAAATGGGAAGGTACGGTTTACGCTGCAAAACAGGGTGTTGTATGATACGCCCCACTATTGAATTGGGAGGAACCACCATGGCAGCAAATTCTGGCTTTCCGTTGTCTCTGGATGTAAAGGGGTACCCGGTGCTTGTGCTCGGGGGAGACGAAGAGGCCGCGGAAAAAACCCAGCGGTTGTTGGAGGCGGGGGCGAAAGTGATTGTCGTGGCGCCGTCGCTCAACGGCACGCTCAAGGATTTGGCCGCGTCGGCGAAAGTCGTGCACCGTGGACGCCATTTCCGCGATACCGATTTGGAAAGTGCGATTTTGGTGATGAATATGGTGCGGGGGGACCGTGATTTTTCTCGAGCACTGTTCGCGAAGGCGCGGGAGAAGAAGTTCTTACTGTGGTCGGTCGACCAGCCCGAATCCTCAACGGTCACGATGCCGGCGGTGGTGGCCTGCGGCCATTTGCGTGTGGCCATCAGTACGAGCGGGGTGGCCCCAGCCTTGTCAGGTTTCATGAAGGAAGATATGGAAAGGATCTTCGGCGAGGAGTTTGCCGCCTTTGTGGAATGGCTCGGTGAGCTTCGCGAACAGACCAAGGCGAACGAGCCGGAGTTCGAAAAACGCCGGGCGTTATTGCGTGAGGCGTTGGACGGGTTTCGCGTATTAGGCAAGGTTCAGTATCCGAAGGTTTGGGTGGATGAACGGGCGAAGCTCACGGTCGTACCTGGGATCAAGGGCGAAGCGTGAAGTGATGACGAAGCGTGAGAGCTGATGGCGAATGGCGCAAGCATCGCGAAGGAGCATGACGACAACATGGTGTTATTGGAATTCAGTATGTCGCCGTTGGGCAAGGGAGAGAGCGTTGGCAAGTATGTCGCGCGCTCGCTCGATATTATTGATAAGAGTGGAGTGGACTACCGGTTGAATCCGATGGGGACGGTGCTCGAAGGGGAGTGGGATGAGGTTGTTGGCGTCGTCACACAATGCTATGAGCGGATGAAGAAAGATTGCGGCCGCATTTCCTGCACGATTAAAGTCGACTATCGGAAAGGTCCCAAGGGCCGACTCATAAGCAAAGTTACCAGCATCGAATCGAAGCTGAAGCGGGCGGTGAAGCGGTAATACCTGTTGAGGTATCCCGGTGACCGCTTCGTCCTGAGGAGGGGGCTGGGATTGATGCCGTGCCGAAACAGGAATGTTGGGCGAATGCCTGTGTCCCCTCAGTTTTTATCCCGCCTGTCCTTACAGAGAGGAGCCATTCATGGAATTCGGCATCACGGCGGATGCGGTGACTCCCCCTCAGTCGGGGATTACGCTGTTGTCGAAGGACCGCACGATCCTTGAGCGGGAGGTGATGGAGTTCCGTCCATTTGGACTGGATGAGCAGGGACAGACCATCAGAGATTTGAGCGGGATGAGTATCAGGGCCGTCGTGGTGTATCTGGAGGCGTCGCGGTCTCGCGAGCGGGGAGCTGAAGCCGGGAACCAGGCGGTTGAGGAACTGTGCCGCCTGTTGAACCAGCGCATCAAAGATCCGGTCTATCACGTGACGCCGGATTTCTTGAGAAACGCCTGGAACAGCTACTCGTACGAGTTCACGGCCTATCTGTATGAGTTCTGTCTTCGCATTTCCAGCGATCCACGATTTGTGTTTCGCTGCGGGATGGAGAAGGCCTCTCCGATCATGCAGGTGCTGGCCCGGCCGTTTTCCCTGTCGCAGATTTACGGGATGTTTCCCTACTTCGGGAACAAGTACGCGTCCGGTTCTATCGAATTTCGAGTGGTCGAGACGGCACCGGCCTGTGCGACGTTGGCGATGAAGTTTTCCGATCATACCCTCCGTCAGTTTGGTCCCTATCGAAGGCGATGCGCGCAGCTGATGTGTCAGGGGGCGCAAGGCGTGTTGTCGGCCGTACCGGCTTGCGTCCATGGCCTTCCACCGGCCACTCTCACGGAACTCTCCTGTATTGCGGATGATCACGAGTGGTGTCAATGGGCTATTCGATGGCGGACCGAGAAACAGAGCACCTGGGGTCGCAGGGTCTGGCAGACGGTGGTGCGTCAGGGAGGAGGCTCGTTGCCGAAGGCGCAGCCGGACGTATCCCAGTCACATGAGCTTCCTGAGGTCACTCCGTCCGACGCGAGCGCTCGTGATCGGAGAAGGGAGCGCTCACCAAACCATGCGGCGGCGGTCAGCGCCCCATCACGATGGCATGTCACGGGGTCGATTTGGAGCATACTTGTTGGCCTGACGCTGGCCGTGGCATTTCGCGCGATGAACCCTTCCGCGAGTCTTGGTGAAGTCATTTTGCTTGGACTGGTGCCAATCCTGGTTGTAGGGATGTTGATCAATCGTCATCTTCGCCTGGAGAGCCAACAGCGTGAGGCGCTGATTCGTGAGCAGATCACTGTCGTGGAGTCGCGCCATGAAGAGTTGCGTGAAGCCTACCTGAAGCAGGAGCAGACCCGCATAGAGCTGCGCCGGAAAGTGGCCCAGTTGACGGCCCTCCATCGGGCTGGATTGCTCTTCAGCTCGACGCTGGATCGAGAGGCGTTGATGCAGAAAGTGCTGGAGACCCTAACCAGTGACCTCCAGTACGATCGGGTCATGGTTTCGTTCTACGACCCGGTCCGCCAGGTCGTTACGGATGCGCGGGCATTCGGCGTTTCGCCTGAGATTCAGGCGTTTGCGCGCGCGCGTGAGATTCCTGTCACCGATCCCATGAGCCCGGAAGGCATCGTGCTCCTGCAGGGCCAGCCGTTGTTGATCGGGGATCTGCAGGCGGTGTGGGATCGCATTCACCCGTTGAACCAACAGCTGGCCTTGCTAACGCAGGCGAAGGCGTTGATCGCCGTCCCGTTAAAAGCCAAAGATCGGATTATTGGAAGTCTGACGGTCGATCGTGTGCAGGAGCACAGTCTGACGCAGGACGATCTTGAGTTGATGATAACGGTTGCCAATCACGTCGCGATCGCATTGGACAATGCCTCCGCGTATGAACAAATCGAAGAGCTGAACCTAGGACTTGAATCCAAGGTCCGTGAACGCACGGCTGAGCTGGAGCAGGCAGATCGCTTGCGGTCTCAATTCCTTTCGCATGTCTCGCATGAACTGAAGACGCCGTTGACCTCGATCAAGGGGTTTCTACAAAACATGCTGGACGGATTGACGGGGCCGCTGAATGAGAAGCAGCAGCGGTATTTGTCACGGATGTTGGACAATTCAGACCGGTTGATCCGCATGATCGAGGATCTGCTGGATCGCACGAAGATTCAATCCGGGCGGTTGGATCTCGTGCCTGGCGAGATTGATGTGGGGCATTGTGTCGGAGATGCGGTCGAGCAATTGCGCCTGTTGGCCCAGGCTAAACGGCAGACCTTGGAGACGGTCGTTCCTCCTGTTCCACTCATGGTCTGGGCGGATCGCGATCGCCTGATCCAGATCGTCACGAACTTGGTTCAGAATGCCGTGAAGTTTACCCCGGATGGCGGCAGCATTCTGGTGACGGTGAGGCAGGAAAACCCGATGCTCGCCGGAGTCTCCGTGCGCGATACCGGCCCTGGTATCGCGCCTGAGTTCCTCGATCAGGTGTTCGATCCGTTCTTTCGCATTAAACAGGCCCGGACCGGAACGAAAGGGGTTGGGCTGGGCTTGTCGTTCGTGCGGACGTTGGTGGAGTTACAGGGCGGGACGATCGTCGCGCAGAGTGAGCCGGGGCAGGGAGCGGAGCTATCGTTCACGATCCCGTTACTTCCCACCATCACGGTCCCGCTCAATAGGACATCATCTGAAGCGCCTCGTATTTTGATTGTTGAGGATGATCCGGATATTCGTCAGCTCTTACAAGATCGTTTGCGGGCCATGGGCTATCGTGTCCACGTGGAAGTGGATGGAGTCCGAGCGTTGGAAACCGTGCGTGCCGAGACGTTCGAGGGCATGATCCTGGATATTGGCATTCCCTCTATGGACGGGATGGATATGCTCCGGCAGATTCGGCGCTGGGATCAGCAGATTCCAATTGTGATGGTGACGGCGTCCGGATCCAAGGAGTTGGCGGTTCGCGCGATCGGCATGGGGGCGCAGGCCTATGTGTTGAAGCCGTTTGATATCGATGAGCTGCAACGGATCGTTGACTGCTGGTTTCGGCCCTCGGAACGGCGGTCGTCAGATTCTGTGGTGAGGCAAGTAGCCCCAGGTGAGTGAGAGAGGGATGATGTTGGTGAGAAGAGGATGGGGCGAGTGGAACAGGACGGGATCAGTGCAACGGATGTGGATGCTCGTGCTGCTCTTGGTAGGGTTGTGTTGGGTTGGCCTGCAGTGGGAGGCGTCGGCACAGGTGCCGCGTATTCAAGGTCAGGGAACCGCTGCCTCTGCGATGAGTAATGCCTATGCGGCCCAAGCCGACGACCCCTCGGCCGTGCACTACAATCCCGCAGGGATGACCCAACTGCAGGGAGTTCAGGTCATGGCAGGGGCCCTTATTTCAGGTGGATCGACGAATTTTACCAGCCTGACAGGCGTGAATGCTCGTGGGGACCGGAATGGGAGTGCCGCCTGGCCTCCTCCCGGCCACACGTTCATCACGGCGAATCTGAAGGATCTCGGGGTGACGGCCCTGGGCGATCTCACAGTCGGGATCGGGCTTACGGTGCCGTTCGGCTCTCTGACACGCTGGCCGAATGATGGGCCGTTCAGGACGGCCACCACGTTCAACACGTTGCCGCTTCTGGATATCAAGCCGGCTCTTGCCTACAAGGCGACGGAGAACCTCTCGCTCGGGCTGGGTGCGGATATCTATACATTCAGCGGACTCGTTGGCGAAGGTCAGGTTGAGAAACAGTCTGTCTGGCCAGGGGGGCTTGGCATTCCTGCCGGCTCGAAGGTGGAGCTGTCCGGCAAGGATACCGCGGCTGGTTTCAATGCCAGCCTCCTGTATACAGCATTGCGCAACGCCGACGGGAAGCCGACTGCGAACATCGGCATTGTCTACCGCAGTCAGGCCACGCTTCATTTGAGCGGAGCCGTGCTGGCAAATGGCGCCAAGGTGTCTGATGCCAAGGCGACATTGGTGTTGCCGCAAGTGATGACCGGAGCTATTGCTCTTTGGCCGGTTCGCACTCAGGAGCGGGAATGGAAGTGGGAGATGGACGTCGACTATGTGGGCTGGAAGTCTGTTCGAAACCTTGATGTGACATTGGCGAACGGTACGACGATTCCGCAGCCGCAGAATTGGAAGAGTACCTATGCGGTGATGCTCGGCACCGAATATAAGTGGCTGGCGCTTGAGTCGCTCCCGAACTGGGAGGTGGCGTTGCGAGCCGGCTATACCAACCAACAACAGCAGATGCCTGATTTGACCTACGATCCAGGGATTCCCTCTTCGGATCTCCATGTCGTGGGGGGAGGGGTTGGATTCTTGTGTAAGGAGAAGGGATCGTTTTTGGGCCTGATGCGATGTGGAGATTTTGGTGTGGGATCGCTGAAGCCTAAGGCGATTGGACTCGATCTCTCGTATCAAGCGGCGCTCTACGAGGACCGCACGGTGCTCGGTAATCGCAACCCGACCGTCAACGGAATCTATCGTACGACGCTGCATACCGGAAGCGTGTCGATTCGAATGATCTACTAGCGAGGACACGAGATGGGCGGGACGAGCGAGAGTGGCGCGACAGGCAAGAAAGACGAGACGGGGATAGATTGGATCTCTACCTTGTCCCGCTCGTCTGGCCTGTCGCGATTTTCCCGCCAGTCTCGCTCGTCTCGCGCGCTACAAGCGAGGCGTCAGGCGGATTCGTACAGACGTGGAACGCGGGAGCCTATTCCGCAGAGGATTTCGTAAGCGATTGTGCCGATCCAGTTAGCCACTTCATCAGCCCAGATTGATTCCCCTCCCTGTTGCCCGATCAGCGTGGCGGTCTCGCCTACCTGTACCGGTGCGATGTCGGTGACGTCCACCATGGTCATGTCCATGCATACCAGACCGACGATTGGAGCGCGACGACCTTGAATCAACACCGATCCGCGATTGGAGAGTCGCCGACTATAGCCGTCGGCGTAGCCGATGGGCAGTACCGCGATCCGTGTCGGTCTGGTTGCGACAAATGTCCCGTTGTAGCTGACTGTCCCGCCTCGTGGAATGGTTCGTAGCTGAACGATGGTAGATCGGAGCGTGAGGACTGGTGTGAGATCAGGAGCGGGGACTGAGGTTGGCAAGGTGTGATACCCGTACAGCATGATGCCGGGGCGCACAAGCGAAAAGTGCGCTTCGGGAAATCTGACGATGGCGGCACTGTTGGCCGTATGCACCAACGGAACGGTGAGACCACGTTGCCGGACCTGCTCCAGGATGGCGTGAAATGCGCCAAGCTGTCGTTCCGTGAAGGTAGTATCTGTTCCGTCTGCGTCGGCAAGGTGGGTCATCATACCCTCGACCTGCAGAGGACTTTGCAGGAGAGGACCGTCGAGGAGTGAGAGGAGCTCTTCCGGTGAAAACCCCAGCCGTCCCATTCCGGTTTCGATTTTGAGGTGAATCGGGTAGCGGGTTGGATGTGAACGAGCGGCTTTGGCCAAGGTGGGAAGGATGCGCCCATCGCTGACGACCGGGGTCAACTGGTGAGCCACCAGGTCGGCTATCTGCGCCTCGAAGAGCGCGCCCAGGACGACGATAGGAGCTGAGATGCCGGCTTGACGGAGTTCGATGCCTTCATCGAGCGAGGCCACGGCAAATCGCCCAATACCCTGGCGAGTCAGCACCTGAGCGCATTCTACGGCTCCATGCCCATAGGCATTGGCCTTCACGATGGCCATGACCTCACAGCCGGGTGATAGGTAGCGTCTGATGCGAGAAAGATTATGGGCGAGTGCCGCGAGATTGACGGTGGCGTAGGTGGGTCGCAAGGTCGAAGCCGCAGTCACACTTCCATGATTTCTTGTTCTTTTTTCTTCACCACGTCGTCGACTTTTTGTATGTATTGGTCGGTGAGTTTTTGGGTGTCGGCTTCGGCCTTTCGCAAATCGTCTTCAGTCAACTTGGCATCCTTTTGCAGTTTCTTCAACTCTTCGTTGCCATCTCGACGAAACCCACGCACGACGACTTTTGTGTCTTCGCCGTGCTTTTTGCAGACCTTACCGAGTTCTTTGCGGCGTTCTTCGGTGAGCGGTGGCAGGGGAATGCGAATGATCTTTCCGTCGTTGGACGGGGTGACACCGAGGGTCGATCCCGCCAGGGCTTTTTCGATTTCCTTGATCAGGTTCGGCTCCCACGGTTGGATCGTGATGAGGCGCGCCTCCGGAGTCGAAATATTGGCCACCTGCTTCAGCGGGGTCATGGTGCCATAGTAGTCGACTCGAACACTGTCGAAGAGGGCTACAGAGGCTCGTCCTGTCCGTAGCCCGGCTAAGTCGCGCTTGAGATACTCCAGTGCAGACTCCATCTTCTCCGTGACTTTTTGGTGTATAGCGGAAGGATTGGACATGCGAGACTCCCTGGAAAGTTAGCGGCGATCGGGCGTAACAACCGTTCCGATCGCTTCGCCAGTGGCGACGCGTTTGAAGTTGCCTTGTTCCTTCAGGTTGAACACGATCAGCGGCAGATTGTTATCCATGCAGAGGCTGATGGCCGTCGCATCCATGACTTTCAAGTTCTGATTCAAGATCGCGAGAAAAGAAATGGTCTGATACTTTGTCGCAGTGGGATTTTTCACGGGATCGGAATCGTAAATACCGTCGACTTTGGTCCCCTTCATGATGACCTGGGCCCCGATTTCCATCGCCCTGAGTGCCGCTGCGGTATCGGTCGAAAAGTAGGGATTCCCCGTGCCTCCGGCGAAGATGACGACGCGCTTTTTCTCGAGGTGACGAATGGCTCGGCGGCGGATATAGCCCTCTGCCAGCTGACGCATTTCGATCGCGGATTGGACTCGCGTCATAATGCCGATGCGCTCGAGCGCGTTTTGCAGGGCCAGGGCATTGAGGACGGTCGCGAGCATCCCCATGTAGTCGGCGGAGGCTCGTTCCATGCCGGACGCACTGGCGGCAATACCGCGGAAGATATTGCCGCCGCCGATGACTACGGCGACTTCGATGTCGAGGGCCACGACGGAGGCAATCTCCGATGCGAGGCCCTCAAGGATGGAGGGTTGGATGCCGTAGCCCTGCTCACCGGCCAACATCTCTCCGCTTACTTTGAGGAGGATGCGCCGATAGTTCGCAGAGCTCATGCTTCGCCTAATTGGTACCGGGTGAAGCGGCGGATGTTCATGTTCTCGCCAATTTTGGAAATCTTCAGGGCCAGAAGATCTTTAATCGTGACGGAGGAATCCTTGACGAACGCCTGCTCGATCAGACAGTTCTCCTGGAAGAACTTTTCCACCTTGCCCTCGACGATCTTCGGCCATGCGGCCGGGGGCTTGCCCATTTCCTTGGCCTGGCCCTCATAAATCGATCGTTCTTTCTCGATGATCGAGGCGGGAATATCCTCCCGCTTGACATAGGAGGGTTTCCCGGCTGCGACTTGGAGGGCCAGGTCGTTGACGAAGGATTTAAACTCGTCGTTCCGGGCCACGAAGTCAGTTTCACAATTGACTTCGATGAGCACGCCTATTTTCCCGCCCATGTGGATGTAGGCGTGAACGAGGCCTTGATTGGTCTCGCGGCCGGACTTTTTGAGCGCGGCGGCCAGGCCCTTTTGGCGAAGGTAATCGACGGATTTCTCCATATCGTCGCCGTTCTCGGTGAGCGCTTTCTGGCAATCGAGGAAGCCGGCGCCGGTTTTCTCTCTTAGTTCTTTGACAAGCTGACTTGATCCAGCCATACGTGACGGTCCTTTTCAGTAAACAGTGAGTGCCTTAGTTGACATATGCCATGCCGGACGTTATGAGGCCGGCGTGCTTGCGAGGCTCATGGCCGCTGGTTTGCCGCCGGCCACAGGCGCTGGTTTGAAGTCCGCCTCTTCGCGCTGTGCCCGTAAATTGGCGCCTTCAATACAGGCGTTGGCAATGAGGGACGTGATGAGTTTAATGGAACGAATGGCGTCGTCGTTTCCAGGGATCGGGTAGGTGATGTGGTCCGGGTCGCAGTTCGAGTCCAGGATCGCGATCATCGGAATCTCCAACCGCTTCGCTTCCTGCACGGCAAGGTGTTCGATGCGGGTGTCAAGAACGAAGACGGCTCCTGGGACGCCGCGCATGTCCTTGATGCCGCTCAGATACTTCTGAAGTTTGACGATCTCTTTCTGCATCTTCATGATTTCTTTTTTCTTCAGGCCGTATTGGCTGGGGTCCGCCAGTTTGGTCTCCAGCTTTTTCATCTTATCGATGCTCTTCCGGATCGTCTGGAAGTTCGTGAGCATCCCGCCGAGCCAACGCTGGTTGACGAAGAACATGTTGGCGCGCAGGGCTTCTTCTTGAAGGATCTCAGCGGCCTGCCGCTTGGTCCCGACAAACAGGACCGACTGTCCGGCGGCGACGGTGTCGCGGACGAAGGCATAGGCCTGCTCCATCCGGGTCAGTGTTTGTTGAAGGTCGATGATATAGATGCCGTTACGTTCGCCAAAGAGGAACTTCTTCATCTTTGGGTTCCACCGATTTGTCTGGTGTCCGAAATGGACTCCCGCTTCTAACAATTCCTTGATCGAAACCACTCCCATGCCTTCACCTCCCCTCAAGACTTGCAGAGCACCCGCTGACGCAGGTGAGGGGGACTTGCCCCCTTATTCTCAAGTCGAGCGACGTCTATGACGCCGATATGAATTTGATACGGTTCCTCAACGCACGAAATTATGCGAGAAGGAGACAGTTTCCTGTGTACTAAAGCCTCGGCACGCTAGCATAGTGACGATGCGTTTGCAAGACGACATGATGGAATTATGCCCTAGGATCGATAGCTTGCGTTAATGCGGACATAATCGAATGACAGGTCGGTCGTCCACATATGGGCTCGGTGACGACCTTGCCCCAACCCCACGGCGATTGTAAATTCTTTCTGGCGAAAAACCTTGGCAATGCGGTGTTCGGCAATGAGTCCGAGTCCCATTCCCCTCTGGACCATCTGGACCTCGTCAAACCACACATTCAGCTTCGAGGGGGTGATCGGAACTCCGGCTCGGCCGATCGCGGCCATCACGCGACCCCAATTGGCATCCTCGCCGAACAGGGCGGTCTTGACCAAGTTCGAAGTGGCAATGGTTTGGGCTACCTGCCGTGCCTGTGCCACGCTGGCTGCTCCGGTCACCTCAATCCTTACCACCTTGGTGACCCCCTCGCCGTCGCGGCAGATCGCCAGCGCGAGTGATTGGCAGGCTTCTGTCAGGAGCTGAAGGAACCGACGAAAGGCAGGGGTGCCTTCTTTGATCGTGCGGTTCTCTGCCATGCCGTTCGCTAAGCAGAGAACCGTATCGTTTGTGCTCGTGTCTCCATCTACTGAGATGCAATTAAATGATTCGTTGGTCGCCAGCGTGAGGGCCTGTTGGAGGGCGCTCTTCGTGATCGAGGCGTCTGTGGTGAAATAGCCCAGCATCGTGGCCATATTGGGATGGATCATTCCAGAGCCCTTGGCCATCCCGCCGATGGTAATCAAACGACCGCCGATGGTGTCTTGGAGGGCGATGGATTTCGGGCGCAGGTCGGTCGTCATGATTGCCTGGGCGGCATCTGGGCCCCCGCGGTCGTTGAGCTGAGTGAGTAGCTGCGGGATTCCCTTTATGATTCGATTGACCGGCAATACACGGCCGATCACGCCGGTAGACCCGATGAAGACGTGGTGTGAGGGGACCCCTAATTGTCGTGCGACCACGGTCGCGGTCTTTTTTGCGGCAGCCAATCCGTTGGCGCCGGTACAGGCGTTTGCGTTACCACTGTTGACGAGAATGGCTCGCCCGACTCCCTTGCGCAAGTGTAGGCGATCGACGATGACCGGTGCTGCGACCACTTGATTGAGCGTGAAGACACCGGCGATGGGACCGCTCTGTTCTGAGACGACTAGCGCGAGATCGAGGAGGCCTGTCTTCTTGATACCGCAATGGATGCCGGCTGCGCGGAACCCCTGGGGTGCGGTGATCCCGCGGCGTGGCGACGTGGTCGGTGTTTTTTTAATCTTCATCGTGAACGAGACGTCCTGCTCAATAGGGATTAGGGATAGGCGGCCGGAGCCGTCAAGCCTGTTTCCTCTGGGAAGCCCAGCATGAGGTTCATAGCCTGAATAGCCTGGCCTGCGGCACCTTTTACAAGATTATCCAGGGCGGCCACCGTAATGACTGATCCTGAACGTGGGTCTAGGTAGACCCCGATGTCGCAATAGTTGGAGCCCTTGATATAGCGCGGATTCGGCATGATGTCTTCCTGGACTCTGACGAATCGCTCACCTTTATAAAAGGTTCGATACAGCATGCGCAGGTCGGCCAGCGCCATTGGACTCTTCAGCTTGCAGTAGGCGGTGCTCAAGATGCCTCGGTTCATCGGTACAAGGTGCGGAGTGAATGTCACGATCGGTTGGGCGGCCACCGTTCCCGATGGCGTAGAGGTGCGTTGAAGTAACTCGCTCAGCTCTTGTTCGATCTCAGGGATATGTCGGTGCTGCCCGATCTTGTAGGGCTCTAAGGATTCATGGGCTTCCGGAAAATGGTAGGGGAGAGCTGGGCTTCGCCCTGCGCCAGAAATGCCAGATTTCGCATCGATGACCACGGTGTTCGGTTGCACTAGATCTTGAGAGAACAGCGGGGCCAACTGCAGGATGGCGGCAGTTGGGTAACAGCCAGGCGAAGCCACTAACTTGGCCTTGGTGATAGCGGTACGGTGTAATTCCGGAAGCCCGTAGACCGCGTTCTTCAGCAAGGCGGCATAGGTATGCGGGGTCTGATACCACTGTTCATAGACGGCTGGATCTTTAAGGCGATAGTCGGCGCTGAGGTCCACTACGAGTTTGCCGGTTTGAAGACAGGCGGAGACTGGTGCCAATGATTTGGTATGGGGTAGGGCTAAAAAGACCGCGTCTGCCTGGTCTGCCAAGGCCTCGGGTGAGAGTGCTTGAAATGAAAGAGACACGAGGCCAGCCAGACTGGGGAAAACTGCTGCCACGGGGGTTCCCACAGATTTTTCCGATGTGACGGCGTGAAGCTTGAAATACGGGTGAAGGGCTGCCAGGCGGACGAGTTCCGCTCCGGCATATCCACTGGCTCCTGCAATTGCGACGCGTATTTTCTTCATCTGTTGTATCCGCTATGTGCCCGTACCCCACAGGCACAAAAAAAGGGAAGGCATGGAGCCTTCCCTTTTTCTGACTGTGGCTCCGATACTTATCGTTTTGAGTACTGGAACTTCTTTCTCGCACCCTTTTGCCCGGGCTTCTTTCGCTCTTTGACGCGCGAATCCCGTGTCAGCAAGCCTTCCTTCTTCAGGGGCGTACGGAGGGGCAGGTTCAGAATTACCAATGCGCGTGCGATCGCATGACGGAGTGCACCGGCTTGTCCGACCTCACCGCCGCCGTGTACCGTGGCCTTAATCGAATACTGCCCGACGACCCCGCCGATTTCGAGCGGGAACTGAATAATCTGCCGCAAGGTCAGTCGCGGGAAGGCCTGCTCGATCGGTTGATCGTTGATCGTAATGTCGCCCGCCGTCCCGGTGACCCAGGCTCTGGCAATTGCGCACTTGCGTCGTCCGGTTGCATATTGAGTTACTGCTGCCATGCTACAACATCTCCTTCTTCACTCTCGGTGATGATTGATTACAGGGTAATCGGTTCCGGTCCTTGAGCCTGGTGCGGATGAACGGACCCGACATAGACGCGGAGTTTCTTGGCCATCTGATTCCCCAGGGGGGTTTTGGGGAGCATGCCTTCAATCGCTTTCGTCAAGAGGATCGTGGGGTCTTTTCGGAAGACATGCTGCGCCGTCGCGGTCTTGAGTCCACCCGGGAAACCGGTATGGTGACGATAGAGCTTCGTGGTCATCTTGTCGCCGGTCAGATGGATCTTCTCAGCATTCACGATCACGATATGGTCGCCCATGTCGACATTGGGGGTAAAGGTCGGCCGGTGTTTGCCGCGTAACATTCCGGCGACGCGGGCTGCCAAGCGGCCCAGCGTTTTCCCCTCTGCATCCACGAGATACCACTTCTCCCGCACTTCCAAAGGCTTTTGTTGGTAGGTCGACATTGTTCTTCCGTGCTCCTTCGCTAACGAGTGAATCAGGTTTCCTGTACTTCCGGTGTGCCGATGTTCTTCGATTCGAGTTTTGCCAGCCAGGCGTCGAGATTCGTGGTGCTCCGCCGCGTCAATACGTCCTGGGTGATGTAGATCGGACAATGAGCCCGCAGCGCCAAAGAAATCGCATCGCTGGGCCTGGCATCGATCGTCCGTTCCACGCCTTTGTTGGCGACATGTAGGGTCGCATAATAGGTACTGCTTTTGACGTCCGCAATGACGACGTGCTGGATCGTGACGTTCAAGTGTTCTGCGAAACTCTTGATCAAGTCATGGCTCATGGGGCGTGGCGTGATCGTGGCATCGAGCGCTAACTTAATGGCATTGCCTTCTGCGGCCCCGACCCAGATCGGGAACGTGTCGAGGGCACCGTTCTGTCTCGTCAGGACGACGATTCGTGTGTCGGTATTGGCCTCCTCGAGAATGCGGTCCACCCGGTATTCGATCAGGTTTTGCTCTTTGGGTGGATTGACGGTGCTCATGTCGGGTTTCCTTGAATCAGGAGTCCAGTTTGCCGAAATCTTCCGGCTTGAGATTTTCCAGCCACTGCTCAAGTTCCTCGGAGCTTTGCTTCGCAATCACGGTGTCGTTGGCAAACACCGGCGCATTGCATCGAAGGGCGAGTGCAATCGCATCGCTGGGCCTGGCATCGACGGTGTACTCCGAATCTTCGTACATCAAGTGAATTTTCGCAAAGTACGTGTGCTCCAACAGATCCGTAATGACCACGCTGATGACTTTCGCGTTGTAGGCATCGAGAAACGACTTCATGAAGTCGTGCGTCATCGGCCGAGGAGGGGTGACATTTTCCATGGCTATACTGATCGCACCGGCTTCTGATTTTCCGACCCAAATAGGGAGCATGTCGGAATGTTCTTCGTCACGTAGCACGACGATATACGCGTTATTGTAAGGGTCGAACATCAACCCCTTTATATGCATCTGTGTGATCACGACAAACTAGTTCCTCTTCCTCACCTTACTTTAGATCGGTGAGGAAACGCTGATCATCCACATGGATGGATCAAGAAGGGAGCAACTTAGCATTTCTGAAACAGGCCTGTCAACGAAGCCTGCGAGATCGCTGGAGAAATTCATGGAAAATTCTAGCCTGCACGGGCTGGGTGGAAACTCCGAAGTCCACCGAGGGGCCGTGAGCCTTAGGCTTGTGGGCGAAAGTTTTGATCGATCTTTGCGGTGTCAATTTGTTCGCCGAGTTTCAGGAATGCTTTCATCTGCTTCTTGACGAGTTCTCTGCCACTTTCCTCTCCCAGGTTGACCTGGTACTCGTTGATGACCATGACCCGCATGCCTTCCCATTTTTTCCAGCAGGGTTTGCAGACCTTGGCTTTGATCTCGACTTCGAGCTTCCCCATGAAGAGGGGGTCTGAAATGACTTCTCCTGCTTGTCCGCACGTGACGCACTGAACGTCTGCCATAATCTAAGGATCCTCCTGCACATAAGGATGAAGTGAGTGGGAGCGATAGATTGTAGCACTGCGTCGATGCGTAAGAAAAGAGGGGGGGATTGATTGACCCGCACGTGGCTTCATGTTAAGAATGTGCGGCGTTTTCTTTGTGAGTATGGTCTGTGCCCGGATGGCGGAACTGGCAGACGCGCCGGACTCAAAATCCGGTTCTCGTAAGAGAGTGGGAGTTCAACCCTCCCTCTGGGCACCATCAGTTGTAATGACGTAGAGATCGTCAGTGTTTTTGCGGTTTGTTCGGGTGGTTGATTGTGCGTGAATTAATAGCAAATTCATGACAATCATGGCTCTTGACATGGCGGAAAGGGTGGCCTATAGTCCGCGCCCTAGAGCAGGGATGAGAAAATTTTAACCTGATGCATGTTGGTCCTAAATCTTGTTTGTCCGTCATCTCACTTCATTTTCTAATTCTCACCAAGGAGGCAGCACATGCGTAAAGTGTTGGCACTAGGAACGGCAATTATTTTTGTCGGTTTCGTGGGTGTGTCAATCGCTCAGGAGCGCTTGCAAACGAACCAATCTGGATTGGGCGTGGGCGAAGGAGTTGGTGATGTGTCGGGGTCAAGCACCCGAGTAACTACTTTTGATCGAAGCAGCTTCCTCGATCGATTGTCGCAGGCCGAAACCATGTTTGGCCGTGTGATCGGGTTTGATCTTGCGGCCAAGAAAATGTATCTCGAGATGGGTGGAAGCTCCCACGATGAGGGCCGTGCAGGTGGTGGCGCGATGAACTACCGCACGGTATATTTTGATGACAGGACCAACTACGATCAGCTTCGTATTATTGAGTCTGGCGACGACGTGACCATTCAGGCAATCGAGGAAACGAGTACGTCTCAGCCGTTCGGCACGGGACGTAAGATTGTTCGTGAGGTTACCGTGATGCGTGGCAATGAGAAGCTTGCTGGCTTCGGCGGGCTTGGACAGCGCCCGAACCCCATGACCGAGCGTGGGATTAACACGAGCAGTGGCTCCACCACCGGTGGCATTGGCGGTGCAGTGCTGCCAGGCAAGATCGATTCAGGTATCACCAGCCCGGTTGGTGAATATACCGGTGCCGCTCCCTGCTGGCAATGTGAACCCCAGCCAGGATGGGGTAATGCAGTCGGCAATAAGTCAGACTACGGGACGGATTATCAGAAGCCAAACTTGGTCAAGGGTCTGAACTAACAGTCGAGACACATTACGAGAGTATGTGGGAAGGGGCAGCGTTTCGCTGCCCCTTCTTTTTTTGTCTGCCTTGCCAACCATTAAGCAGAGTGCTTGCGGGGTTGCCGACTCCTTGTTAGGATTTGTATCCGGCCTGTGCAAGGGAAATGGCTTGGGCTGATGAGAAGGAGAGACCTGTGGCTGGAGATGAAGAGAAAGGCACGCCTGTGACGGGGCAACCGTCTGCCGAGTTGGATTTACGAGGAGTGATTTGCCCCTATAACTTCGTCAAGACGAAGTTGAAGTTGGAAACGATGGAACAGGGACAGATCCTTTCGGTATTGTTGGATGATGGTGACCCGATTCAGAATGTTCCTCGCAGCGTGAGCAATGAGGGGCATAGCGTCCTCTCGCAGGATCGCATCGAGGGATCCTTTCGAGTGCTCATCCGCCGCCGGGAAGACGAGTAGTGCGGGGTATTGCCCTGCTCATCTTTTTCAACTTCGACTTTGCCCTGTACCCTTCAATCACGACCGTTACCGCTGAGTCCTTCGACACGTGTCCTTTCTGATCGAGCAGCTCGTCAGGCCTCCCGCGCATAAGAGTCTCCTTGGGCGTCGTGAGATCCATCGCAATGGCAACCTGTCTGCTGGGGAGGATTTGCGCCAGAATTTTCAACAGTCTTCTGAGGGCTCCTGGGGCTACATAGAAGGCGAGTGTTCTGCGCTCCTCGCAGAGTTTTGAGAGGAATGCTGTGAGACGCAGGCTGGATGAAGGAAGGTGCCCCTCAAAAATGATCGCATCGCCAGAAAACCCGGAGATCGCTGTCGCTGCTGTCATGCCAGAGGGGCCCGGGATGGCCTTGACCGGGATCCCTGCTTGATGGGCCGCAGCCACAAAGAGACTGCCTGGGTCGTAGATAATCGGAGTGCCGTTGTCTGAGACGAAGGCGACATCCTGCCCCTGCGTGAGTCGATGCAGAAGAAGCTGTATTTTCTCGTGGCGATTGAGCGGGCCGTAGCTCGTGACCGTGGCGGTAATGCCATGATGGGCCAGGAGCGATTGGGTCACGCGTGGGTCTTCAGATGCAATAACTGAGACGCGGCGCAACGTCGCAAGAGCCCGAAGAGTGATGTCATCAGGATGGCCAATAGGCGTGCCGACGATGTAGAGGGTGCCTGGGGAAAGAGACGCGGTTGTCAGTCCTTCCATTTTGCGATCGTTTGGTTGACTCCCATCTTGCCCCATCGATATAATTCCTCGTTTCATACCAGTCTGTTTGTCCTGAAAAGTTGAGAGGATAGCACTCAATGGCCGCCATGTTTTTCATGGTGACGATGGCCCTGTATTTTACGGCCACCGTTTCCTTTCTTGCCTACCTGCTCTGGCCCTCTGTAGCCTTGTCAAAACTTTCGGTGGGTATGACGGCGATCGGGTTTGCTGCTCATACGATTGCCTTGGTCGCGAGAATGGTTGGAGCGGCAGATGTCTCGCCGCCCGGGTTCCATGAAGCCCTGTCGTTTTTTTCCTGGATGCT
The DNA here is from genome assembly GCA_031420175.1 of Nitrospira sp. Classification (GTDB taxonomy): domain Bacteria; phylum Nitrospirota; class Nitrospiria; order Nitrospirales; family Nitrospiraceae; genus Palsa-1315. Next base: position 20,520 of record JANOMG010000118.1, read on the forward strand.
GATTCTCGTCTTTCTTGCTGTAGAGTTTCGCCATCGTCTGCACGTGCTTGGTTCGTTCATCGTTCCACTGGCACTCGTGTCGCTGGTCTCTGCCGCGGCATTGCCGGAAACCGCTCCGACGTTGAGCCCTGTGTTTCGTACGCTGTGGGTCCATGTCACACTGAGTATGCTCGGGACCGTGGGGTTTGCCGTGGCCTTTGTGGCTGGTGTCATGTATCTGATTCAGGACGGACTTCTCAAGTCCAAACGATTTAATGTGCTCTATTCAAAGTTGCCCGCCCTGGATTTTCTCGATCATCTGAATCAACAGTCGATCGTGACGGGGTTTCCGCTGCTGACGCTCGGCATCATTACTGGTGCGCTGTCCGCCGAGTTCTCTCGAGGGTCGTATCTGAGCTGGAATCCCGAACAAACATGGGCGTTGGTGACATGGGTGTTCTACTTTGCCGTGTTGCTCGGACGACTCACGATGGGCTGGCGAGCCAAACGAGCAGCCTATTTGACGATTATCGGGTTTGCCGGAGTGATTCTGACCCTCATTGGCGTGGTCCTCAAAAGCCACGGACCGGTGTCTTGAGATGCATATTGTCGTTGTCGGTTTAAGCCATAAGACTGCCCCGGTGGAAATTCGCGAGAAGCTCGCGGTTCCTGAGAGCCGGATGGGTGAAGCCCTGACCCGTCTCTGTTCGTATCAAGGGGTACGGGAAGGGATATTACTATCGACCTGCAATCGCGTCGAGGTTTATGCCGTCGTCGATGAAATCGAAGCCGGGTATGGACGAATTCAGGAGTTCCTGGCCGATGCCCACCTATCGCTATCCGCGGAGCAGCTGACTCCCCATCTCTACTGGCACCAAGGGGATCGGGCAATCAGTCATTTGTTTCGTGTGGCGTCCAGTCTCGATTCCATGATCATCGGCGAGTCGCAGATTCTGGGGCAGATTAAAGATGCATTTGAGGTCGCGCTTACACACAAGTCGACCGGCATCGTTCTGAACAAAGTTGTGAAAAAGGCGATCTCCGTCGCCAAACGCGTGCGGACGGAAACGAAAATTGCCGAAATGGCGGTCTCAGTCAGCTATGCCGCGGTCGAATTGGCCAAGAAGATCTTCTCGGACTTAAGTGAGAAGACGGTGCTGTTGGTGGGGGCGGGGGAGATGGCCAAGTTGGCAGCTAGACATTTTATTGCCAACGGGGTCCGGCATGTGCGGGTCACGACGAGGAACCCGCAACATGGGATGGAATTGGCCAATCGGTTCGGTGGCACCGCGGTTCCCTTTGAACAGTTTCGGGAGGACATGGCTTCCGCCGATATCGTCCTGGTGTCGACCGGCGCCGCGCATTATCTTGTGAGCGAGGATGACGTGCAGCGCTCCGTCAAGCAACGGATGAATCGTCCGATGTTCTTGATCGACATCTCGGTCCCGCGCAATATCGATCCGGCTGTGCGCCATGTGGATAATGCGTTTCTCTTCGACATCGACGATCTGAAAGCGCGGGTTGAACAGAATCGCGGGGGACGCTTACAGGAGGCCGAGAAGGCCGAGCGGATGGTGGTGGACGAAGTCGGGATTGTCCGGCAATGGCTCCAGTCACTCGAAGTGACCCCCACCATCATGGCTCTCCGTACGAAAGCCGATGACATCAAACGAGCGGAGGTCGAGAAGACCTTGGGGCGATTGGCCAATCTCTCCGAGCCTGAGCGCGAATTGGTCGAGGCGATGGCATCCTCGATCGTGAATAAGCTTATTCATAACACGATGGTGACGCTCAAGGACGAGGTGAATTCTTCGGACAGGGCTGCTTTTGTCGAGGCGGCGAGGCGATTCTTCAGCCTTGGGGATTCCGCGGGCTCGACCGTCAACGGGAGTGCAGTAGAGAACAATATCCAGGATCGTGAAGAGACGACTCCGAAAGCCGGTTCAAAGACGCCGGATCGATGAATGCACCAATTCTATGGAGAAGACCCGCACAGGGCCAAAACTCTTTACTTGTCCCAAATGTCGAAAGACTCACCTGGGACATGACCCCCTGCCGGATTGCCCGGCCTGCGGTTTCGATTATCGGGAGCGAGAGGGGTTTCGGTGGGATGTGCTCGTCTACCTAATTGTCGATTCTTGGGTCGATCAGCCTTTTGCTCGTCTCGTCCTCCTACGGGAGTTTCGTCAGCGGGACTCTGTCCGGCGAGACGTCACGGGCGGACCGCGACAGTGTAGAGAAACTTCCCGGCAGCGAACGGTCCGCGACGTTTCATCCTCCATATCATGATACGAGTCGGTGAAAGGGAGCCATGTCGAAAGTCAGCCATGAACGATTGAGCGTCGTGCTGGGAACGCGCGGTAGCAAGTTGGCGGTGCAGCAGAGCGAGTGGGTGCAGGCACAGTTGCACGCGTTGGCTCCGCATGTGACGGTCACGTTGCGGCGGATCCAGACAACCGGAGACAAGATTCTTGACGTCCCGTTGGCTCAAGTCGGTGGGAAGGGGCTCTTCATCAAGGAGATCGAGGAAGCGCTGTTGAGCGGCGAGATCGATCTGGCGGTGCATAGTATGAAAGATGTTCCCACGGTGTTGCCCGATGGGTTGGCGATTCTCTGTGTGCCGCCTCGCGAGGATCCACGGGATGCCCTGATCAGTCGTGACGGAAAGTCGTTCATGGACCTTCCCCTAGGCGCTAGAATTGGGACCAGTAGCCTTCGTCGCCAATCACAGCTCCTGCATGCGAGGCCCGACCTCACGATTGCGATGTTGCGTGGGAATCTGGATACCCGTCTCAAGAAATTACGTGAGGGACAGTTCGACGCCATCGTGCTCGCGGCAGCCGGACTTCGGCGATTGGCTTGGGCGCATGAGATCACGGAGTACCTTGCTCCGCAGATCAGTTTGCCAGCCATCGGTCAGGGAGCGTTGGGCATTGAGGGGCGGCGAGACGATCTCTTTATTCGTTCCCTCTTAAGCGGCTTGGACCATGCACCCAGCAAGACAGCCGTTCTTGCTGAGCGTGCGATGCTCCATCGACTTCAAGGGGGCTGCCAGGTCCCAATCGCAGCCCATGCAACATTGACTGGTACAAGGGTGACATTGGAAGGTGTCGTGGCCAGCGTGGATGGCAAGGAACTCATTCGCGATTCCGTTGAAGGGACGATTGAGGATCCTGAGTCGATCGGTGTTCAACTCGCAGAACGATTGCTTGCACGCGGTGGCGATAGAATCCTCCAAGCGATCTACGGGACCGCATGACCAAAACGAGAAGGTCAGGGAAGGTCTATTTAGTTGGAGCGGGACCAGGTGATCCTGGGCTCCTGACGCGGAAAGGGAAGGAATGTCTGGAGCAGGCCGATGTCGTCCTGTACGATTTTCTCGCCAATCCGGCTTTGCTGCAGTATGCTCCGGCCACGGCAGAACGCATCTATGTCGGTCGGCGAGGACGCGGTCAGTATCGAGACCAAGCCGATATCAATCAGCTGCTTATTGAACGGGCCAACGAGGGGAACGTGGTGGTCCGCCTCAAGGGCGGCGACCCGTTTGTATTCGGACGTGGTGGAGAAGAAGCGGAAGCGGTGGCCGCGGCAGGGGTGAATTTCGAGGTGGTACCCGGTGTGACAGCGGCGGTTGCGGTGCCTGCCTATGCGGGTATTCCTGTGACCCATCGCACACTGGCCTCCACGGTCACCTTTGTGACGGGTCATGAGGATCCAACCAAACTGGAGACCCTGTTGGAGTGGCCCAAATTGGCTGGTGCATCGGGGACGCTCGTGTTCATGATGGGCATGAAGAATCTCCCGTCGATCGTGGGACACTTAGTGACGGAAGGTCGGTCGTCAGACACGCCGGTCGCGGCGATTCATTGGGGGACCAAAGCCGACCAACAGACCATCGTGGGGACCTTGGATAATATTGTGGCGAGAACCGAAGCCGCGCGCCTCGAACCGCCGACGGTGATCGTCGTGGGTGAGGTGGTGCGACTACGAGGGCAGCTGAATTGGTTTGAAACCAAGCCGCTCTTTGGGAAACGGATTGTGCTCACCAGGGCTCAGGAGCAGGCGCGAGAATTTTCTCAGTTGCTTGTGGCGTATGGAGCGGAGTCGGTGGAAGTGCCGACGATTCAAATCGTACCTCCGACCAGTTGGCAGGCGATCGATGAGGCGATCATTCGTCTCAATATCTATCAGTGGCTGATCTTTACCAGTGTGAACGGGGTGAGGCCTTTCATGGACCGACTCCATGCGGCAGGGAAAGATGCGCGCGCCTTGGCGCCTCTTCGTATTTGCGCTATTGGACCGCGCACCGCACAGGAATTGGGAATCCATGGGTTGACGGCGGATATCGTTCCAGCGGAGTTTCAAGCAGAGGGGGTCATTGCCGCATTGGCTCAGGTGGGCATACGTGGGAGTCGCCTGTTGATTCCTCGTGCTGAAGTCGCTCGTGAGATCTTGCCGGAACAGTTGCGTGAGTTGGGGGCGGTTGTCGATGTCATTCCTGTCTACCGGACGATCGCCCCGACGGTGGATGTCGCGTCCTTGACTCAGCAGCTTCTCACTGGTCGGGTGGCGGCGCTCACCTTTACGAGTTCTTCCACCGTTCGCAACTTCGTGGAACTCTTTGGTGGGCAGGAGGCAGTCACGCGACTCGTGGCTCAGGTGGCGATCGCCTGCATTGGACCCATTACGGCACGGACGGCTGAGGAATATGGGTTGACGGTGACGATCATGCCGACTGAAAATACTGTGTCGGCATTGGCTGAGGCCATTGTGCGGCATTTCAGTGATGGGGTGCGAGTGGCCGTTTCTACGCGTGGATAGGTATCGGTAGACGGCAGGGCAAGGGACTGATTCGTTTAGTAAGGGGGGAATTCTCATGGTTGCAGTCAAGTCGTTCATGGTTCCGAGAGAGAAGTTTATTACGGTTGAGCGGGATACGGATGCACAGACAGCGGCACGTATCATGCGGGATCGTGGGATCGGCAGCCTGTTCGTGACGAACGGGAAGGAGGTTGTCGGGATTCTGACCGATACCGATATGGTTCGGCGGGTGGTGGCGGCTGGAGCGGACACCCACAAGACGACGGTCGAGCAGATTATGTCGGCCCCGATCTTGACGATCGAGGAGAATAAGACCCTGCTGGATGCCAATGACCTGATGGCTCAAACGCATATCCGTCATCTCGGTGTGACGCGGGATGGCGGGTTGGTCGGCATGATTTCCGTCCGCGACCTCGTCGTGTTCTTAACGAACCTTCCAAGAAAGTAATCCGATGGCCTTTCCCATTCAGCGGCTCAGGCGGTTGCGGCAGCATGAGGCATTTCGCCGTATGGTACGGGAGACGAGCCTGTCCTCTTCCGACTTCATCTATCCGCTGTTCATCGTTGAAGGGCGAGATCGGCGGGAGGAGATCGCCTCGATGCCGGGCCAGTTCAGGCTCTCGGTCGATCTCTTGGTGAAAGAGGCACGCGAGGTTGTGGCCTTGGGGATTCCCGCCATCATTCTCTTTGGGATTCCAGACCGGAAAGATGAGCGGGGAAGTTCGGGCTATGATCCGAATGGCATCGTGCAGCGGGCGGTCAAAGCGGTGAAGGACCAGGTTCCTGGCCTCATGGTCATCACCGATGTCTGCATCGACGAATACACCGATCATGGTCATTGCGGGATCGTCAAGGACGGGCGCATTCTCAACGATGACACGTTGGACTGTCTCCGTACAATGGCCAGGACCCATGCGCAAGCCGGGGCCGACATGGTGGCGCCATCCGATATGATGGATGGGCGGGTGGGGGCGATCCGGACGGAATTGGATCAGGCAGGATTCCCAGAGCTGCCGATCATGGCCTATGCCGCTAAATTCGCATCCTGCTTTTATGCGCCGTTTCGGGATGCGGCCGGTTCGAGTCCGCAATTCGGCGATCGACAATCGTATCAAATGGATTCGGCTAATCGCCGGGAAGCACTTCGCGAAATCGCCCTTGATGTTGAAGAGGGGGCCGACATCATCATGGTGAAACCGGCACTGCCGTACCTCGATATCATTGCCGCGGCCAGAGCGCAGATGCTGTTGCCGGTGGCGGCCTATCAAGTGAGCGGGGAGTACAGCATGATTAAAGCGGCCGCCCAAGCCGGCTGGCTCGACGAATCGCGCGCCATGATGGAATCGTTGCTCTCGATTAAGCGGGCCGGCGCCGATGTCATTCTGACCTACTTTGCCAAAGACGCGGCTCGTCTCCTCCGCTGACGACCATGCTGAAAGTCACGCGTGGGCTGTCCGGCGAGTGTCTTCCACGTACCTATCCAGTTGCCACGATCGGGAATTTCGATGGCCACCACCTGGGCCATCGAGCCTTACTGCAGACGGTGGTGGAGACGGCCCGGAAGGCACAGGGGACTGCGCTTGTACTGACCTTCGAACCGCATCCGGTCAAAATCCTCGCACCCCACGTCGATCTTCGCTTTCTCACCAGTCCTGAGGAAAAGCTTGCGCACTTCGAGGCCGCAGGAATTGATGAAGTGGTTTTTCTAGAGTTTAGCCCCACCTTCGCAGCGTTGAGCCCGGATCAGTTTGCTGAAGGTATCCTGCATCGCTTGCTCACTCTGTCAGAACTGTTCGTGGGCAATCATTTTGCGTTTGGGAAGGGTCGGGCAGGACATATCGAAGACCTCGTGCGTCTCGGCGGGCTGCATGGCTTCCGCGTGCATCCCGTGACTCCTGTGATGCTTGAGGGAGATGTGGTGAGTTCAACCAGGATTCGCCAGCTCATTCAGGCAGGGAGCGTGGAGCGGGCTACCAAGTTACTCGGACGCGTCTATGGGATTCGCGGAACAGTGGTGCACGGGATGCAGCAGGGGCAGGCGATGGGCTGGCCCACAGCGAATCTACGCATCCCGGCTGATCGCGTCGTGCCGCCCGATGGAGTCTATGCCGCGAGAACTGTCCACGGTGCTCAGACCTATGATGCGATCGCCTATATCGGGACCAGACCGACCTTTGGCGCAGGTGAGCGCCTGATCGAAGTTAATCTGTTGGATCGGACCTGCGATCTCTATGGTCAGGAGATTACCGTGCAGTTTGTGGCACGAGTGCGCGGCGATCATACGTTTGCCTCTGCCGATGAGCTGTCGAATCAAATTATCCGTGATGTGGAGCAGGCGCGCATGAGCTTGCAGCGAATCCCGCAGGGAGTCCAGTAGCCATGGCTGTTGAGACGGCGATCACGCGATCGTCAGGCAGACCTACTGCACGACCGGCCCTGTTGACCCTTCTTGTTCGGACGGTGCGTCAGCACCAGCTGTTCGTTCCGGGCCAGCATCTACTCGTGGGAGTGTCGGGCGGGCCTGACTCGATCGCGTTGTTGTCTCTTCTCCATCGCCTGGCCCAATCCTGGCGGCTCATGTTGACGGTCGTCCATTGTAACTATGGGTTGCGTGGAGCGGAGTCTGACGGAGACGAGTCGTTTGTCCACGCCTTCTGCCAGGAACGACATCTGTCTCTTGTCATCCATCGACCCACGCTGGTCAAGCGACGACAGCGCTCATCGCTTCAAGCAACGGCTCGCGACGCGCGCTATGACTTCATGACGCAATTGGCTCACGAGGTAGGGGCTGACCGCATTGCGGTCGGTCATACAGCCAATGATCAGGCGGAAACGGTGCTCATGTGGATGTTGCGGGGGGCTGGCATGGCCGGGTTGGCTGGGATGCCCTACGCCCGTGAAGATAGAATTATTCGTCCGCTCCTGGCCTCCACCCGTGAAGAGGTGTTGACCTATTTGGGTCATGAAGGGCTGGCCTATCGCCGTGACTCGAGCAATGAGAAGCCGCTCTATCATCGTAATCGGATCAGGAAAGAACTTCTTCCTGTCATCACTCGGTTGGCACCGGCTGCCGTCCGTGTGTTGCAGCGGCAGGCAGATGTATTGCGCGAGGACGAACAGTACTTGGAGCAGGTGACGAGTGATCTGATGCACGCGCTCGTAAGCCCGGATTCCGGAGGCGTGCAACGAGTCAATCTCCAGTCCTTCATCAAGTTACCGGTTGCCCTACAGCGGCGGCTTATTCGGACAATCTTACGGACCTATGACGAAGAGGGGCGTGCGAGCAGCCTTCGCGTGGTGGAGTCAGTTCGGCGTGTCCTTCTCAAGGGAAAGAGCGGAGTCCGGCTGTCGTTGACGCAGGCCCTCGTGACTCTGAATCAGGGGTCGGTGCAGTTTAGTTCCGCGGGAGGGGGGCACAAGGAGGAGACTGGTTCGGGCCAGGGGAAGAGTGAGAGCCTGCTTCTTTCAGTGCCGTCAACGGTCTATTGGGCTAGAACGAATCAGCAAATTCATGTACAACGTATGGCTCGCCGTGATGCTGAGCAGGGAGACGTGGCTTCGTCCACGCAACGGGTTGTGTTCGATGCCGACCGGTGTTCGGAGCCGCTGCTAGTTCGGTCCTGGCGGGCCGGTGATCGATTTTCTCCTCAGGGGATGAAGGGGAACAGCAAAAAACTACAAGATTTCTTTACCGACAGGAAGATCGCTCGGCACCAACGTGAGGAGATTCCCTTGTTGGTAGCGCCCGAAGGGATTCTTTGGGTCGTGGGTATGCGGCAGGATGAACGATTCGTCGTCCGTCGCGAGACGACCAACTGTTTGGTGGTATCGTTGAGCAATAGGGCCTCAGAGAAGGAGTAAGGGGAGCATGGAACGGATTTTCGGTCGACCGATCGTGACGCAGGAAGAGATGCGTGCGCGGATTCGTGAGTTGGGCAAGCAGATTACGGCCGATTATACGGGGAAGGATCTTGTCTTGGTCGGCGTGTTGAAGGGGGCGTACGCCTTCTATGCCGATTTGGCTCGCGCAATCAGGGTTCCCCTGCGGGTGGATTTTCTTATGGTGGCGAGTGACGGGTCTCGGGCAAAAACATCCGGCAAGGTGAAGATGGTCACCGAATTGACCGAAGATATCAAAGGCAAAGATGTCTTGTTGGTTGAGGATATCGTCGATTCCGGACTGACGGTTCAATGCCTGGTCAAGGCCTTGGCGAAGAAGAAACCCCGGTCGATCAAAGTCTGCACCCTGTTGAGTAAGCCGGATCGACGGACCATTGATGTCGCCATCGATTACGTGGGGTTCAATATCCCGAACAAGTATGTGGTGGGGTATGGCCTCGATTACCAACAGAAGTATCGAAATCTTCCCTATCTGGCCGTATTGGATGTGGCGGATGATCAAGCGTAAGCTTCTGGCTGTACGGTTGTCAGTATGAATGGGCATGTGGTAGCATCATGAAAGTGCGTGGTTTTCCTCACCGGTTAAGCGTGCCATCCACAAGGAGATCCGGATGAATTCCAGGGCGAAGAATTTACTGTTCTGGGTCGTTGTCGGCCTCTTCATGATTTTACTGTTCAACTTGTTTAGCGTGCCAACGCATGCGCCGGAAGAAGATGTGATTTTCAGTGAGTTTATGGCCAAGCTCGACAAGGGCGAGGTCGAGCGAGTCATCATTAAATCCAGCCACATCAGCGCGGTTCTGAAAGACAAGACCCGTATTCGCACCTACTCGGTGGAATATCCTGAATTGGTCAAGGTCTTGCGAGAGCGGGGCGTGCAGATTGAGGCAAAGCCACCGGATGAAAGCCCTTGGTATATTACGTTCCTTGTGACCTGGGGGCCGTTTGTGCTGTTCCTGGGCCTGTGGTTTTTTCTGATGCGGCAAATGCAGATGGGGGGAAACAAGGCGCTCTCATTCGGGAAGAGTCGCGCTCGTCTGCTGACGGAAGAGCGGAAGAAGGTGATGTTCTCCGATGTCGCAGGCGTCGATGAAGCCAAGGAAGAAGTGCTTGAGATCGTCGAGTTTCTCAAGGACCCACGCCGGTTCCAAAAGCTCGGCGGTCGTATTCCCAAGGGCGTCTTGATCGTCGGCCCTCCCGGCACGGGAAAGACACTGTTGGCCAAGGCCATTGCCGGTGAAGCCAGTGTGCCATTTTTTAGCATCAGTGGATCGGACTTCGTTGAAATGTTCGTCGGCGTTGGAGCGTCCCGTGTTCGAGATCTCTTCGAGCAGGGGAAAAAACACGCGCCCTGCATCATCTTCATCGATGAAATTGATGCCGTCGGTCGACTACGCGGAGCAGGGCTGGGCGGAGGCCATGACGAGCGTGAACAGACGCTCAATCAATTACTTGTCGAGATGGATGGGTTCGATACGACAGAAGGTGTGATTTTGGTCGCGGCGACCAACCGCCCAGATGTCCTCGACCCTGCTTTGCTCAGGCCGGGGCGTTTTGATCGGCAAGTTATCGTCAATCGACCGGACTTGCGGGGCCGTACCGCAATTCTCAAGGTGCACACGAAGAAAGTTCCGATTGCGACGAATGTGGAGTTGGAAAAGATTGCACGTGGCACGCCTGGATTTTCAGGGGCCGACCTGGAAAACTTGGTCAACGAAGCGGCGCTCTGGGCTGCGAGACAAAACAAAACAGAAGTGGAAGTCGTCGACTTTGAGATGGCTAAGGACAAAGTGCTGATGGGGGCTGAACGGAAGAGTCTGATCTTGAGCGATGAAGAGAAACGGACGACGGCCTACCATGAAGCCGGGCATGCGCTGATCGCCAAGCTGATTCCTGGAACGGATCCTGTTCATAAAGTCACGATCATTCCACGTGGCCGTGCCTTGGGTGTGACAATGCAGCTCCCCACCGATGACCGACACAACTATTCGAAGGAGTTTTTGTATAACAACCTCGCCATTCTCATGGGTGGGCGTGTGGCGGAAGAGTTGGTCTTGAAACACATTACGACCGGAGCGGGGAACGATCTCGAGCGGGCGACTGATCTTGCGCGGAAGATGGTCTGTGAATGGGGGATGAGTGAAAAATTGGGTCCTCTGACATTCGGCAAAAAAGAAGAAGAAGTATTTCTCGGGAGAGAGTTTGGGAGTCGGCGCGATTTCAGCGAGCAAATAGCGTTGGAGATCGACCAGGAAGTCAAAAGGCTCGTGACTGAAAACTATGAGCGGGCAAAGCGGCTGCTCACTGAGCACATGGTCAGCCTCAAGGGTTTGGCGGAGGCACTCTTGGAGAAAGAAGTGCTCGACGCAACCGATATCGACCAGATTATCATGCAGTCCACATCTCAAACAGTTCCTGCCTAATTGTTCACTCACGGATTCCGGGACTCCATTTCAGGGTATTGGAGTCCCGGGCAGTACACCTGCAAGACGATAGGCGAGAGGGGGTCCTTCTCGCGATGGCGTCCTGTGACGTGTATCCTAATGCGGTCACGATGTGTGGCTGTCTCGGGCCGCGTGGTCAATTCTACGTGAGTGGAGGCGCAGTTGTGTGGTGTTAGACCTGAAGGCATTGACGCGACAGGCGAAGGATCGGCTGATCAAATTTCCCGACCGACCCTTAATTATGGGCGTAGTGAACGTGACGCCGGATTCGTTCTCAGACGGTGGTCGCTATTTGGATGCAGAAGCCGCCGTGGCCCATGCCATTCGATTAGTAGAAGAAGGGGCCGATCTGCTGGATATCGGCGGAGAGTCGACGCGTCCTGGTTCCGATACCGTTGATGAGGCAGAAGAACTCCGTCGTACGATTCCCGTTGTGACCGCTGTGGCAAGAGCCGTGACGGTTCCAATTTCTATCGATACGTCGAAGGCCGCCGTTGCACAGGCGGCTCTCGATGCAGGGGCCGCGCTTGTGAACGATGTGACAGCCTTACGGGGCGACCCTGCGATGGTCGAGGTCATTGCCCGCACGGGAGCCGGAATCGTCTTGATGCACATGCGAGGTACACCGCGTACGATGCAGCAGGCGCCCTGCTACGAGGATGTGGTCGGCGAGGTCTCTGCATTTTTCGAAGAGCGAATTCGTTTCGCGATGGCTCATGGGATTGTGCAAAGACAAATCGTGCTTGATCCAGGCATCGGATTTGGTAAGCTGCTCGTACATAACCTTACGTTGTTAGCTCGATTGCACTGCTTCGGATGTTTTGGCTGTCCCTTGCTGGTTGGTGTGTCGCGAAAGGCATTTCTTGGACAACTTGTGGATCGACCGGTTCAGGAGCGTCAATGGGCGGCGGCGGCGGCGGTGGCGATGGCGGTTGAACGTGGGGTAGGGATTCTTCGCGTGCATGATGTGCGTGGCATGAAAGACGTGATGCAGGTGTCCGTGGCAATCAGTCGAGAAACGACCGTATCCATGAAAGCTCAACATGCGTAAATTGTTCGGCACAGACGGGGTTCGAGGGGTCGCCAACCTCGATCCAATGACCAGCGAAATGGCGATGCAGCTGGGGCGGGCCGCGGCGCATTTGTTTATGCGCCGAGCCGGACGCCATCAGATCGTGATCGGGAAGGATACCCGCATCTCCGGTTATATGTTGGAATCGGCGTTGATCTCCGGGATTTGCTCGATGGGTGTCGATGTCTTGGTGGTTGGTCCGATGCCGACCCCGGCGATTGCGTTCTTAACGAGGAGTCTTCGTGCCGATGCGGGGGTGATGATCTCGGCTTCGCACAATCCGTATCAGGATAATGGCATCAAGTTTTTCTCCAACGATGGATTGAAGTTACCCGATGAGATGGAAGCTCGTATTGAGGAACTGATCGTCTCGAACGAGATCGCCCATCTTCGTCCGACGGCCGATGCCATTGGGAAGGCCTATCGAATCGATGATGCCGAGGGGCGGTATATTGAGTTTGTCAAGCGTTCCTTGCCAAAAGACATCGACTTTCAGGGGATCAAAGTGGTGGTCGATTGTGCAAATGGTGCAGCCTACAAGGTCGCGCCAAAGGTGTTGCGTGAACTCGGAGCGAAGGTTGAGGTGATTGGCGATACACCAGACGGGATGAACATCAATGCCGGCTGTGGAGCTGTCCACCCGCAACTGCTGCAGCAGGCAGTCCGTGAGCAGGGAGCCGATATTGGAGTCGCTTTGGACGGGGACGCCGATCGCGCCATTTTTGTCTGCGAGCAAGGGACTGTCGTGGATGGCGATCACATCATGGCGATGCTGGCGCTCGACCTTCATCGCCAGGGGCAATTGGCGAAGGAGACGGTGGTCGGGACCGTCATGAGCAACTTCGGACTGGAACTGGCTATGACGAAGGCAGGCATCGCCCTCGTGCGGACTGCCGTTGGCGATAGGTACTTGCTCGAACGGATGTCGGCCGATGGATATAACTTCGGAGGGGAGCAGTCGGGGCACTTCATCTTTCTGGATCATAATACAACTGGAGACGGGTTGTTGTCGGCGTTACAAGTGTTGTCGCTGATGAAGCGCACGGGCAAGCCACTATCAGAGTTGGCACGGGCCATGACGGCGGTACCGCAAGTATTGCTTAACGTGAAGGTGACAAAGAAACCGAAGCTCGACACGGTTCCAGAATTGCAGCAGGCCATTCGTGAAAGTGAGCAGCGCCTCAACGGCAGCGGACGTGTGTTGGTGCGCTATTCCGGGACCGAATCGCTTTTGCGTGTGATGGTCGAGGGAGAGTGTGATGACACGATTCGCGAGGTGGCCAATCGTCTTGTCGACGTCGTCAAGATTCATCTTGGTTAGCGCTGTCGCCCTCCATTAAGGTAGGCTCATGCTACCGTTCCTCACCGTTGGCTTCATTGCCGGGCTCCTCATCGGATCACAGTTTCCCTATTTCCCCATTTCTGCTTCGTGCCTGCTTCTCCTTGCTGCGTTGGGCGCCTTCCTCCTTGAACAATTGAATCGGATCTCTTTTCGCCAGGCGACTTGGCTCTACGGAGCAGTGATGGTGGGAGTCGTCTATTGGAGCGTGGCCGTCAACTTGGCTGCCCAGGACCCGCTGGCCGGTCACTCATCCGATACCGTGATCGAGGTGTCTGGTCGCATCGTGGCACCGGTGCAACAGTCGCCAGATCGGTTGGTCATGATCATCAGGTCGGATGATCCACCCGGCACGTCGAGAGCGTCCAGATATGTTCGGCTAACCTGGCGCACCTCGGAGCGAATATTCTATCAAGGCGATCGGGTCCGTTTTCGGGCTTTGTTGCGGCGTCCGAGCGGGTCATTGAATCCTAGTGGATTCGACTATGCGGTCTATCTTGAGCACCAAGGGATCGATGCCATTGCCACGGTGACGGGATCTGAGGCGGTGCAGCTTCTTGAGTCCGGGCGTGCGCATGCCTGGTGGGCGATCTGGAATCAATTTGATCGGTGGCGAGGCAGTATTCGGCTCGCTGCGCTGCACACCCTTCCCCAGCCTGCACTTGGACTCTATCTGGGCATCATCATCGGTGATCGAGGGTATTTGGACCCAGACCTGCGTGATCAGTTCATGGTAACCGGGACAGTCCATCTTCTGTCTATTTCAGGGAGCCACTTGGGCCTCGTCGCGGTGCTCATTTTTGCAGTTGTCAGATGGGCGATGATTGTGTTGCCTGCCGATTGGCTGCTTGCGCTGTCTCGGAGAATCACACCGACTCGCATAGCTGCTGTCTGTACGTTCCTTCCTGTCGCAGGCTACGCTTGCCTGGCCGGGGCAGAGCTCGCGACGATGCGGTCGCTGTTGATGGTGGCTGTGGGGCTTAGTGCGATCTGGCTTGGACAGGAGCGCCGTCTGTTCCATGCCCTCTCTGCCGCCGCAGTGGGGATCCTGCTCCACGATCCTCAGGCGCTGTTCGATATCTCCTTTCAGCTCTCCTTCTTATCTATCATGGCCATTGCGGGGTGGCTCTCCTGGCCGACTGCTGCTGACGGGGAGGAGTTACCGAACGAGCCGTCTTTTCTGAAAACCTGCACTCGATGGGGGAGAGATTCGGTGCTCATGAGCGGAGTGGTTACCGTGGTGACCATTCCTCTTGTGGCGTACTATTTCAATCAATTGCCTTGGCTCGGTCTGTTTACCAATGTGGTGGCCGTTCCCGTGATGGGAGTCCTGTTGGTTCCACTCGGACTTGGTGCCGGAATTTTGCAAATCATGATAGGGGGAACGTTGCTGCCCCTGGCGTCGCTGAATCAGTGGTGCCTCGAACATTTTGTGGCAGCGGTCCGTTTCGTGTCGATGCTACCGGGAGGGGAATGGCATGTTGCGGCTCCTTCGGTACTTACCATATTGGTGTTCTATGGTTGTCTCGGATTGCTGTGGCAACGAGTGGGCAGCGCAGCATTTCGCTTAGCAGCAGGCACCGGAGCGCTGTTGGTTGTGTTGTGGTGGGCCTGGTCTCCACGGATGTTTCCTGATGGGGATCATTTCCGAGTCACGTTCCTGGATGTTGGACAGGGCGATAGTGCGGTCGTTGAGCTGCCTGATGGTCAGGTCGTTTTGATCGATGGAGGAGCGACCTATGAGAGATTTGACATGGGCCGTGGGGTCGTAGCCCCCTATCTCTGGAACAGGGGAATCCGCACCATCGACCAGGTCATCGGGACCCATCCGCAGCTTGATCATGTCGGAGGACTGGCTTGGGTGATCGGCCATTTCAACGTGAAGAACTATTGGGGGTCGGGAGAGACTCGTGAAGAACCGTTCTATCGGCGGCTGCAGCAGTCGCTGGCTTTCAGAGGACTACAAGAGGGGGTAGCCAGAGAGGGACAGGAGATCCTGTCATCAGGCCCCTGTCGGATGGTGGCCCTCAACCCGCCAGCGGAGGAGCCTCTTGATGTGGCGCTCCGCGAGAGCCATGTGGGCGGGCACGGATTGAATAATCGCTCGGTGGTGACGCGTCTGACTTGTGGTCTCCATACCATGCTCTTTGCCGCGGATGTCGAGCGAGATGGCTTATCGAGGATGACGCGATCGACGCCGTATGATCCGATTGAGGTTCTCAAGGTGCCTCATCACGGGGCGGTGAGTTCGTTGAATCGTGACTGGTTGGCCTCGTTGCATCCCCAGTATGCTGTATTCTCAGCTGGTCGCCATAATTCGTACAGGCACCCGGCTGGGGCCGTTCTTGATGCGTATGCGGCCGAAGGGAGTATGGTATTGCGAACTGATCGAGACGGCGGGGTGTGGTTTGACGGAGGGATCTCCGAGGCGGCACTTCATGTGCATCGAACACGCGACTTGGTGTGGCAGCCGACGAACAGCGCCTCGTGTTTGTGGGCATGTGAACGGGCGAATTGGACTCGGCTGTGGACTCAGTGGCGAGGTCGGTAATGTGTACCCTGCCGCATGGCGTGAAGGCCCCCTCATGACCGTTGCTGCTGACTCGCGGGTCGTTCCGAGCATGAGAGACTGCACATTTCACGTCTTGGCAAGACGAATTTCGTCCGTCCCTTCCCACTCAGTGAAGACTCCATAGCATAAGGCCTCAATTTTGTTCATCTCTCATCATGTGCTAGCAAGGCATAGCATGTGCAACCATTCGTGGTGGGTTAGTCTGTGTGTGTCTATTTTTAAGGGAGCCAGGGTATGCCAAAACTCGTACGCATTGTGATTCAGTTACCGCTCGACCTCAAAGCCCAGCTCGATAACCTGAAGCAGCAGGGATACACCACCAGTGGCTTCATCAGGGCGATGTTGGAACGAGAGTTTGCCAAAATGGAAGAGAAGCCAGTCACGCCTTTTCCTGTCGGAAGACGGGCGAATAGCCGCTAGCCGCATGTGGCACATCTGAGCATGAGAGAGAGGCCGGAGATAAAGTGACGCGATTAACCGATCTTCTTCGAGGGCAGTCAAGTCAGGACGCCCTTGGCCCTGATGCGAAAAGTGCAATTCGCTCGCTTGCGCCGACCGGCCTCCCTCTTACACCTTCCACACCCATACCGTCTGTTGCAGAGATCAATTGGTATCAATGTGCATGCCTTGAACTTCTAGGAATCAAGCGTGCGGTTCAGGCAAGGCAGCCGTGGACAGTCGATGAGTTAGTCCGGATCGCATCCGGCATTGTGGCGTCTATCGGCGCTCATGACAAGCTGGTTCAGACGGTTTTACAGCAAGATGCCGGTGATTATCTCGTCAAGAATGCCGTGAACGTCGCCATTGTGAGTGTGAAGATTGCAGAAGCGCTCCGCTATGAGCCGGCGAAGCTCGAACGGGTTGCCTTGGCTGGATTGCTGCACGATCTCGGTATGTTCCTCCTCTCGGATTCGGTATTGTACAAGCCTGGGACATTGACAGAGGCAGAACGCAAGCAGATGAGGGAGCACCCACAGCATGGAGCCCGCCTGTTCAAGGATGCAGGAGACGTCTATCCATGGATCGGAACGGTGATCCTCCAAGAACATGAGCGATGGGACGGCAGCGGATATCCAAGTCAGTTAACGGGGAATCAGATTGACGAAGTCGCGCTCATCATCGGGCTGGCAGACGTGTTTGATGCGTTAATGAGTGCGCGGCCTCATCGAAGTGGAGGGTCCCCCCACCGGGCGATTCGTACCTTACTCGTCGAAGGCAAAACGGTGTTTCCGCACCATCTTCTGAAGGGGTTGATCGATCAACTCTCGATCTATCCCTTAGGCACGGCCGTTCGCTTGAATACGGGGGAAACCGGGATCGTGTTTCAACTAAATCGCCAGTACCCGCTGCGTCCGATTTTACAGATCTCGCAACAGGCTCTCTCTGGTCAGTCACCGTTATCAAAGACAGTGGACTTGCGGGCCGACACGTCCCTTCACATTGTGGAAGTGATGCCTCTCGGTTCCTTATCGGTTGATTCGCGATAGAACAAGAGGAGATGCGAACGTGCGACAGCTCATATCCCGACATCTCATAGGTCTTCTGGGGGCCGGCTCGATTTGCGCGATAGCATTCATCGGATGCCACAATCCGGCGAGTTCCTCGTTGCCTCCATCGGCCATCAGTCCGCCTGGAACGGTGGTCCCGCCGTTGCCGAAGGGAGATGTCTACGCCGATGAAACCGTCCCGACTGCAGAAACGCCAGTCGAAACTGGTGACACGCTCGAGGTGGTGATTCGCCGCGGCGCCGGCGAGGAAAAGTTCTCTAGCGTGGTTCGGGAGAACGGAAAGATTTCTGTGGGATTCATGGAAGTGGATGTTGGAGGCATGACCGCGGCCGTGGCGGAAGCCCGCGTCCAGGAAGCGGCGATTCCCTACATGAAACAGCCGCGTGTGCAAGTGTTGCTGAAGAAAAAGGTATTGAAGGTCAAGCGTGTCTTCGTATTCGGGGATGTGAAAAAACCCGGGATGGTGCCCATGTCGAGACATATGACCGTGTTACAGGCCCTTGCCGCAGTCGACATGTATCATGAAACGGCATTGATGGAAGAAGTCCGGGTGATCCGAGGCGGCGACCTTTCAAAACCGAATATGTTGATGGCCGATCTCGCGCGCGTGTTTACCTATGGTGATATGACGAGGAATCTCGCGTTGGAGGAAAACGATATCGTCTTTGTGCCGCGCGAACACTTGGGCGATGCTTCTGAAGCTGGGAAAAAGATTATGCCGATCATTTCGGCCGGGATTGCGCCATTCTACCCGGCATTTATTATCCCCGTGTTGTTGGGGCGATGATCGTCACAAGCGAGACGAGAGAAGGACGCTGATCCTATGGCCCAATACGAACTCAACGTCATCGACTACTGGCTGATCGTCAAGAAGCGGAAGTATCTTATTCTGCTCGCGGCGGGCCTGGTTGTGTTGTTCACGTTTCTGTTTTCGGAAATGTTCAAGCCGAGTCCGCTGTACGAGGCCTCCGCACGGGTGAAGTTCGACCGAACGAGTACGGTGGCTCAACAACTGATCGAGACCATGTCGTTCTCCAATGCCAACGACCTCAATTCCCAGACCGAGTTTATTCGGGGGTTCCCGGTCATGGAGCGCGTGGCGATGGAATTAGGGCTGGTGCCAGCCAGCGTGACGGTGGAAGAGAAGCGGTCGGCGGTCTACCTGAACATGGTCTATAACCTTGGGCAGGAAATTAAGACCCAACGGGAAGGCGATACGAACATCATCCGCATCACGGCGACCTCGGATCAACCGGAGACGGCAGAGAAGACGGCCAATTCTGTGGCGAATGCCTATCGGCTGGAAAACATCATGACCCGGAATCGGCTCGTGATGGAATCGAGGCGGTTTGTCGAGGAACAGCTGGCTGGGCTTGAAAAACAGTTGAACAATGCTGAAGACGCGCTTCGGGCTTTTCGGGAACGCGAGGGCCAGGTCTTTCTGACCGATGAGGCACGCGCTGCGCTGGAGACCTTCACCAAGCTGGAAGAGCAGCACAATGAGGTCATGCGAAAGCGGGCGGAAGGCGAGCGGCAGATCTCGGTGCTCAATCGAACCGATGCCGTGATTGGTAATCAAACCGGCCGGATCTTCACGGAGGAGCAGAATGCGCTGCTCACGATCCTGAATCAACGTCTTCTCGATCTCATGCAGGAACGCAACACCCTCTTGATCAATTACACAACGGATCATCCGCAAGTTCGAGAACAGCAGCAGAAGATCGACAACGTCAGGGGCGAGATGGTCCTTGAACTTCGAGCCAAGCTCAAGACCATGCAGGACCGCGAGGCGACGCTTCTGGATCAGCGAGATCGTTACCGTGGCCGGTATTTGCAGTTCCCGCGCGCGGCGATTCAAATGAGCCGGCTCGAGCGTGAGGTAAAAGTCAACGCCGACCTGTTGGCGACGCTCAAGGCCAAGCATCAAGAGCTGCAGATCAAGAGTGCTGAACAGATCGAGGAAGTCACGATCGTGGCGCCGGCCATCATGCCCAGGGCACCGATCAATGCGCCCAATACGCAGTTGAACCTCCTGGTGGGCTCGCTCATGGGAATCTTTCTCGGCATCGTGGTCGCCTTTGCGCGCGAATCGTTCGATACGTCGATCGGGACGATCGAAGGGATTGAAGAGTTTCTGAAAGTGCCTGTCCTCGGCGTCATTCCTCAGTTTGACGGGAAAGAAATGGAAGAGGCGGCCCGTACGGCGCTTCCTGCCCGTGCCTCTGCGTCGTCCGTGGAGAATTTCTCGAAACTCATTTGTTTGATCGACCCGAAGTCCGTGCTGTCCGAGAGTCTGCGGTCGTTGCGGACGAACATTCAATTCGCCAGCATGGATCGGAAGGTCAAATCCATTCTTTTTACCAGCGCAGGCATTGGAGAAGGCAAGAGCACCTGTGTGACCAATCTGGCGATTACGCTCGCTCAAGAAGGGCAACGGGTATTACTCGTCGACGCAGACCTTCGGCGGCCGATCGTGCATCAGCGGCTGGGTCTCGAGCGGGTCCCTGGGCTGTCGGATGCCCTAGTCGGCAGTACGTCCTGGCGTCACCATGTCCGGTCAGCCACGGATCTGATGCTCGGCCCGATGGGAGTCGATCGTGTAATGAGTACGCCGGGATTGGATAATCTGCATATCTTGACCAGTGGGTCGGAGGTCGGCAATCCCAACGAGTTCCTGAATATGAATAAGATTAAGACACTCGTGAATGAGATGAATGAGGAATATGACCTTGTCCTGTTCGATTCTCCTCCCATTCTCCCGGTCACAGATGCGGTCACGTTCAGCTCGCGCGTCGATGGGACGATTCTGGTCTACCAAGTCGGCCGAATCGGTCGGAACGCCCTCAAGCGAGCCAAGTTCCTGCTGGATCATGCGCAGGCCAATGTGATGGGCATCGTCTTGACGAACGTGAAGTCCGAGGTCACGCCGGATTACGGTGTGTACCGCTACGAATATCGCTGACGCGTCGCTAGGAGCCGACATTCCATGCATGCGTCATTGGTGAAACCGCAAGATGCCGTCATCGTTTCGGTGTTGGCCGCCGTACTCGCGTTCGGCCTTACGCTGACGACCCCGATGGTCGGCGTCCAGGTTGTCTTCGGTTTTCTCATCGTTCTGATCGCCTTCACCTCGGTTCCCGCCGCGCTCTTTCTTCTCATCTTTTCCATGTTGCTCTCTCCAGAAATTGCGGTCGGTCATGTGGACGGTAGAGGCGTCGGAGCGCGTGACCTCTCATTGCGCGTGGACGATCTCCTGCTGGTGATTATCGGATTCAGTTGGTTGGTCAAAACGATCATCTATCGTGATCTGGCCCTCATTCGCGAGACGCCACTCAATCGTCCCATCGCCTACTACATGCTGGCCTGTGTGCTCGCCACACTCATCGGCGTCATCGCCGGACGGGTTCGTCCACTGACGGGATTCTTCTTCATCCTGAAATACTTTGAATATTTCTTCGTCTTTTTTATGGTGGTGAATCATGTGTCGACCAAACGGCAGGTCGTCAGTTTGGTCAC
>JANOMG010000119.1:0-10335 GCA_031420175.1 Nitrospira sp.
CAAAATCGTGGTGCCCGCAGGGGTGGAGACGTTTCCGCCCACATCCTTAAACCAAACGTAGATCGACTTCTGCCCGTCTCCCAGCGACAAAATAAACGGAATCGTCGCACCGAACTTGGTGGCCGGCGTCACATCGACCCAGCCCGGTGTCCCCGCCATGGGGGTCATAGGCGCCTCGGAGATAAAGTAGGCCGCCACTCCGGTATCGACATCGTTCGCTGAGATCGTGGCGATGACTTCCGGCGTATTCGTCATGAAGGCGCCATGATTGATCACGGCATAGGGATTTTGCGGCGCCGTGATATCGATGAGTACCGGCATGGCCGTCACTTCGCTCGACAACTCGCTTTCAGCGCCAGTCTCGAACACCGCGGTCACGGCATAGTGGTAGGGAGTATCGTTCGAGAGCCCGGAGTGCGCATAGGGATTCGTCACGCCTTCAATTTTCGTCGCCGTCTGGGTGGTGAGCTTTGGAATGGTGTTGAAATACAGGTTATAGGACTGGGCACCAGGGACCGCCATCCAACTGAGGAAGGCTTCCGTATCGCCGGCTTTGACCGCCACGCTATGGGGGGGGGGCGTCTCACTCGGCACCAGGCTGGTGGCTGCGGCGTCCTTCCCGCGACTGAGCTCTTCGTCCGTCGGCACATACTTGAGGATGCGGCCATTGCCGCTGTCGACCACATACACCGCGCCTTCTTTGTCGACCGCGATCCCGTAGGGATAATTCAACTGCCCTTCTGCTCGTCCGCGGTTTCCCCAGGCACAGAGGAACGTCCCATTGCCATCGAACTTTTGGATGCGATGGTTTCCAGTATCGACCACATAGACGTTGCCGAGCGCATCGCAGGCAATCCCCCAGGGGGACTTGAATTGCCCGGGGCCAGCGCCCTCGCGACCCCACTTGGCCAGGAAGCTCCCACGGGCATCGAACTTCTGAATACGATTATTGCTTTCATCGGCCACAAAGATATTGCCGACGAAATCGACCGCCACGCCGCGGGGGAAAAAGAACGCACCATCGAAGCTCCCGTCACGTCCCCACTTGAGCAGGGCCTGCCCGTCGGACGTAAACTTCTGAATCCGCGCGTTGCTCGTGTCGGAGACGTAGAGATTTCCCTCTGCGTCCGTCGCCAACCCCCAGGGCACGTCGAATCGGCCCAGATCGGCCCCGCGCCAGGCAAACCCAAACTTACCCCAGGCCTGCATCACGTTGCCGTCGAGATCGAACTTCTGAATACGGTTGTTGCCGCTATCTGCGATGTACAACACGTTATTCGGCCCGATGGCCAAGCCACGAGGATAGTAGAAGCTCCCTTCCTGAGAAGAAGGATCGCCGCCCCATCGCGCGACAAACTTCCCAGACTTATCGAGCTTCTGAATCGAATGGTTGTCCGTATCAGCCACGTAGATATTGCCGTCCTTGTCGAGCGTGATTCCCGTGGGCGAGCTGAACTCCCCCTCATCCACGCCTTCCCGGCCGATACACATCGCCGACAGATAGGGCGAGGGAATCGCCATGACCTCTTGCGACTCGAGGCTCTCCCCCTTCTGCGTCACCACGGTAACCACATAGTAGTAGCAGGTCCCGTTGGCAAGATCGTCATGGACAAACGGACTCTGAATGCCTTCCACGCAGGTGCCGTTCTCTTTCGTCACCCCAATGACGGCTTTGAAGTCGTCGTCGCCGGCAATCGGACGCGTGAGGTCTGAGAACTTGATCATCACGCCCTTGGTCGTTTTGAAATAGAGATTGTAGTACATGGCATCGGGGACGGGATCCCAGGTAATGGTGGCCCGGCCATTCCCCGATTTCGCGGCCACGTTCGCCGGAGGTAGAGGAAGTTCTTCTTCTTCGGCGATCGAATCGCCGGCACCCCATTCTCCCTGGATTTCTTCGATGGTCAGATGGGTTCGATTACACCGAAACATCTCGTCGAGTAGCCATGCTTTAATCATTGGTGGTGCCTCGTGTGACAGGACCGGGTGAAATCGAAGAACTTCGCCTCTTTCAACAACTTAGATTGAGAACGGGAAGTCTAACAAAGCGGCTCGAGGGGAGTCAACGGGGTTCCCCGCCGCTCTTCGCGCTCGCGGGGCCTCCACGATAAAACGGATTGGAAGGACACTCACGTTGGTCCTGTGTTCCCGGAACGCGCGCCCTGAGAAGGGCCTCGTTCGACGGCCGCACGTAGACCAACCTGGGTGCCCTTCCAAGAGAGGGAAAGCAAGCGAGCTTGGATGGATCAATTAGAGCGATCACAGTCGCTCGACGCGCGCAGTCAAGAGCCGCGAGGGCCCCCGTTATAGGGAAGGTATGGGAGAAGGAGCGGCAGGCCTATTGAAGCTCAGGCCTGTTCGACTGATTCTTCGACCGGTTCCTGGAGTAGCGTCTCGTTGGTCTCTCCATCGAACGCCAGCTCGACCTCACCTTCTACACGATCACTCATGACGGTTTCGAAATAGGACGAGTCAGAGGTCTCGACTACTACCAGCGACTCCTCTTCGATCGGCAGGAGCGCCTGCTCGGACTCGCCGAGTTCTTTGAATTCACGTAACGGCGGGAGCTGGGTCAGATCTTGTAACCCGAAATGCTCGAGGAAGAACTTGGTCGTCCCATACATGATGGGCCGGCCGGGCACGTCTTTTCGCCCGACGATCCGCACCAGCTTGCGCTCACACAAGGTGCGCAGGACACCGGACGTTTCGACGCCACGAATCTCTTCGATCTCAGATCGCACGAGCGGCTGCTTGTAGGCAATAATGGCGAGGGATTCGAGCGCGGAGCGAGAAAGCTTTTGCGCCGCCTTGGCTTTATCCATCCGTTTCAGCCAGGGCCCATACTCCTGCTTCGTCACCAGCCGATACCCGCCAGCAACCTGCACCAGTTGAATGCCGCGCCCTTCCTGATCTAAATCGTGCGTAAGAATGTCCAGCGCCTGAACCACTTCGGCTTTTGAGACCGTCCCCACAATCGACATCAGCCGCGCAACCGGCACCGGTTCCGGCGACACGAACAAGACGGCTTCAAGAATCGCTTTCAGTTCCCGCATGTCGATGGCGACAGCCTGGCTGTTCATCGTCGTCTCGGCGACAGCTTCCTTTGCAGCCACTTCCGGCTCCGGCACCTCGACGCCTTCAATAACCGGCGCGGTTTCGACCAAAGTCATGTCGTCTGTTTCTTGTTCCACGGTTGAGCTCATGCTCCCCTCCATTCAGCATCATCTAATTCCGCCGGGTCTGGTACGAGTGAAAAGGCACGCGACACGAGAATCGGCCCAAAGTTTTCCGATTGGAACACCCGGGCCGTTCGAAGCCGCATCAGTTCCAATAACGCCAAAAACGTCACAATGATCACCAGCCGATGACAGGACGGCTCGAAGAGCTCGACAAAATTCACAGACTCCTGCCCCTCTAACATTTCCAGGATCGAGTTCATCCGCTCCCGAACCGTCAAATTATCGGGCAGGATCTCCATGAAGGTCTTGCCGGGATTGCGATTCAGGATCCCTTGCAACGCATCCACGAGATCGAACAGGCTCACATTGTCCAGCAGCGACTCATCCGACTCCAATTCGACCGTCGGGCTCTGCTCTCGACTGTAGATCTCCCGCCACAACCGCTCGTGCTCATCCAACTGATTGGCGGCTTCTTTGAACTGCTTATACTCGAGCAAGCGCCGCACCAATTCCTCACGTGGATCAGGCCCGTCTTCCTCATCAACCGCCGTCTCATCGACGGGAAGCAGCATCTTGGATTTAATCTGAATCAGGGTCGCCGCCATGACAAGAAACTCCCCTGCGACAGTCAGGTTGAGATCTTCCATCGTCTCAATATAGGTCAGGTATTGCTGAGCAATCAGATGGATGGGAATGTCATAGATATTGATCTCGCTCTTCTTAATCAGATGGAGCAAGAGATCAAGCGGCCCCTCAAAGTTCTCGATGCGAACTTGATAGGGTAATTCGGTTTGTTCGGCAGAGTCTGAGTGGTTATCCACAAGCGGACTTATACCAGCTTTGGGGGAGAGGAGCAAGCCTCCACCTATTAGTAGTGGTGGGTGGTGGAAGCCTCCCCTTCACCGCGCCCGAATCAGGTAGGCGATCAACATGGCGCTGAAGATCAGGAGGGAGAGGATGATCGCGTACTGCACGGTCTGATTTTCGAGCCCCAGGGGTGCCTGTTGGGTCGCCGATCTGGTCGCTCGGGTAAACAGCGGCCCCTTCTCGAAAAAGACTTTGGAAAAGTCGTCTCGTCCCTTGAACGTGGCATCGGAAAAATCTGCTATCGATCGAAACGTGGCCCGGCGAAAATACGCGTCCCCTTCGAACAGGGTAAAGGTAAAGAACCCCTCACGATCGAACGTGGCTTCAGAGAAATCCGCCAAGCCGTGAAAACGGCTCCCGGAAAACCCGGTGCCTAACTTGAAATAGGTGCGCGACAGATTGGCATCCTTTTCAAAGACCACCTCCAAGAACTCCGCTATCCCGTTGAACCCCGACTGCTGGAATGTGACCGGCCCCTGAAAGACAGATCGATGAAATCTCGTGTGCGGGCCAAAGGCCGTTTTCTCCGCAAAGAGGTCGCGCAGAAATCGACCCTGCACAAAATAACTCTCCTGCAAAAACACCGCGCCTGACAACGTCACAGGCTGAACGAACAGGGACTGTGAGAGATCCACGATCTGCTCGAACCTGGTCCCGCTGAACGTCACAGGCCCCTTCACCACCAGCAGTCCCTGTCTCGATTGGTGCCTGATCGCTCCGCGCACCACTGAATTGACGATCGTCATGGAACCGGAAATCACGCGGATCTCGCGGCCATGCAGTTCCTTCATCCCCTCAAGCTCGGACGGCAACGGACCCACGGGCAATGTATCCAGAGACAAATCGCCGCGGACAACCACCCCTGAGAGATTGATGCCTTTCCCCTCCTTGAGCGCCTGGAGCAGCTGCGTCGCATCCACCGCTCGCGCCTCCCGCTCCGGTTCCGTGCAGTCGGCACCCACATGTAGCGTGAACGCCGCTCCCGGCCCTGAATGAGGCTGCTCCACCTGGCAATTCGAGGCAACAGCAATGGGAAGCAGCCCGAGAAAGGCCAGCCCTCCCACTATGATCCATGCACCTATCCGATTCATCATGCAGGCCCTTATACGGAAGACCACGACCCAACGCAAGACAAGAACCGCTGAAACACTGTACGGCACAACCGAACTTGCTACACTTTCGAGAACGAACAACACGGAACGCTGAAGGGACAATCGTGCCTCTCATCATCGTTCATCGCTCAGCGTTTCATCCCACGAAGGAGCCCCACGATGCCACGTCATCTTGCTGCCATCGGCACACTAGTGATCACCCTCCTCTGTGGAATCCCGGTCCCAGTCTCCGCTGACACGATCATCGAACTCCCGGTCCTGGCGGCTATTCGTCAGAACAATCTGGGCGTGTTTGAAATTTTGATGATGTGGTGGGACAAGAAACCGGAGCCGAATCCCGTACAGCTTCAATGGCTCCTTGTCGGCGTACGGCTGGGCAATGCCCACCTGGGCGCCATGTCTCAGGCCTTTAGCTATGCTGTCGAACGCACACCCTCAGTCCAGCATAGCGGAACGGTGTCTGTGCAGGGAGTGGCCTATCAACCCACCGGCAGCGACGGACCAAGCGCCGGCGCGGCGATGGCCGTGGGGTTCATTGCCCTATTCAAGGGTGAGCACATTCAGCGAGGAATTGCCCTGACCGGAACCATCGAACCAGGAGGACAGATCGGCCCGGTGGGCAGCATCCCGGATAAGATTCGTGCTGCTGCACGAGAAGGCTATCGCACCGTATTAGTTCCACGCGGGCAGATTCATGACGCGCGATGGAACCTGAACGAATTGGGATTTCAGCTCAATGTGACGGTGAAGGAAGTCGACACGATCGATGAGGCGTATCTGCTCATGACAGGCCAACGAATCTAAAACAGGATGCTGAAAAAGCCCGCCAGCTTCGTGCTCGCATCGTTCAAACCCTCAACGTACCCCAAGGGTACGCCTCGGCCCTTCACTCGCTGCGGCCTTGCTGAACGGCCTTTTTGAGCATCCTGCTACGCTGCCGCTCCCGTGGCTCCCAGCATAATGGCGTCATACTCTGCTTGCGTCAGCCGATGCATGCCCAACGTCAATCGTCGACTGAGTTCGGCCTGATCGGCAATCTGCAGCACATTGAGTAGGAGCGACTGACTCACAGCGGACGGGCAGGCCAACCGGCACACCCCGCCGATCCGCACAAAGCCAAATCTGGCTTCAGTTCTCAGTTCGTCACTGAGGAACGCATCCAACGCGGAGAAGTCCAATACAGGAGAAAGGATCTGAAACTCGGCACAGAGGCCGACCTTCAGCACGTACACAAGCCCACGGGACTGCGCATCGAGATAGGTCTGGAGATTCGTCCGGATCAACCCAGTGCAGAGTCCCCAGAGACCATGCCCGAGTTGCAGCTCGGCACTTTCCTCCGAGGTGCGCTCTCGCAAGGCCCCGGCCACGAACAAAAAATGACTCATAGGCAATTCATCGCGGGTCTTCAGCAGGAAAATCCCACACGGGCAGAACGGATGCCATGAAACCGGGGCAGAGTCCCAGCATCATCTCGCAGGACGACTCGGTGAGACCGGGCATCCCATGCGGGTGTCAATGCGTGTGGTACTCGTCTGAGTCCTCTAGCCGGCTCTCTGGTTTTTCGAGGAAATCCGAGTCTTCATCTTCCCCATCCAGCGTGAGCTCTTCTTCCACGTCTTCATCGACTTCATCAGCGTCATCGGCCATATCGACATCGTCATCGACCAACTCATCCTCCAGATCGGAATCTTTCGGCGTCGGTGACCCCATCGACCGCGATGACACGGGCTTCTGATCCTCGTCCTCATCCATCAACGACCGCACGGGTTTCTTGACGGGGGCTGGAGACGCGGGTTTGGACGACAGGGCTGATACCGTTTTTGCCGCCGGTTTTTTCAGCGCTGGCTTCGATGCCGCGGCAGAGCGTTTCTTGACGGTTTTCGTGACAGCTTTTTTCGCAGCAGGTTTCTTCGCTGCCCTCTTCACTACTGGTTTCGCTTTCGCCTTGGCTTTCGCCTTCGCAGGGGTTTTCTTCGCCGGCTGTTTCTTCTTCACCATCGAATTTATCCTCTCTCATCCGTTGGATGTGTGACGCGGTCTCCATCTAGCATGAACTTGTGAGGTCTTGCAACTCACACCCCTACCGCCTCTGGCAAGAGGCAGAAAAGATCGCTCCTCTCACCAGTTCGCGCCCATGCTCTTTCGTCACTGACATGATAAAATGGTTAGCAAGAAGAGGGTCGAATCCTTCTCAACCGAAACGGCTCTCTGGGAGAGAGAGCAGACTGTTCAGGGAGCCCCATGACCCCTCGCCTACTCATCGTTGTGTTACTCACCGTGGGACTGCTCTCGGCCTGGCCGACGGCAGCGACGCCCCCGTACACCGCCATCATTATCGAAAGTGGCTCCCCCTACTTTGTGCCGAAGTCTGTCACCGTCTCGACCGGCTCTCCAATTCAGTGGGAAAACCCCACCGCAACGGAACATACCGTCACCACACCGGCTGTTTGGCAGACGGCGATCACTGCGCCTTCGATTCCGGCCTCATGCTCTCCAACGGCACCTTTGCACTTCCAGGGCTCGCTCCAGGCCGATACCCTTACCTCTGCCGCATTCACCCCATCATGCGCG
The DNA here is from genome assembly GCA_031420175.1 of Nitrospira sp. Lineage (GTDB taxonomy): Bacteria > Nitrospirota > Nitrospiria > Nitrospirales > Nitrospiraceae > Palsa-1315. The sequence continues at coordinate 7,730 of JANOMG010000119.1, forward strand.
GAGTCATCACCGTCACGGACGGCCCACAGCTCCCTTCTCAGCTCTAGAACTCGTCGTCTATTTGGTCTATCTCGTCTGGCACCAGACAGACCAGAGAGACCGGACGACAACGAGACAGACCACAAGACAGCTTCACGTACTTGAGGTCTTGCGAGAATCCCAGCCCGTCGTGTAGTCTGCCTCCCTCGAAATCAGAAGAACAGATCATGAAACCAACTGTCGCCGCGCACCAACCGCTCAGCCTCACCGGAGAAACGCTCAGTCTCCTGGCCTGGCACATCCCCGATCTCATCGCCTATCAGCACCGTGAAGACGAATGGTGGTTCGCCCCCCTCGATGACAACCTTCCGATCGTGCGTCTGAATCGTACCGGCCTGGAGATGTTACAGGCGATGAACGGTCACACGTCCGTTGGCGCACTGGTGGAACAGTACGGGACGAAGGTCTGCGGACCGGACGGACAGCCGGGACAATGGCATTTGGAACATTGGGCGCTGCCCACCTACTCGCTGTGCTACTTCGGAACTGCACCTCCTGGCGGCCACCGCCACAAGGCCAAGTGGGACCTGCTCCTCCAAGAAATCAGGGAAGGCTGGTCAGGACAGGAAGGATTTGAGGGAGAAGCGCATCTTGAAGATTTCCATCACCATGCACTCTCCGACAGCGGCGAAGACGACGGCCACTTCGACCTCATCGAAACCACCGTGTCGCACCTCTTCCGGGAGCCGAACGAGACACTCAACGGCTTGACCTATGGCCGGCTCCTGATGAAGCAATTGCGGAAGCTGGGATGGTTCAACCCCAAGCCCCGCGTCATCGTGGAAGTGGGCGGCGGACTCGGCTACCTCGCCCGTGAATTGGGCAAGGAACTGCTGCCGTTTGAGAAGCAGACCATCCGGTATATCTCCCTCGACATCACACAGCCCTTCCTCACGCTGCAAGTCACCCGCGCCAAGGCCGGAGGCTGGGGCGGCATCGGCACCCGCGCCAACGGCGAATGGCTGCCCTTTAAAGACCACTCCGTCGATCTCGTCATCGACAACGAGAACATGGCCGACATGACGCCGGTGAAGTTGACCAGGGAAGAACTCCAAGAGGGAACCGGCGAGACGCCGCAGCATCAGGAAGCCTTGGATTGGATCAGACGTGTGCGGCTACCGCTGGGTACGGACCTGCCGAAAGACGTGATCTTCAACCTCGGCCCCTTTCGATTCGTGGCGGAACTCTGGCGCGTGCTAAAACCAGGAGGCAGAGCCTTTCTTACGGAATTCGGAATCGAAGAAGGCTGGCCCGCGCCAGTCAAGCTGCCGGGCCATACGGAGTACGAAGTCCAATACAGCCACTTGCGGCAAGCCGTGCGCTGGCTGGGATTCCAGGAACGTTATCTCTCGCTGCCACAATTTTTCGCCATAAAACCGGACACCAAAGTGCTCTGCACCGGCGCAGCCTATACCATTCAGCGGTTCTGTCAGGCCATGAGCAAGCCCTTCCCTGTGCGTGCCTATACGGAGAAGGAATTGCAACAGGCCCTGGGCGACATGCTCCCGAAACTCCACGGCTGCCACTACCACGACGTAGTAGATCCCGCCTGGTTCGGTCTCCTCGACTTCAAAGTCTTGTTATTGGAAAAGCCAGGCGGAGCCCCGAAAGCCAGCTTCTCCGAGAACCAAGGCTATCGGTGGTACTCGCAGCGGTAGCGGCACCGATTTGCTTTCTGCAACAGGCCCCGTAACATTTTAGTTCCGTTCGTCTCACATCGGGCACAAGGGAATTCCCCAGCTAGGTCCACCCGGCCTCTTGAATTCTACAAAATCGTGACTACCTGAATGAGTGGCAGGTGTTATGCTTTTCATGATGATATTCCCTGATCCTGGAAGACATCATGAATCATAGCCATTCGGGAGGTACGAGTCATGAACACTCGTTTCAAGATTCTGGTGATTTTTTCTCTTTATCTGGCACTGAGCTTGACGCACGCTGACAAGACACTGGCTTCACACATGCTCCTCGGCAACAGTACCGGCAGCGTCTTTCTAGAAGACCATGCCGGATCTGAAGTTGCCCCCACGCCCATCACACCCTCTGCAGGCTCACCGTTCCGCGAAGTGCCGTCACTCAGTGGACGCTACTCTGCCGGGCATATGACGTTTCTTCCCTATATCGGCGCAGGCTTTGGGGCCGGCTACAACTCCGAGCTGGACCGTGCATTCACGCCAAATATGCAGCCTCAACAAAACCTGAATTTCGGCGGTCTGCCAGGGCAAAGCCTGGTTCCGAATGAATTTCAAATGGGGATCAGAATTCCCTTCTAGGAGCCTGAACCGGCAAACATCTGGGCATCAGATCCTCAGGGAAATAGAGAAGTGGCCCCATTCCTTTGAACAGCCGCCCGAGTTTTTCAAGTGGAATCTCTGCTGATGCTTACGCTGCCAGTTTACCCGTCGGCAGCATCACGGCAGAGGCCTCATCCGGTGTGTGCCGGTCCAGGCTCGAATGCGGCCTGGATTGATTGTACCAATCCATGTATTGCATGATCGACTGCCTGGCTTCAATGACGGAGTCGTAGGCATGTCCATACACCCGCTCGTATTTCACTGATTTCCACA
>JANOMG010000120.1:0-2327 GCA_031420175.1 Nitrospira sp.
CTTTGGCGAATCGGTGGGATTGTATGCTGATGAGGTGGGTCCGCTTACTAGTGTAGTGGGTATCGGCTTGTTTCAGCGGACGGTCTTGACGCTGCAGCGTGCCGGTATTCGGCAGCTCATGGTGCTGGTCGGGCCGGAGGAAGATCAGCTCAAGCAGGCGTTGGGCAAAGGGCCGCGTGTCACGATCCCTGTGCGCTGGATGCCGATTCGTGAGTTTCCCTTGGATGATCCTCGCACCTGGGAAGCGCTTGCGGCCGAAGTACATGGCTTTTGTCTCCTGTCTGGCGTGCAGGGGGTGTTTTCCTGCCCCTTGATCGAAAGCCTGCGCCATGAAGTGCAGGAGGGCCAGGCGATTGTCGTGGCACGTGTCGATCGTGAACGACATCGACAGTCACGCCGGCCAGGTCTGCGCGTGAAGGCGCAGGACGGACGGCTCCTCTCGATCACATCGAGACAGGACGACGCAACGCTGGTGGCCACAGACCTGGTGGTGCTTCCGGCCAGTTTCATGAGTGGTGCCGGCCACACCGGCGTGGAAACCGGCAGGGTGCCGATCCGCCGATGGCTCGAACGAGCCGCAGTGGAAGGGCAGGTTCGGGTGCTGTCCACGGAGACGAACCGATCTCATTGGTATCAAGACGTGCGCGACGCTGCCGATGTGCAGGCGGCCGAGAAGCAGCTCTTCAATTCGCTCAAGGGCGAGTGTGAGGGTTTCGTCGACCGGTTCTTCAATCGGAAGATTTCCCGTTGGCTCACGCGTATCTTTCTTGCCGCAGGTCTTTCGCCGAATGCCATTACGATTATTGCGACCGTGGTTGGCTTGGTCTCCGCCGCCGGCTTCGGCATCGGGACCTACGGCGCCGGGATTATTGCCGCGCTCCTGTTTCAATTGGCGGCGATCATCGATTGTTGCGATGGGGAAGTGGCCAGGCTGACGTTCACCGAGTCGCCGTTCGGGGCCTGGCTCGACATCGCGATGGACAATGTGGTGCATATGGCGATCTTTGCCGGCATCGCGGTGGGTTCGTATCTGCGCGTGGCAGGGAGCGAGGGCGCGTGGGTCCCCTTGACCTTGGGTTTAGCAGCGATCCTTGGAAATGGACTCTCGTTCTGGCTCGTCACCCGCGCACAGAAGATCAAAGCCGCGAGTGGATGGAAGACGTCGGTGCAGGCCGCCTGGTCGGACTCCATGCTCAAGAACGTCGCCAGTCGGGACTTCTCCGTGATCGTGCTGCTGTTTGCGGTGCTGGGCAAGCTCGATTGGTTCCTCTGGATGGCCGCGATCGGATCCATGGTGTTCTCCCTCTTGATGTTGTGGGTCATCAGACCGTCCGCCACCACCCGTGCTTAAGCTCTTCCTACTCTTTGTCGGTCTCCTCACCCTCATTCTCATCGTCTGGCATATCGGTCCCGGACAGATCTATGACGCGGCAGCGCAATTGGGGCCGGTCGCGCTCCTCGTCCTGCTGATTCCCTCCGTGATTATGTATGTGATCGAAGCCTACGGATGGAAAGTCACGCTGGGTCCGTCGGCGAAGGCTATTCCCTTCTGGCGCGTGCTTGCGATCCGAACAGCTGGTGAAGTGGTGAACATGACTACGCCGACAGCCTACGTCGGCGGCGAGCCGCTCAAGGCCTATCTGCTCAAGAAGCACAATGTGCCGATGGTGGAAGGGCTCGCTTCGGTCATCATTGCCAAAACGACGATGACGATTGCCGAAGTACTGTTCATTTTGCTCGGCATCGCATTGGGTGTGTGGCTGTTGGGGGGGGACGATTCATCCGGTCAGACCGTGGCAGCGGCACTGTTGAGCGTGGGCCTGCTGGCCTTTGGAACTGCAGCCTTCGTGTACGTGCAGCGGCAAGGGCTCTTTACCTGGCTCTTGGGGTTTCTGAGGAAGATCGGGCTGAAGATTGCCTATCTCGAAGCACGCGAGGAACAGTTACGGTCGCTGGATCGAACGATCTTGGACTTCTACCGCCACAACCGCCCAGCCTTTTATGCCTCCACCGGGCTTTTCTTGTTGGGCTGGCTGTCTGAGGCCTTGGAAGTGTACGTCATCCTCTATTTTCTCGGCGGTCCTGCCATGGCCCTCTCCGCGATTTCGATCGGCGCGCTCTCCGTCTTCATCAAGGGCGGCACGTTCTTCATCCCCGGCAGCCTCGGTGCCCAAGATGGCGGCAATCTGCTGTTGCTCAGGGCCTTCGGTTACAGCGACGTCACCGGGATCACCTTCGCATTGCTCCGGCGGTTCCGCGAGCTGGTCTGGATTGGTCTAGGTCTGCTCTGCCTGACGTTCGTCGGCGGGCGGGAAGCGGTACTTCAG
>JANOMG010000121.1:0-6148 GCA_031420175.1 Nitrospira sp.
TCTGGCCTCTTGGCCAACGGCACGGTCTCGCTCCGCCGATTCACTCCGGCAGGATTTCTAATTGCCAACTTCGCCGATAGTGAGGCTACTGGGTGCCATTCGTAAATCCATGCGCTTCTCGATCTCTTGCCAGCCAGGCAACCCATCGAGCGACGCGATGGTTCATATTCTTTGGGTGCGCCATGCTGACCGCGTTGGCAGAAACCTTATCGTATGCACAACAAGCGCTCCCTCCGATCTTCGATCCGACTGGGCGATCGGGTGAGCCGCCTGCTCCGCTCAAAAAAGAATTCAAGGCTCCCCCCGCGGGTCCTCTACCCACCCTTCCGATCGTGCCCATCCCTCCAGCGGGAGATGGGAAAAGTCCGCTGGGCCAGATCAGGGTCTTTGCCAGCTATATTCATGTGATCGGCAATACGGTCTTCACCGATGAAGAACTGGCAGAAGTCACCGCGCCCTACAAGAACCGGGTGCTGACGACTGAGGATCTTGAACGCCTCCGTCTCGCACTGACCCTCCTCTAAGTAAACATAGGCTACATCACCTCCGGCGCGATCATACCCGATCAGGATGTGACGTTCGGCGTGATCACCATCCAGATCATCGAAGGCACCTTGTCCCGCATCGACATCGAAGGCCACGATTGGTTTCGCGCCGGTTATTTACGCGACCGCGTCGAGCGAGGCGCACAGACGCCGCTGCGGCTTGAGCCATTACAAGAACGGTTGCAGTTGCTGCAACAGGATCCGCGCATCGAACAGATCAATGCCGAACTCCGTCCCGGCGATACACGCGGCGACAGCCTCTTGCACGTGAAAGTGAAAGAAGCCAGTCCCTGGAAGGCCTGGCTGGACTTCAATAACTACCAAACCCCCGTGGTCGGAGCTGAACGCGGCCTGGCCACCATCGCGCACCAGAATGTGACCGGCAACGGCGACGCCTTCAGCTTCACCTACGGCAAGTCGCGGGGTGTCAACCCGATCATTGACACCTCTTACTCGCTCCCCTTGAATCGCTACGACACGACCTTCATTGCCTCATACCGGCGAAACGACTTCCTGGTTATAGAGGACGCGTTTCGCTTTCTCGACTTGAATGCGGAAGCGGAAATCATCGGCTTCACGCTGCGCCAGCCGATCTATCGAACCGTCTCCGATGAGTTCGCCATCGCGATCACCGGCGAACGGCTGTACAACAAGATCACCTCAATCTTCGACGATATCCCCGGACAACCGCTTGAATTCATTCCCGGTTCGTCGAATACGGGGGTGAACACGGTGAGTGCGCTCCGCTTCACTCAAGAATATACGCACCGCACGCCTTCCTCCGTCATCGCCGCTCGATCGCGTTTTAGCCTGGGTATCGACGTCCTCGGCGCCACGATCAATAGCGGGCCTGTTCCGGATGGACAATTCTTCTCGTGGTTGGGGCAAGTTCAGGCCGTGAAACGGATGGATGAGTGGGGCGGACTCCAGATTCTCGGCCGCATGGACTTACAACTCGCCAACGACCGGCTCTTTCCTTTGGAGCAGGTTCCCATGGGCGGGCGATTCAGTGTGCGCGGGTACCGCGAAAATACACTCATACGCGACAACGCCTTCCTCGCGTCAATCGAAACGCGCTATCCCGTCATGCGATACGCCAGCGGGGAAGACTTATTGCAGCTCGCTCAATTTGTGGACCTGGGCCGATCCTGGAATGTTAAAGGCACGACGCCAGACCCTCAGACATTGGCGGCGGTCGGGCTGGGCGTGCGATGGAATATTCTGCCGCGCGATCGCGCGCGCTTCGAACTCTACTGGGGTGTGCCGCTGAATCACGTCCCCCATCCGCCGGGGAACTTGCAAGACCATGGGATTCATCTGCAACTCGTCATTCAGGTGTTGTAACGAGATAGGCGTATAGGCTGAAGGTGTTCAGGGGTTAAGCATGCATGACCACACAACACGTTCGGCATTCAGTTGGCTGATGGTAATGACTCAGGCAGATAGGCTGAAGCCTTCAGCCTTCAACCTTCAGCCTAAACACCTTGCATGCCTGTTGCTCAGCACAATATTCCTGATCCCATCCCTGACAACATCAGCCTCGGGGCCAGGTTCACCTGCCAATGATGCGATGACGCAAGGCACGCAGGCCTTTCAGCGTGGCGCCTACGATGAGGCGCTAGGACTGTGGAAAGATGCCGCACGGCAGTATGAGGGACAAGGCCGATCGCACGATCAGAGTCGCGCGCTCGTCTCTGCAGCACGAGCGGCTGAGTCGCTGGGCCAAACCAAACGGGCGCTCCAACTCCTCGAACTTGCCTTGGCTCTTGCGCAGCAGGCAGCGGACAGTCAGTGGCAGGCCACAGTCATGGCACAACTGGGACATACCTACCTCACGGCACGCCAGCTCGATGCCGCCTCGACCCATCTGACGAAGGCCCGCGAACTCACCAAGGACGTTGCATCGCCGGCGCTTGCAGCCACGCTCCTCAACGACCTCGGGATTCTCGCTGCGCTCCAGAACCGTCCGGAAGAAGCCCTCACTCACTTTACCGATACCGTCCAGCTGGCCCAGCAAGCAGGGCTGTCCCTTGTCGCACTGCATGCACGGCTGAATGCAGCACGAACAAGCTTGCAACTCAATCAGCCGACGAACAGCCGCATCTGGGTCGACCAGGCCCTTGAGCAAGCCGATGCCTTGCCGGCATCGCGTGAGAAATCGATTGCCCTGATGAACATCGGGCTGCTGTATCGCAACCTACTCCCCTCCTTCCCAGACTTCCGTAGCCCGCTGATCCTCAGAGCGGCAGGGGCGCTACAGGAAGCCGCAGGCCTGGCCGAACAGATGGGCGATGCGCGCACCCTGTCGTTCGCCCTCGGGCATCTCGGTCATCTCTATGAGTTAGAGGAGCGGATGGACGAAGCCATGGCCTTCACGAGACGCGCGATCTTTTCCGCGCAATCGGTCGATGCACCGGAGTCGTTGTACCGTTGGCAATGGCAACTCGGGCGGCAGTTCGCGGCCACAGGGATGCTCGACGAGGCCATCGCCTCCTATCGGCAAGCCACAGGCACGTTACAACCGATTCGTCAGGCCGTCGCCGTGGCGGCGGCAGACGCCTCCTGGTCGGATGAGAATCCGATACGCCCATTGTTTTTTGAGCTGGCGGATCTGCTGCTCCAGCGTGCCTCGCTGACAGAGGCGCAGCCGGCTGCCACGCAATACCTGTTAGCGGCCCGCGACGCCATCGAAGCCTACAAGGCCGCCGAGCTGCGAGACTATTTCAAAGACGAATGTGTCGATGCGCTACAGGCCAGACTCACGAAATTCGATACCCTGGCGGCGAACACGGCTGTCATCTATCCCATTCTGTTCCCGACCAGACTGGAACTGCTGGTAAGCCTGCCCACAGGCCTCACCAGATTTGCCGTGCCGGTCGGTGCGGACATGCTCACGAAAGAGGTCCGCCTCTTTCGCCGCACCGTCGAAAAACGCACCACGCGGGAATATCTTGCGCATGCCCAACAGCTCTATGACTGGATGATTCGCCCGATCGAACCAGCATTAGCCCGGCAGCATATCACCACCCTGGTCTTTGTCCCGGATAGTTCACTCAGGACGATTCCCATGGCGGCATTGCACGACGGTGCCACATTTCTGATCAACAAATATGCCGTCGCCGTCACGCCAGGGCTCAACTTGACCGATCCACGCCCGATCGACCGGGAGCGGGTGAGGATGTTATCCAGCGGACTCACCGCAGCCGTGCAAGGATTTCCTGCCCTGCCGTACGTCGCGGGTGAAATGAGCACGATTCAAGACCTCTACCGAGGGGACCAGTTGCTGAATCGGGACTTCCTTACCACCAGATTGGAACATGAATTGCGGGATGGGCGGTATGGGATTCTTCATATCGCTACCCACGGACAGTTCGCCACCGATGTGAATCAGTCCTTCCTATTGACGTTCGACGGGAAGCTGACCTTGAACCAGCTCGATCGGCTCATCGGATTATTCCGGTTTCGTCGAGAGCCGCTCGAATTGTTGACCCTCAGTGCCTGTCAAACAGGGGTAGGAGACGATCGAGCCGCCTTGGGTCTTGCTGGTGTCGCCATTAAGGCCGGCGCCCGCAGCGCGTTGGCGACGCTCTGGTTCATCAACGATGAAGCCTCGTCCGAGCTGGTCACTGAATTTTACAAGCAATTGCGCAACCCCAAGCTGTCAAAGGCACAAGCATTGCAGCTCGCACAGCAGAGGCTCTTGGCAGATCGGGTCTATGAGCACCCCGCATACTGGTCGGCGTTCCTCTTGCTGAATAACTGGCTGTGATTCATATCATGAGCATGCTAGAGTCAGACCGTACCGAAGTCCACCGCTTCCACGACGGGGGGCTGGCGTGAGCACATTCATCGTCATTCACCGTACATTGGTGATCATCCTCAGCCTGCTGGGCTTCAGTTCTGGCGTGAGCGCCACGTCCATCGCCGACCGGTCCATCATCGCCCAAGCCGATCAATGGGAAGAGCCGGCGATGCCGTTCTATACCCCTCGAAAGAAGACCATACCCCGTGCGCGAGTCGGAGGAGGCTTGCGGGGAACGGATGGGAAAGACCCTGAAATCGTGGCCCTTGTTCCCGACCATGTCGGCCTCACGGTGAAACAGGCGCCCTCTTTAAGCTGGTTCCTCTCCAAGCCAACGTCGTTGCCCATTCGGTTTACACTCATCGACACCCGATCGGTCAAACCGTTGCATGAAGGCCTGATTCCCACTCCGGACCATGCGGGCATCCACTCGCTGAATCTCAAGGATCTCGGGTTGACCCTCGAACCGGAAGTGCAATATCGCTGGTATATCTCCGCCATTCGCAATTCGGAATCCCCGTCGCAGGATATCGTCGCCGGCGGGATCATCGAGCGCTGTGAATTCAGCGCCTGCCTTGTGGAAACGGCCGTCGACCTCACCTGCGACCGGCAAAGCGTTCTGCGGAATGCCGTGCGAGGCTTCTGGTACGATGCCATGGCCTGCCTCTGTGAGTTGATCGACGCGAATCCCTCCGACCAGATCCTCCGTAGACAACGTGCCGCGCTGCTCAAGCAGATCGGTCTCCATGGGGTGGCAGACTGGGATCTTCGTTCAGCTCAAGCCCCCATCCACTGAGCCCCTCTCAACAGTGCTCGCACAACGTTCCTCGACTACACGTTTCATGTTTCGAGTTTCAAGTTTTACGTTTTCGGAGGATGTGCTCTGACAACATGAAACCTGAAACTAGAAACCAGCAACTCCACCCCTCCACCGCTCTATTCGATTCGAATCCGGTCAATCCAATTGGATTCAGCACAGAATCATTTTCGATTCAGGCACACCATTCATTCCTTCTACTACGGCCGCGCACGATCTATTTCTCGGGTAAAACCATCAACAGCGATAGAAGCCCTGTACCGCCCGATCAGGCACACAGCTTGCTCGATACTCATGTAGCCAATGACGGATCCTCGCTGAAGGGAGGCGCGACGATGCCACAGGAGATCATTGTGTGGGCGCGCCTTGCCGGATTGGTCGGCCTCATCTGGGTCATGGCAGTCGGTATCCTTGGTGCCGGCCCTCACTCCCAGGACAATCAACGAGCAGGTGCTCAACCGGAGCACCGCAATGGAATTGAACTGCATGAACAGACCTCCCAGCAGTCCAGGGCCGCAGCCTAATGCAAGAACCCCTCATCCTGTCTCTCCCCCTAGCGGCATGACGCAGGCTCGACCCTCCATCACTCATTCCCCTCTCAATGGAATCCACCAAACGATGCGGCGCTCGTCCCATTCGGAGAAACAGCGAGTCACCATCTCTCTTCCCACCCCACTCATTGAGCGCCTCCGAAACACGGTGGACTGGACAGGACATCGTCCTCTCGTGGCCCTGGTGGCTGATGCGATCGAAGACATCGTGGCCCAGATGGAGGAAGTGAACGGAGGAGCCTTTCCCCCACGTGTTCCCCCCCTAAAGGCAGGGCGACGACAAGGACAACGCGCCCCTCTCCGTCCCGCCACGGGCCACAGGTCCACATCAGCATTCCCAGACAGATCGTCGTGACGAATCGAACCGGCTACAGGACGCCGATGAAGGCATGCGAGAGTTTGGAGCGTTCGAGCCTAGGCACAACCAGCGCAT
>JANOMG010000122.1:0-1962 GCA_031420175.1 Nitrospira sp.
CAATGCCCGATCATTATGATCTCATCGGGGTCGTTCCCGGTGGACGCCGACGTCGGTGAGAAATATGGCATTGGCCGGTTCATGACGAAGCCCGTCATCGCGTCCGAGTTGCTCAACGAGGTGCTGCGCCAATTCGGACGCTACACGACCGTCAAGCCGGTGCAACCGCCGACGGCGGCGACATCCCCGCAAGTTCAGCCGCGCCGAGTGCTGCTGGTCGAGGACAACGAAATCAATCGCCGCGTGGCATTGGGACTGCTGCGTTCACGCGGTCATCAAGTGGTCGTGGCGGTCAACGGCCAAGAGGCGGTCAATACCCTTGCCGAACAGGAATTCGATGTGGTCCTGATGGACATGCAGATGCCCGTCCTGGACGGCTACGAGGCGACCGCCGCCATCCGAAAACGCGAGCATCAATCCGGAGGTCACATTCCCATCGTGGCCATGACGGCCGAGGCTCTCAAGGGAGACCGCGAACGCTGTCTCGCTGTCGGCATGGACGACTACGTCTCCAAACCAATCACGCCCGTCGAGATGTATCGCGCCGTCGAACGATTCCCCGCCGTCTGCCTGGCTGCCGATGCCCGTGGCCCGACTGTTTCTTTGAGCAGCCCAACGACTGATGAGAGCCGATCCGAAACGTGGACGGGCGAAACTCCCGCCGCGCCACAAGGTCCAATGGCCCGGCCGGACACCATTGCGTTCGGCATGCTGCCTGCCGTCGATTGGAACGTCGCGAAAGAACGCCTCTCCGGTGGCACTGAAATGTTGAAGGAGTTCGCGGCACTGGTCATCACGGAAACTCCCATCCTGCTGGCCGACATTCGCCGCGCCCTCGAATCCCGCGATTCCAAACTGCTGCGTCGCTCGGCGCACACGATGAAAGGCTCCGTCATCTATTTCGGAGCCGAGCCGCTGGTCCAAGCGGCGTTGGCACTCGAGAACCTCGGCCGGGCCGAATCGCTCGACGGCAGCACTGAACTGCTGGCTACTCTCGAACAAGAACTCGCCCGCGTCCTGACGGCCCTGGATCTTGGCCCGCCCGATGCGACATCCTGACCGGAATGGCATTGGAGGAGACGAATTTCGGTTCATCCGAATTCTTGGGGGGGACGCATGATTCATTAGGGAAGGGCGGAGAAAAGGGAGGGCGGAGAAAAGGTGGCAGGAACCAAATAACGGCATTTCACCCATAAAACGGTTCCTGACAGGTGTCAGCGACGGGTCAGGAACGATGCCTGAACGCTCACCGCTGGAGGATTCAAATTCGATGAATCTCGACTCGACGATTGCGCGGACGCTGGCCTATCACCAGCGGACCAAGCACCACCTGCATCAGTACGCGCGATCACCTGGCTACCTCGACTGGGCGACGCAGCCAGATCCCTTCCGGACTTACGCCGGGGCACCGCGGATCGAGTTGGACCTCCTGGCCGATCGAGTGACCTCCTCCTACGGCGATCTGTTTCATCCCGGGGTCATTCCACCGCAGCCAATCACTGTCGAAACGATCGGCAGCCTGTTCGAGTTGTCGCTGGGCCTTTCCGCCTGGAAGCAGTACCAGGGGTCGCAATGGGCGCTGCGGTGCAATCCGTCCAGCGGCAACCTGCATCCGACGGAGGGCTACCTGATCGTTCCGGAACTGCCGGGTCTGGCTGGAGGCATCTACCACTATGTCAGCCGCGACCATTGCCTGGAACGACGTTGTTTGCTGAATCGCGTGGCCCATGCGGTTCTGACCGAATCTCTTTCCCCGCATCATTTCCTCGTCGGCTTGTCTTCGATCCACTGGCGCGAGGCCTGGAAATACGGCGAACGGGCCTTTCGGTATTGCCAGCACGATGTGGGGCACGCGATCGCGTCAGTCCGCTTCGCGGCGGCGGCGCTGGGGTGGTCTGTCCGGCTGCTCGACGCACCCGGCGACGCCGACGTGGCCGCCCTCCTCGGACTCGACCGCGATGA
>JANOMG010000123.1:0-2676 GCA_031420175.1 Nitrospira sp.
AACAACCTTACAAAAGTCACCGTTCGCATCTGGGTCGCTTGCGCCACGCCCCACGACCACAACAGCGGTCTTCGCAGTTTCACGGGCACCTTCCAGCGCCGTTCGTGCCCGCTCAAACGCTAACTCTACGAGGTTCGGATGGACGCCCAAGGCATTGGTGACGGTAAATCTGACAGCGGGAAAGTCCTGCCGCGCCTGTGAGAGCGCGAGAGGAATATCGTTCTTTACATGCCCCGCGGCAAAGAGGAACAATGGCAACACGACAACGGAATCGGTCCGCTGAGCCAGTTCGCGAAGGGCCGTGGCCAAAGACGGACGGGCGAGCTCCACATAGCCGTGCGTGACATCGACATCGGGGCGCGCCGCACGATAGGCCGCGACGACGAACTCGAACTCGGCATTGGCGCTGGGATCGCGGCTGCCATGTCCGACAATGAGCAATCCCGTGGTCATGCGACACGGTCCTGTCTGGGACAAGCTGTTGGAATCAGGGGTCTGCGATCAGTCTTGCGCTGATCCAAAACAACGGAGCGCATAAAAAAACCTCCGGTCCCGCAATGGGAACAAAAGGTCTCATGCCAACGAGGCAGGCGAGATCTCCGTTACCGCGCGGAGAAACAGTGCTCTGTCACCTCGGATAGGTCTCCTGGCTCGTAGGTGTAGAAGGTCGGACCTTCAACGCTTCCCCCAGCCTTCCGCGACGAGTTCATCGAGTGGCTTACACGGAGGTTGCTTCCCACTTACAGTGGCGGGACCGCGCCGGTTTCTCACCGGACTTCCCTGTTACGCCCTTGCGGGCATCCGAGAGGCTATATTAGTTATCGAGCGTGGTACATACCGCAGGCTGGCTGGCCCTGTCAATCTGAAATAAAGACGTGTAAATCTGACTCGGCTACCGAGTGAGCGGGCCATGGCACTCCCATCAATGACGAGAAGCACCGGCAGATCGAATGGCTTCGCCGACTCAGCCGTCCTGCCGATCTTGTTCACCGGGGAACTGCCGTCGAACAGACCCCTCATCCCTTCGATAATGGAGAGGTCCGCGTCGGCAGCGGCTCGCGTAAAGATATCGCAATTGACGGCCTCCCCCACATCGAGCCATCCAGATTACGAGATGGACGGCCAGTCGTCGCGCCGTGATGGCCAGGATCGATACAGTCTGGCCCCGCTTTGAAGGGCTGCGCCAGACGCCCTGGCTTTCAGTGCCGCCAGGATTGCCAAGGTCAACGTCGTCTTGCCGACCCTGCGCTAGGTGTCGGCGATGACCAATCGTGGAGCCATCATACGATCCTGTTACTTCGCATCGTAATTCACCCTCAGCCCGACAAAGATGGATCGCACAGGGGTTCCATAGAACTGAATCTCTTCGTATTTCTCATTGAAGATGTTGTCGGCTCGGACGTATGTCTGCACACGGTTCGTCACGTCGTAGGTCGCGGACAAATTCCACACATCGAACGCACGCATCTTCTGCTGATTCGCGACATCATCAAATCGTGATCCCACATATCGGCCTTCTAGATTGACCCTGACCGGATCAATCGGCTGATAGCTGATGATCATGCTCCATTGGTCAACCGGCATACGAGGCGCTCGATTGCCAGGCTGCTGCACGAGGTTCCTGGTCAGCGTATTGGTGTACTGGGCTTGTACATCTAAACTCTTGATCAAGGGTACATCCCTCACCACGGCATATTTAACACTCGCCTCCCACCCCTTTGTGCTCACCAAACCTATATTCTGCGCACAGAAGTTGGCGAACCCGAACGAGGTCCCGCACACATCCGCACTCTGCTGAGCCACAATCATGTCACGGAAACGATTCCAGAAATATCCCCCACTCAGGGTCAAGCGGTTATTCAACAGATACTGGTCCACTCCGACATCCATGCTTTGGCTTCGCTCAGGCTTTAGATCCGACTTTCCGAAATCTGGAAAATACAATTGATTGACGGTCGGAGCGCGAAAGCCGGTCGCATAGCTGCTCCGAACCTTGGTGCCGGTTTCTTGATGGAGATAGCCGGCGGTGGTCCGATAGGTCGTCGCGCCACCAAAGACGTTGTACTGATCCTGTCTCACACCCGCCGTCGCAAAGACACGATCCCAGAGATTGAGTTGGGCTTGAGCAAATCCGGCATTGCTGGACACGATCTTGGTCGGGATATCAAGATTGTTCGTCAAAAGATCGCGATTCTCCCCTTGTTGCTCACGGAACTGATATCCGGCGCTGAGTAGTAGGGGCTTGCCAATCTGGAAATTATGTTGCCACTCGACTCGATTGGCCAACGTGTTGATCTGTGATCGAAAAAGAAATGGCGCCGATATCACCCCGGTTTGAAGATTGCGCTGGGTCGTTCCAGAAGAAGACTCCGAGTCCTCCGTTTGACGAGACACAGTGAGGACTTGGTTCCACCATGTCGTGATCGGTTGGGTATATGCGGCGCTGTATACAAATTGTTGACTATTGGTAAAGGCTCCCAACGTATCGAACCCGGGAGAAAATCCATTATCAATATTCGTTCTACCTTGCAAGAGACGAAAATTGAAGTCGAGCCGGCCTTCATGAGGCAGCGCAATTCCAAGCCGCGCAGACGTTTGCCACCGGTCAAGGCGTAGCGCATCGCATGCAGAACCGGCTCATCAGCCCTGTTTTCAAGCGCCGCAGTCAGCGTCGCC
>JANOMG010000124.1:0-9425 GCA_031420175.1 Nitrospira sp.
CCGAAGGATAAATCCTTTTTTTGGAATGTTAAGTTCCGTCCGATCTTCCGGAACCCACAATCCATGGTTGTCCTCAAAGGATTTCGACAGGAGGCCTGCAGCGACATTTGGGATGAGGACATCCTCGTACCCTAGTGAGTCAGGATACCAATCATCTTTCATGTCTTGTTTTAGTTGGCGGACGACTTCTGAGATATCCGGAGAGAATGGACCTAGTTTAATAACCTCACTCATCTATCGTCCTGACTTTTCCTGCTAGATGGATGCGTAGCTGTCGTAGGGTTGAGAGTTTTAGTAGGGCGATCTATCTTATTAAGTCCCATTCGCCTGCCTGATTATTCGCACCAACTCCTACGCCGAACGAGTTGGAAAAGCAATTCCACAGCAGGGGTAATTGAGCGACAGAACCATGAATTACGCATTTTTCTCGGTAGACTTCGAGTGTCCAAGGGGAGGAATGGTAGGGAGCAGGCATTGACTGAGCACTCTTCTATCAACTTCCTGACATTGGAGGGGTGGCCTGGCGGGTTCCCATCGTGCGCGCGTCCAACGAGGGCTTTCTGGGTCCGCGCTTTTCAAGAACACAACAATCAATGATCCTTCCAAGCTCGCTCGTTTTTCTCTTCAAAGAGTGGGCTGGTTGATCCTCGAATGCGCGTGTCGAACGAGCACCTTCTCAGCGTGCGCGTTCCGCGAGCAGGAGGACGACCAGGCTACCCTTCTCCTTCCACGCGTTGCGCGAGCATAGAAGATCATCAGGCTCCATCCCGTGCTTCTTGAGTCAGACTCCGAAATCTTTGGCGTGGATTCCGATCGAGGCAAAGGAATGGTGTCGGGCGCAGATTCGCGTGGCTTGTGGCGCTGGTGTGGGAAGATCGGATAACTCGGTGGTTCGTCGGCCTGTGGGCTAGGCGTGAGGGGCTATTTCTTCTGTTTCGATGCTTCTTGAGATGACGGCTTTTCCGGTTCTTTTTCTGTGATCTTCTTCACGGCGCTCCCGATGGCGGAGCCGATCTTGGGAATTTCTTTTTCCACATTCTGGGCGGCGCTCTTTAGACCCCGCACCATGCCGTCCACGGTGACTCCCTTACTTCCCTCTGTTTGTTGGGTGTCTGTAGCATTCGAGGCGGACTCAGCGGTCTGGCTGAGTCCGAACATCAGCAGCGCCACAATAATGGGAGTTCTCTTCATTGGTCACCTCCGTGCATGGCACAGGGTATCATGTTCAAGGCTTTGCGTGATGCTGGGAGGAGCGCGTCAGTGAGGCCTGGGTCAGTGAACCAGTTCGTCTGTCTCGATGTTGTGCGCTAGCTGTTTGTAATCGGATTCCCGTTCCGTGAGGCGGAGGCTGGCGTTGTTGTGCCGGGTGGCCTGGTTGGGCATCCCATTGCTGTGCTGCGAGGATTCTTCCGCCATAGGGCCGGAGCCCATGTCTGCGAAGCCTTTGAAATAGGCTCCATCTTCGATCGAGAACGCCGGGGCATGCACGTCACCGATCTGCACGGCGGTTTTGAGGAGCTGCACCTTGTTGACTGCGGCCACCGTGCCGTGAATTTTTCCGCTGCTGATCAACGTGCCGACGGAGACGGTTCCCCGGATCACCGCATGCTCGCCGACGACGAGTATCCCCGTGGTGTGAATCTCGCCTTCCACGCATCCATCGAGCTGGACGGTGCCTTCAAAATAGAGAATCCCTTTGAACGTGACGCCTTTTCCCAGGACGGTAAAGTTCTCGACATCATTCTGCTTATTCTTTGGCTTCTTTGTGTCCCACATGAGGATGCTCCCTGCTGTTCCCGAATGATGGTCCGTGAAGGACTGCGAGTGATGCTGTCTGAACAGCAACAGTTGTGCCTCTCGACGATTCGCGAAATCTTCAGCAACATCCGTCATCTAGCTCGTCACCGCGCGATGTCTGTATGTAGGAACATGTAGGGGAGGGGAGTCAGCCTATAGGGTAAACGGCCAGCCGCGGGACCGGTCCGAGTTGATGAAGCACAGAGTATGGCGACTGGAACTGTAGGTTCCGATCGTCTCGGTTGGGTCTGGACTTTTCTCAGTCTTGGAGGTCGGCCTAGGCGGGAAGGTTGTTGCAGGAGAAGTCGATAGCCTTTCTCCCTGGACCAGATTTACGGTCGTGGCATGGCTTCTTTGTCAGGACTTCTGTTGCTCGTGAGCCGCGGTGGGGTCATTGCTGGACTGTGCACTTCAGGCCTTTTTTCCAACTGCGCGTCCAGTTCCGTTGAAGCGAGATCTGCTGGACGGGCCAAACGGGGAGGGCCTGGTGGATTCCCAAGTGCGCGCGAGGAGGGCGCTGGAAACCGGCCCTCCATTCCTCCAGGCACTGAAGTGATTGGGCTACAGCAAGGTTCGTTTGTGCTCCTTCTGCCACAGTGCCCAGTGGCCTAGGGCACCTAATCTTCAGTAAACCGTTCCTCTCGGCAGGCTATAGGTCCATGGCTTTATTGGTTTTTCCCTCGCAGGATCAGGAGGGCGTTTCTCGTTGTGCTGTCCAGCATGGGTCTTGCTCACATGTGAGTGGGCAGAGACAGGCACATGCCGACAGGATTGAGGAGGGCCACCACATGGAACAGATATTAGACAGAGCCGTCAGTCAGGGTTCTCGCAGTCTCGAACCGCGTAAGGGCTCAGGTTGGGTGGTGGTCACTGGGCTGGTGGCGCTCCTGGCGCTACCCGGCACTGGTGCGTCTGCCGCTGAGCTGACCCCGACGGAATCCGTGAAGAGCACGATCGCCGAAGTCGTTCGTATCCTCGACAATGCGGAGGTGAAGCAGCCTAACCGCTCCGTAGAACGACGCCAACTGATCGAGCAGGTGGTTCGGGATCGAGTGAGTTATGAAGAGATGGCCAAACGTGCGCTGGGCATGCACTGGACGGACTTGACCGACAGCGAACGGCGGGAATTCGTCGATCTCTTCGTGCAATTACTCCGAGACACGTTTGCCGGCAGGATCGACTCGTATGCGGGCGAGCAGGTGGTCTATCTGTCCGAACAGCGCGAGGAACAGTTCGCCGAAGTGAAAACGAGGCTGACGGGCCACAAGATGGATACGCTTCTCGATTTCCGGTTGGCGAACCGGCTCGGCAATTGGCTCGTCTACGATGTGGTCATTGATGGGGCGAGCCTCGTCGGTAATTACCATGCACAGTTCACCAGCATTATCCGCGACCTGACCTATGCTGGGTTGGTGAAACGGATGAAAGAGAAAACACTCGTCGCCAAAGCCTTTGAAGCGACCACGGCGCCCTAATCGTTGGAGCCCGATCCGGACCTGTTCCGTTCCCATCCCTCCGTGCCTGTTTGTTCTCTCTTCAGGGATGGGGGTTGATTGATCTTCCACTGCGCGCGTTGCGCAAGCACAGAAGATCATCAGCCTCCATCCCGTCCCATCCTCCCCCCATTTCGTAGGATAGCGGTTCGTCCCGTCATGCTCGTATCCTGGGTCCTATGGCGGACAGGAACCAACCCATGGCATGGCGAGCGGTTCTGCGAGGGGTCGCCATTGTGTATGGCACCACCTTTGTGGCGGGACTGGTGTTTGCCTTCAACGGGATCACGCCACAGACCGATCACATTGGCTTCCCTCTGCTCGCGCTGCTCACAGGGGCGGTTGGTGTGGCGATCGCCCTCAGGGTCGCTGACACGACGAGGCTCTCGTATCTCGTGGCCATTGGGGTCGGCGTCTGGCTCCTCAACTTGACCAGTGTCTTGCTTGACGCGCAGCCCTTGAGCAGCTGGGTCAGTAGCAGTGGCTTCATCGCGACAACGGTCATTCTCGGACGACTGTTGATCGGCGTCAGCCTGGAAACCGTTCCAACTCCTACCATGTCGTATTCACTCATCAGCCGGAAGAGCCACGTAGGCTTGCGGAAACGCCGGACAAGGTTCTCTCGCTTCTAATAGGGGGCCTCTTCGCTCCCTCTTCCCAATGACCGTGATTTCTTTTCGGAACCCTTGATACCCTCGTCATAGACGGTTTCGCCTTACGGCGATTCGCCGGCGCTCTCGTAAGCGCGAAGTCATGGCGTGACAAAGCTTCTCCGACTTGTTCGTTCGTTGTGTGAGGCTCACGCGATCAGCCTTCTGCCATCAATTCCTATCGGACATGAGATACGCGTCACAGGTGCCGGGCGCAGGCGGGCGAATTGCTTCAGTCTATGCTTAGTCTTGGAGGGTTATCTAGGCGGTGATGCCTGGTAGAAAGGGATCGGCTACGTTTCTGCCTCGGTTGAGGTCAGGTGGCCTGTAGGCGGTTTAGCCAATAGTCGGGGTGGCGTTTGGCATGGGCGATCGCAAGCACTCGGATTTCTGTTGGGAGTTCAAAAAACACGAGTGCATAAGGAAATCGAGGGAGTAGGGCTCGTCTGATCGCTAGATCGACGGCCATGTTTGCGAGCCGCGGAAAAGACTGGGGGCGGGATTGTATCGCCTGTTGGGCCTGATCGATTTCTTGAAGGAATCTGATTGCGAGCCCCGGTTGGCGGGTTTCGTACCAGGATACGGCTTCGGACAACTCCTGCACGGCTTCGGGCGAGAGGCTTACGGATTTCACCGTTTTGGCAGACGATCCAGCACCTGCTTGCGGGCTTCTTCCCAGGATACGCCTGCGGTTCCGGCCTGCGCCGCTCGCGCTCGGCGCTCAATTTCTGCACGCCACTGTGTGTCACTGCGCTCTTGTCCCAGTTCCGCGGACGGGAGGCTGTCGAGCAATTCGACCACTAATTCCGCCCGCTGTTGATCGGGGAGCTGCAGCGCTTCCTTAAGTAGTTGCTGGGTGGATGGAGCCATGGCTTACTGTATCCTGTCTTAGGCAAGAATGGAAGGCTGAAGCTGGATCACTCAGGCGGGGAATCATGTCGGGATAATTGATGGGGTCCTATTTGCCTTGTATTGCCGTTCTTTTTGTCCATCTTTCGTCGTTCACAGGAGATGATCGCCCTGGTTTGCTAGATGCGCGTTACGATTGACGGTTGATTTCTGTTTGTTCGTCAGAGTTTCTGCGGCTCGGGCGGAGAAGCGTCGTCCACATGTGCGGGTTCTACATTCGCATTGAGCGCATCGCTGGTCTGGCCGCGCTGGTCTTTGACGTAGACGCTGCCCTTCAGGGCCTTCGCACGTTTTTTCAGTTCTGACGCCACCTTACTCACGTCTCCCGGATGCGTGATGGGGGACCGTTCGTTGGTCACGACAGCAATCGAGAGACTCATCATCGGAAACTGCTCCTTGTTCCCTCGGCGATCGACAGAATCGATGTATCCCTTGAGTCGATCGGCACGGTCGTAGAAATCTGGAATCACCAGATCGAAGCGTTTGATGACGGTCTGGCAGATGGCGTCGATGCGGTCCGGCCGGCTCATGAACACAAAGTCGTCTCCCCCGACATGCCCGACAAACCCCTCTGCGCCGGCGAGTTCTCCGACCACTGTGGTGAGGATGCGGCAGGCCACGACGAGGACTTCGTCTCCACGGCCATAGCCGTAGCGATCGTTGAAGGACTTGAAATTGTCGATATCGACATAGGCCAATGCGAAGGGCTGTCCGCTTTGAATTCTGGCGGTGGTTTCAAACAGGATGGTGGTATTGCCAGGGAGGCGGGTGAGGGGGTTGGCATCGAGCGAGCATGTCAGGCGACTCAGGCAGAGACGCACGCGGTGTACCACGTCTTCCGGGCGATAGGGGATCGTGATGAAATCGTCGACCCCCAATTCCCCCCAGTCGATATCGTTGAGTCGACTATCCCGGACGAAGACGATTAACGGCAGTCGTCCAAGGAAGGCATCGTGCTTGAGGTTTTGTGCGAGTGTTTCCACCGAGTGACCCCCGGCGCCTTCGGTGGCCAGGATGAGGCAGGGGGGATCGTGGACGAGTTCGTGAATCGCCAGGTCCGGCAGGTTGCCTTCCACGATTTGGAAGCCTGATTTTTCCAGTGCCGAGGTCAAGGTCACGATGGGGGCGAGCTCGTTGTGCAGGAGGAGAATCCGCCGTCCTGGTAGGGAGGGGTTCATAGGTAATCGTCGATGGTGGCAAATTCGCTCGATGCCTTGGCGATGCAGTCAGCCAATGTCTGTTCGTCGAGGCCTACCATGTCCCAGGCTGGTTTCGACAGCGGCGGGATGAGGTCGTCCCCCGGGTTGCCACAGGCCAGGCCTTTGACCAGGATATCGGCGACATGGACGATGGCCGTGTGAAGCTCGGCTTCCTTGGCGAGCGTCGGTGCATGATGGTAGAGGATCGGCTCGCGGAGCGTGATCGGCAAATGCCAGGCATTGGCGAGGCAGCCGCCGATGTCGGCATGCGAGAGGCTCAAGAGTTCCTGCTCCACTTCGATGAGTGAACGATCGCCGCCTGCTTTGAAGGCCTCTTTGATGCTGTCTCCCACGTCGGGCCATTTGACGTAGAGGACAACCTTTCCAATGTCGTGGAGCAGGCCTGCGACGAACAGTTCTTCGGGATTCTTGATTTCCAGCCTGGTTGCCAGAAGGTTGGCGGTGATCGCGACTCCCAAGGAGTGGCGCCACAACTGATCCATGCCGGCGTCTTTCATGATACTGAGGGCCGAGGCGCAGAGGGTGAGGCCTTTGACGACATTGAATCCCAGAACGATCACCGCATGGGCCACTGAACTGATGCGGGAGGGGAACCCGTAAAATGGTGAATTGGCGAGCCGGAGGACTTTGGCCGCGAGGACCTGATCCTTTTCGATGATGGCCCCGATCTCCTCGGTCGACACGGTTGGGCGGCCGATCATGGCAGCGAGCCGCTGCACGACATGGGGGAGCGTAGGCAGGTCTCCGAGTTTCTCGATCCGGTTGCGTAGGTCTGTGGGATTGAATGTGGTCATTCTGTGGTCAGCCCCTCTGTCACCGGCGCCGTGCTATGGGTGGCATACAAGTGCGTACGAAGGGTTCGAAGGATCAATTGCTGAACAGGATCCTGGGCGACATGCCGGAACCGATGATCGAGTTCGGCCTGCAGTTCCGTCAGCGTTTTTCCTCCGGCGTCCCCTGCATCGCCCTTCACATACACCGAGGTAATCCCTAGTCGATGGAGCCGCTCGATCATGAGCCTGTCGAGTATGGTCCCGACCGCCACGATGGGAAGTCCGTTGGCATTTGTCACTGGCTTCACCAGGACCATGTCCGGCAACAGTTCCTCGATTACCACTCGTTTCATCGATCTGGGTTCCTGGAATATGTCTTCGCGAGCCACCCAGCAGCCCATTCATCTGAGTCCGATGAATGGGGCAGGGGGAGTCGATCCCTCGTCCTACTCTTATCGGACAACCGACATCATTTCTAAAGGTTCCTCCTCCTTCTTCTCAGTTGATGCGCTCAGCGTGATCGGCAGGGCAGTGGCGGATTAGCCAGGAATCAATATAGCCGGGGGAGGCTTGGGCTTTGACCTGTTGGGGACTGTTAGACGGCGAAATTTCTAGCGGGGGGATGATCGGTCTGGAACTATTCGGCCTTCCTCTAAATCTTGGAGATCAGACCAGGCGGTGAGGTCGGTGCGGGAGGGATCGACGGCGTCTCTGAGCTGGTTGAAGTACTGTTGTTTTTCCGGGGTGCTCGGCCCACGCGTCAGTATCAAGTCGTTCCAGAGCTCGAGCTCAGGTGCTTTGTGTGGCTTCGCAATTTTCCTGAACCACTGGGCCACTGTTTCATCAGTGAGATTGGCTTTGACGGCTGCGGTGAACTGATCGTCCGTGATCCCAGCGAACTCCATGAGCCGGTCATCCATCGGGCAGGGATAGATGTATTCGCCTTCCGTGCCGGCCAGGACGGCGCGGCACTTATCGATCATCCGCGCGAGATGGACATAGCCTTCCAGTTTGGATCGCATGCTGCGGGGGAAGGATTGCCGTAGATCCATCAAGCTTTCGTGCGTGAACTCTGCCTACCCTCTCCCCTTGTGGGGGAGAGGGTAGGCAGGAGAGGTCGTTAGACCAGCGTGTGATTCGTGAAGGTGAGGTTCTTCACGACGACTTCGCCGTTTTCGTAGGAAATATTCCGGCGGGTGGCCGGAAGATCGGCTGTGCCGATGTGCACGTAGGTGTCGGTGATGCTTTCCGCGTTGGTCAGCTTCCCGTCGGTGGGGGAATAGTAGTACACGCTGTACTTCGTCGTCAGATTCTTCTGGTCTTGGGTCACCGCGCTCTCTTCCACGTTAATCGTGAAGGCGAATGGAGTCATGCCCGGGTGCGCCATCTTGCGATTGATCTGGGTGATGCGATTGTCTTTGAGGCGATAGAACGAATTCGATCCATGGATGATCAATTTCGTGCCGAACGGGTGCCCGTCCTCTTCCATCGTCAATGAATATTTGCCGTCCGATTCCTCGAAGCTTCTTGGGCCACGGTGCACGGCGATCATGCCGA
Source organism: Nitrospira sp. (assembly GCA_031420175.1). Classification (GTDB taxonomy): domain Bacteria; phylum Nitrospirota; class Nitrospiria; order Nitrospirales; family Nitrospiraceae; genus Palsa-1315. The sequence continues at coordinate 8,400 of JANOMG010000124.1, forward strand.
GCTGTTCCTGCGCCCACTTCTGCACGTCGGCATCTCCCAGTTGGACCGAGACTTCACGAGGGCCTTTCACCACAACGGGTCCGCTGGTTTCTTTCCCATTCACGTTCACGGTGAGGTCGGCGGTGAATCCTTTAAAGTCTTTTTGCCACCGCGCAGTCTTCTCGAAGGCCTGCCGAAGCATTTCGCGGGCCTTCGGATCGTCGGCGACTGGGGTCTCTGCTTGTTTCTGTTGATGCTGTTCCATGGGGTCATCTCCTTGTTGGGTCGAACGAATAAGAGGTGCAGTATACCCTTGGGGTGAAAGCTGCCACAAGCGCTCTGAGGCGCGAGAGGCGGCTGGTTGCTCTCGTTTCTTTGGTTTATCTCGTTTGTTTGCTTGAACCAGACTAACTGGAGAAACCAGATGAACCAGATAGGCAGGGCTTGTCCAGCCGATTTCGCATCGCGCGCGCGGCTATGCTCTTGAGCTGATATAGGCGCTAGAAGAAATTGAGCATTTCGGGTATACTCGCGCCGCGCGGGGGCTATCTCTCCACGTAGAACGAAAGGATGGACATGGAACGACGGGCTGCTTCTCATACCGAAGAAGAAGAGATGAATCATCGCCGTAAATTGCTGAACGCCGCGAAGAAGGGCGATCAGAAGGCCATTGGCAAGCTCTTAGAGCTGTATCAAGTGCGGATTCATAGTGGAGACATGGTTCAGAAACTGAATAAGACTTCCGCTACGCACAAACTCCAGGCTCAGCTCGCTGAAGGGAAACCTGTGAAGGGTGGCGGCGGGAGCCATGGCAAGAAGACTGCGCCGACGAAGCCCGCTCCAGCAAAGGCCGCACCGGCGAAAGTGGCTGTGAAGCCTGTTGTCTCGAAGGTCAAGCCAAAGGCCAAGGCGAAACCGGTCAAAGCCGCACAGCCGAAACGCAAGAAATAGCCGACGGGCGATTATTGCACTGCCACTCGTAGTCCACCGCCTGCCAGCTTTGCTGCGATCTCTTCCGCTTGTGTCAGCCCCCCGGCATACACGATG
>JANOMG010000125.1:0-20959 GCA_031420175.1 Nitrospira sp.
CCGCCGAATGTATTGGCGCTGCGCATCCAGCCTGAGGAAGGGCTCTCTCTCCGCATCGTCTCGCGCGTGCCGGGCACCCGCGCGCAGACACACCCGGTGGAAATGGACTTTCAATACAGCGACGTCTTCGGCCGCCCGTCGCCCGAAGCCTATGAGCGATTGCTCTTGGACGTGATGGCCGGCGATGCCTCCCGGTTCATGCGGCGCGACGTCGTTGAAGCCTCCTGGGCCTGGATCACCAATATTCTGGAAGGATGGCAGAAGCAGGGGTTGCGGTGGTTGCCCGAATATCCGGCGGGAACCTGTGGGCCGGTCGAGGCCGATCGCCTCATTGAAAAGGATGGGCGGACCTGGCGGACGTTGTAGTGACTTCTCTCATGTCGATCGCAGCTGCTTAAGAATCTCCTCTCTGGTTCCCAGACCGCCGATAAACCGCTCGAATACTCCCTGACGATAGAGGGCGAGCACCGGTAACGAGTGAACCTCCAGCTCCGCTGGGATCTGGAAATTCTCCTCCACGTTCATGGTCAGGATCAGCACCTTACCGGTCACATCGGGCTCCAGTTTCTCGAGTTCCCGCATCAGCGCGCGACAACCCCCGCAGCCTGGTTTCCAGAACTCCACCAGCACCGGTACCCTTGCCTGCTCCACGACCTGATCAAAGTCCCGATCGGTCACCTCACGCATCATGATCTCTGCTCGTCACGACAGGCTCCCGGGTGTTGCAGTAAACACCTCCTCGTACAAACGCTCAGCCAATAGCCGATATCCGGCCGTGCTCAGATGCAGACCGTCGTTGGAATACCGGGCCGCAAGTTGCTGTGTCTCGGGCTCAGCCGTGGCGGTAAAGAGATCGAACGCCGCCAGCCGCTTCGATTCGGCATAGCGGAGAATCAACCCGTTAAGCCAGCGCCGCCGATCAAGATGTTCCGCACACCACCGACGCCCCTCTTCACTACTCAGATCGTCACCCACCCTGATTGATGGAACGGTTACCGGCACCGGCGTAATCCCAGCCGCGGCAGCCAGCTCATACATCTTCAGGAGATTGCGCATAATGTCCGCAGGCGCAGCATTCCAGCCCAGATCGTTCGTCCCGCCGAGGATCACCACATGTGTCGGTTGGTGGCTCAGCACAGCCGATCGAAATCGCATCGCCATTTCACCGGTCAGTTCACCACAGATGCCACTGACTGATACGCGCACGGAAGGTCCGGTCAATTCTTGAAGAAATCGCCCATAGGGCGTCTCAGCTCCTTGAGGATTGTCAGCAGTGGGCGACTGAAACCCTGCCGTAAGGCTGTCTCCAAAACAGACAATGTGGCTGGACGTACTCATCACGATGAACCGGATTCTACCGACCTCACCACGGGGTTCACAATACCCTCGTGCCCGGGACTGAAAGAAGGAGGAATCCCTCAGTAATTCCTGGGAGAGCAGTCGGTGAAGAGCGGCTATTTTCTTGACGATTCAGCACCTCCAGGGTACGACTACTCACTATGGACGAACTCACGACAGAGGGCAGCTCACTACCCATCACGCCCACAAAAGAGCCGCCAAACCACGAATTATCCTCCGTCAAGCGGCTCCTGACGCTCTTGGACAAAACCGCGAAGTCCAGCCGGACGTATGGGGCCGCAAACCCTGTGGCGCAGAAGTTCTTCCAACAATTATTCGAAGGACTCACGGCCCATCTCGCCACCTACTCCAAATTGGCGTTTCTTGTGCAACGCTCTGAGTTGTACTTCAACGGGGAAGTCGTCTATCGCGCCGAGCAAGGGTCGAGTACTGAAAGCGTCGCGTTCAAACTCTACTCGGATGGCATCAGGGAACTGACATTTCTCGAAGGGCTTCCCGCTGAAGACCTCTCATTCTTGCTCGACTCCCTGTGGGGTAGCCTCGATCCTCACGAAGAAAACGATGACGATATTGTGACGCGTTTATGGGCAAAGAACCTCTCTACCATCATATTAGTCACAGCCGAAGAGATCGCCAAAGCCTCGACCGGTGGCGATGTCTTTGCACTCCCTCTGGCTGGAACCATGGAGGCGCCGGAGTCGAGCCTCAGAGACCTTCTTGATCGGGAACAGGCCAAAGCCAGGAAAGAGAAGGGACCTGGAGTCGATGGCAGCAATGTCTCGAGGGACAAGCCGGCCGGAGGCGCAGCCGGCGGAGGGGCTAGCCGATTCCAGTCCGGTCACGTGGGCTATGACATTACCGAAGCGGAATTAGCCGAACTGGCAAAGGAAATCGAGGCCGAGAGCACCAGGGATAACACGACCTATCTCTTGGACATGCTCACCGCGATCCTGGCATCGGAAAAATCTGCGGCGATCCTGACCAAGCTACTCGATCTTTGGGGAAACGTTCTCGACTCATTGACGGCCCAAGGCAAATGGGTCGTGCTGGATAGCGTGCTTGGACTCTTGCATGTCACCGCTGAGGTCAGACCGGATCTCGGCGAAGATCACAAGACGCAACTGGCAACATTACTCGACAACCTTGGCCGCCCCGAACGCATGAAAATGATCGAGGCCTATTTGAACAAGACCCCAGGCGCCACCACGGAAGGATTGCCGGCGGTGCTGCTGTCGATGACGTCGGCAACCGTCTCTCCCTTATGCACCCTCTTGGGAAACCTGGAGACACCAGCCCATCAAGCGATCGCGTCAGAAGCCCTCGAGGCACTCGCGAAGGATCAACCGGATCACCTACTTCGCGGTTTGTCAGACCGTCGCCCACGCTATGTGAAGAACCTGCTCTCGATCCTGCTCAAATGGAATGATCCACGATTTGCAGACGCCATTGAAAAGCTGGTCCGCTATCCGGATATCCAGGTACGGAAGGAAGTCGTACGCGCGATCGGGATCTTCCGTCCCAACGGAAACGGCATGAAACTGATTGCGTTCATGCACGATGCCGAGGAGTCGGTGCGGTTCGCGGCGCTCAAGCTGCTCATGACCGGTCAATATAAGGCATCCTACTCCGCCTGGTCACCCCTCATCTCGACGGACACATTCATGGATCGAACCCTGAGTGAAAAACGCGCGGTGTTTCTGGCCATGCGAGCCACCAGTGGTGATGAGGTCATCCCATACTTTGAAGGTTTGTTCACGGAATGGTCCTGGACCAACCGGAAGAAGAAGGAAGAGCTCGCCGCCCTCGCCGCCGAGGCATTGGGGAAGCTGGCCAGCCCGGCCGCGCTCATGGCTCTTGAGTTAGGGCAGAAAAAAGGCGGCGCCCCTGTGCGACAAGCCTGCACCGCGGCACTCGCCCAAGCTCAACGACAGCAGCAGCTCAAACAGGCTGCATCATAAGTAAGGAGCCGTTGCCGTGAGTGACTTCAAGATCAAAGAGACCCCAGCCGCGAGCGAACAGGCCCAACCGATCCTCACCCACGAAAAGTCCCTGTCTCAGAAAATCGCCCGTGGTTCAGAGGCCGGGGACATTCTTGACCAGCAGATGGTCATGCTGGGCATTCAGCTGGTCACACAGCTGAACGTCTTGCTCAAGAGCTCCCGCATCTATGACCGCACCAACTCAGCATTGGATAAACCCGTCGATACGATGCTGACCGTGATTCAAACCATGGCGCACGATCAACCGGTCACCCTCCGCCTGCAAAACGACTTCTTGTTTCTCGGAGACAGTCACTTAAAGGTGAACGCCCAGCAGATGGCCGTGGCCACCAGTATCATCGATATCTTGAACATCTGGAAGATCGGTGGAATCACCTTCTCGGTGACCGCGGAGTCGAAGGATCTTCGTGAGTTTGCCGCGCTGTTTGTCAGCCTTGATCCTCACAACACAACCATCAAAGACCTTCAGAAAGAATTCACCGCACGGGGGATCGCCGGCATCGAGCTAGAAGAACAACGGCAGCTGAAAATCCGAGAAGGAACCGGAACGGCGGGAGACAAGGGACCGGACGGCACGGACAGCGCCGACCCGAAAATGCAACGAAAAATGAACGCCAAGAACGGCTACGCCAAAGTGGCAGGGTCTGTCGGCGCACTGACGCAATCAGTCCGTGAAGGAGGAACGGTCAGCTTTAAACAGGCAAAGCGGGCGATCCAAAACATCGTCGATCTTATGATGGATGATGAAGCCACGGTTCTCGGGCTCACGACCCTTCGCTGCCACGATCAGTACACCCATAATCATTCGGTCAATGTGTCGTTGCTGTCCATTGCCCTGGCCAATCGCGCCGGCTACCCCAAAGGTGAACTGGCCGACCTGGGCCTTGCGGCGTTGTTCCATGATATGGGCAAATCCACGATCCCCATGGAGGTCCTGAACAAACCGGGCGAGTTTACCGATGAGGACTGGGTGGCCATGCGTAATCACCCCACGGAGGGAGTCCTGAGTCTGTCAAAACTGAGAGGCATCACCAATCTCCCGGGCCGCATGGCAGCGGCCTCCTTCGAGCACCACATGAACCTGGACTTCTCCGGCTATCCAAAGCTGACCGTGCCCTGGACCGTCTCACTGACCGGTCGCATCCTCACGATCGCAGACTGTTATGACGCCATGACCTCTTCCCGCGTCTATCGCCGGGAGCCCATGTCCCCATCGAAAGTCTTGAACATGATGTTCTCAAAGTCCGGGAAGGCGTTTGACTCAGTGCTGCTCAAACTGTTCGTCAACTGTATCGGCATCATCCCCATCGGCAGCCTGGTGATGTTGGAGACGAGTGAACTGGCCGTCGTGCTCAAGCCAGCCGTCGATAAGGCGAATGCCGAACGGCCGTTCGTCAAGGTCATCACCGATCCGCAGGGGGACCCCGTCGAGCACGGGCGGGAGGTCGACCTCACCGAGAAAGATGAGGTCGGAGATTTCCGCCACAACATTATTCGTTTGATCGATAACACCGAGTACAAGTTCGACACTAGCCGATACTTCGTCTAGCATGCTGCGAAAACCACTTCTACATAATAGCGTTTCGAGAGCCTGTATGCTCGGAATAAGAGTCCCCCTGTAGGATATTCAAAAAGTTCATCAGCAAAGCCGCAGCCGACGAACGCATCCTGCCAGCCCTCCGCGAGGCTTCTCTTGACAGGGCCTGCCCCCCCAGTTATTCTCGCAACGGCCACACGAATCGTATTGTTTATCAACAAGGAGCGCGCGTTATGCATACAACGGGAATTCTCTTGGGGCGGATCACCCTCCCCCTGGTCGCTGCGGGCATGTTGCTACTTGGATCTCTACCTACAGCACAAGCTGCCGACGCCTTCAAAATGGGCGTCGTCGATCCTCAGTCAGTTCTAGAGAAATCAAAAGCGGGCAGAAAGGCCTTGGACGGGCTCAAGGAATATGTCTCCACCAGACAGAAGTTGTTGTCACGGGATGAAGAGGAGTTGCGCAACACCGAGAAGACGCTCAAGGAGCAAATCGCGAAGCTCAGCGACACTGAAAAGAAAGACAAAGAGACCCAATTCCGCGCAAAGATCCAGGACTATCAGAAACGTGCGCAGGAATTTAATCAGGAGTTACAGGGCAAGCAAAAAGAATTGGTCGATGACTATATGAAGAAGATTGCCGCGGCCACACAGACAGTAGCGGAAAAAGGCGGGTTTGCGATCGTCGTCGATAAAGGCAGCGAACAAACGGTCAAGATTGTGATCTACAACAAAGACACCATCGACTTAACCGACCAGGTAATCAAAGAATTTGATCGCACCAACAGCAAGTAGCCCTCACGAACTAGGCCTGAATTCATGATCGAACGTGGATGGGACCTCGGCCTCTCTGAGGTCCCATCCACGCTCCATCGGATAGCCCGCATCCCGCCAGGCTTTGATGCCCCCGTCCATCGACACGACATTCGTGTAGCCCATCTGCTGAAGTGCATCGGCAGCTAAGACCGACCGATAGCCACCTCCGCAATACAGCACAATGGCCTCCTGTTTATTGGGAATGAGCGTTTCCACATCGCGCTCGATAATTCCTTTTCCAAGATGCCGGGCGCCCTTCGCATGATCCTTCGCAAACTCGAGGTCCTCGCGCACATCGAGAAAGTACAGCGCCTCACCCCGGTCCAGCCTGGCCTTGGCCTCCGCCACCGTGCACTCCTTCACTCGCGCTCGTGCTGCATCTACGAACTTGAGAAAACCAGGATTATGTTGCACCCTGAATCCCTCCCCTAATCTTGCTTCAAAATAACACTGTGTGTTCGACTCCCGGCCTGCGAAAGGTGGCGGGAACCCTCTCGTCACGCAGTACCGGAAAACCTGCCTTGCGTTTGGAGATCTCAAACAACTGTTCGATCATCGCCCAATAGGGGCCTGCACCACGGTGGCGTTCAAAGAAGGCACCCTCGCTCATCGCACCACCACGCACCTCACGAATTCGATTCATGATCTTGGTGATCCGATCTGGAAATGCCGCAGCCATACGCTCCACGAACACCGGCTCGACAGGGCCGGACAGACGCAACAGCGTCGCCATCGCCTCCACCGCCCCGGCTTGTTTCGCTCGGGCCAACAGATCGGGCACATCCTCATCGTTGAGACCAGGAATGATGGGAGACAGCGAGATGCCGGTTGGAATCCCGGCGTGTACCAAAGTTGCCATCGCCTCGAAGCGTTTTCGGCTGGAGGGCGCCTGGGGTTCGACCTTGCGAGCGGTCTCATCGTCTGAAAACGGGATGCTGAAATACACACGAACCGACGCCTCCTGGTGCAACCGACGCAGCAGATCCAGATCACGCAGCACCAGCACGCCTTTTGTGATGATCGCGACCGGATTCCGATACTCGGCACAGACTTCGAGGCAGGCCCGCGTCAACTCCAGCGAAGCCTCCAATGGTTGATAACAATCAGTGTTCCCCGAAAATAGAATTAGCTCGCCCTTCCATGAGGGCTTCTCAAACGCCCGGCGGAGCAACGTCGCCGCCTCCCGTTTCACGATGATCTTGGACTCGAAGTCCGTTCCGGCGCCGAATCCCCAGTACTCATGCGTGGGCCTGGCGTAGCAATAGGCGCAGGCATGGAAGCAACCGCGATAGGGATTGAGGCTCCATCGAAACGGCAAATCAGGGCTCGCGTTCCGACTGAGAATGTCACGAGTCGCATCGTCAAACATCTGCACCTGCACATGAGGAGCAGGCTCCAGGAGATCCCGGTGCTGTGACTCAAACGGATTGGGTGGATTCATCACCGTGCGCATCGGAATATGATCCTTGATCTGCCCCGTCCTGTCAACGGGGCGAACCACGCCTGTGACCGTGGAATCCCATCGCCCAATCGATTGACTAACCCCTACCCCGATGTTAGATTCCAGCCGCTTTCTGGAACAGACCACTATGTACGATCTCCGCTATTTACGCGACAGTTTAGACGCCCTCAGGGAACAGCTTGGCCACCGTGGCGCCGACGTTCCGTGGGACAACCTGCGCACACTGATCGAACAACGTCGCACCTTGACCGGTCAAGTCGAGCAACTTCGCTCCGAACTGAGAAAGGGATCGGAGGAGGTCGCCAAGCTGAAGCGAGAAAAACAGCCGGCGGAAGCCGCCGTGGTGGCCATGAAGGCCGTAGGCGAACAGATCAAGACGATTGAAGACGAACTACGCGGCGTCGAGGAAACCCTGACCGATCTGAATCTCCGCATCCCGAATCTTCCCCATGCCTCGGTGCCGGCAGGAAAAGACGCGAGCAGCAACGTGGAGACCAGACGGTGGGGAGCCCCACCCGCATTGACCGAACCAGTCAAGAGCCACTGGGATCTCGGCGAAGCCCTCGGCATTCTGGATTTCGACCGTGCGGCGAAAATCGCCGGCACACGATTTGCGGTCCTGACAGGAGCCGGCGCGCGCCTCGAACGGGCCCTCATCAACTATATGCTCGACCTGCACACGACAGAGCATGGCTATCGGGAGGTCCTGCCGCCCCTCCTCGTCAATCGGTCGAGCATGACCGCAACCGGTCAATTGCCCAAGTTCGAAGAGGACCTCTTTCGCCTGCGTGACGAAGACTATTTTTTGATCCCAACGGCAGAAGTGCCCGTAACCAATCTCCACCGAGACGAGACGCTCAACGAGAATACATTGCCGGTCAGGTATACGGCCTATACCCCATGTTTTCGCCGCGAGGCAGGATCCTATGGAAAAGACACCAGAGGGCTCATTCGCCTCCACCAATTTAACAAGGTGGAATTGGTCGCCTTTGCGAAGCCTGAACATTCCTATGAAGAGCTGGAGAGATTAACCGGCCATGCCGAAGCAATCCTACAGGGGCTAGGGCTCCACTACCGAGTCGTCGCTCTCTGCTCCGGCGACATGGGGTTCTCCGCAGCGAAGACCTACGACATCGAAGTCTGGCTCCCTTCTCAGAACCAATACCGGGAGATCTCCTCCTGCAGCAACTTTGAAGGATTTCAGGCCAGGCGAGCCAGTATTCGATATAAAGGTGCCGCTGGGAAAAAAGAAGCCAAAACAGAATTCGTCCATACGCTCAATGGATCCGGGCTTGCTGTCGGTCGGACGCTTGTGGCCATCCTCGAAAACTACCAGCAGCCGGATGGGAGCGTGACCATACCGGAAGTCTTACGTCCCTACATGGGGGGGCTTGAGCGGATTCGCAAAGAATAGGATATGATCAACAATATCCTGCCACGCTTATCATGATGAGCACTCAGGGTTAAACAGGTCGAGTTGGAGGGGTGGCAGAGCGGCCGAATGCGCCAGTCTTGAAAACTGGAGACCTCGCAAGGGGTCCGCGAGTTCAAATCTCGCCCCCTCCGCCAACGCCTCAAATAGATTCATGACGTCTGCCAGTCCTCATCTCAGTTTGCTGATATCCGTTCCAGAGTAGTACGAGATTTCCGTTTCCTCCAGGGGAAGCCTATCTCCACCCACGCTCTTGATCGTCCCAATACCTATTCGCGCAGAATCACCACTCACGATCAGTTGTGCATTTAACCCCTCTTCAAGCATTGCCCCCTCATTTACATTCATCATGCATCTGGTCATATTTAATCCGGAACTAACTGATACTTATTGATATATCTAAAATTAAATATAAGCATTACCTCCCCAACCCCCCCCCATTAGTTCAGCTCCACCTACCTCTACGGTATTTTCAAAAACATTGCCCTATCGCAATATCACGCTCGCAGCGCGACTCATGGGCATCACTTCTTGAAGGAGAGACCATGCACAAACAGATTGGAAAGATCGGAACCATTCGTCGGGAACTGCACGGCAAAGCCTGCCAGTTCTGCGGAGGCCATACCTATCAATTGGTTATTCGCGGGAACATCCAACCTGAAACTGGCGGACTCTTCGCCCGCTGTTCTCAATGCCAGCGCCCCCATGAACTCGATGAAGACCTTGGTCGAATACTCTGGATGTAACCAGACTTCCTCACCACCTCAACACAGAAGGAAGACACGATGCACGTTCTATCCTCTCAGATCCATTCCATGAAGTTGCGCAAAGAGCGCACACAGCAGAAACGAACCGCGTTGCACATGCTGGCACTCAGCGGAGTCGTCAGACCCAGCCATGTTGAGCTTCGTTACACGACACCCCTCGCCAACATTACGGCTTTCCGCGCGCAGGCACATGCGACCGAGCATCCGCTGATCCAGCCCATCCCTTTACGGTCATGGGAGCACAATGCCACGAATAGCATGAACCAGACCTGGCAATGGGTACGCAGCCTCTCATCCGCCTTCGTCCACCTTGCGAAAAACCGATCGTGATTCAGTGGAACAAACAGTTAGACGTATGAGCCCTGCCATCTTTCCTGAGAGTTTTTCTTGATCTATCTTGTGAATCACTTGTACCTCCCACATGGCCTGAGGTAAGATCACCGCTCGCTTGCTGGTTATCCTAATTGTCATTAACCCACGTCGTAGTTGATTGGGAACCTGCGTAGAGCTGAGACCAGTGGAGAGGTGGCCGAGTGGCCGAAGGCAACGGTTTGCTAAACCGTCGTAGGGGCAAAACCCTTACCGAGGGTTCAAATCCCTCCCTCTCCGCCACAGCCTGCTTCGAGATATTTTTCAGAGAGTGGATCGCCAGGCAACTTGATTTTTCTCGGTCGATCCTGTAACAGTGCCCTGCCTTTCTTGCCGTGAAGCGTGCCGAGGTAGCTCAGTCGGTAGAGCACAGCCCTGAAAAGGCTGGTGTCGACAGTTCAATTCTGTCCCTCGGCACCATATCCCACTAAAAACATAAGAGAAATTCACCCTCTCCCCGCTCTCTCACCTGGACGAGTTTTCCGCATTTTTCAGCCTATTTCATCTTGTTTCGCCCGACTGGTTGTCCAAGCAGTTGTCCAAAATGAAACGTATTTCACGCATGTGAAACTCGACACCGCCCAACATCTCAGACCCCTCGGCCATCGTTAATTTTCGCTGGCACCACCGTTCAGCGCCTCAAACCGCATCTGTCTCACCTCCTGTAGTACGGTCCCCCGTGTCATGATGGACCTCCTTGAGGTCGCACCCTAAACCGGACAGATCACGTGCCACAAAAACCGGATAGATGATGTGCCCTCTACACTTTCATGGCATGCCCATGGCGGACCTGACACTTTGTGAAATAATGGTCGTGAGGGCAAACCGTTTCAGTACCATTTCTCGTGGGATCCCTCCAAAGCCAGGCAGAGCATTCGCAAGCATGGAGCCGCCTTTGATCGTGCCGCAACAGTTTTTCACATTCTTGACGCGCTATCAGACTTTGACCAACCCCATAGCCAGCAAGAAGATCGATGGGTCACAATGGGACTAGATACTACAGGCACGCTCTTGGTCGTCTGCCATACCTATCAAGACATGTCTGAATCCAGCGCGAAGATCCGTGTGATCTCGGCGCGCAAGGCAACGAGGACTGAAGCAACGCAATATCGGAAGGGGGTAATATGAAACGCGAATACGACTTTTCGAAAGCCGTTCGTGGGAAGTTTTTCCACAAAGGGGCAGAACTGAATCTGCCAATCTACGTTGACAGCTCGATGCGTAGGCGTATGGATCGTCTTGCAAAGAAGGCAGGCAAACCCGTCGCAGAGCTCGTCAATCAACTCCTCAAGAAAGATGTGGAACTGCTGAAAAGTTTGTCGTGACCCCACTCACAAAAAGTAACAAGTGCCGACAGTTCAATTCTGTCCCTCAGCGCCACGGGCGACTTCTTCTTAACAATTACTCATAAGTCAGTACTATAGGCTACACCTGGCGTCATTTCATGCTACACATGCGGCGCATGCACAGAGACAGCCGAACATTGGATCACCGCACGCTGGAGGAAATCCGCAGGATGGCGGTGGAGCGGGTGCGTGAGGGGGAGGCCCCGGGGCGGTGATCGCCAGTTACGGTTTCTGCCGGACCACGATCTACAAGTGGCTGCGGCAAGCTTCGAGCCGTGGCAGGGGGATCAACGCGCTGGCCGCGCGCAAAGGGACCGGGCGTCCGCGCAAGCTCACACCCGTGCAAGAGCGGCAGGTCTTTCGCTGGATCAACGGCAAGAATCCGATGCAATACGGGTTTGATTTCGGGTTATGAACACGACAGATCGTGCGCGAATTGGTGGCCATGAAATTCGACGTCAGTTTGAGTCTCGCCTCGGTCGGCGCGCCTACCAGCGCGAAACCTATCCGACCCTTGCCGCTCAAACCAACCGCGACGGTGCGGCGATCTACGTTTGGGACGAATCGGGCTTTCGCGCGGACCGTGTACAGGGCAAAACCTGGGCACCGATCGGCCAGACGCCGGTGGTGACCGTGCCCGGACAGCGCCAGGGCATCATCGCGGCCTCGAAGGTCAGTGCCAAGGGTGCGTTCTGGTTTGCGACGTACCACGGCGCGCTCAATGGCGAGTCGTTCGTGGAGCTGCTCAAGAAGTTGATGCACCGGCGCAAGAAGCCGTTGCGCCTGGTGCTGGATGGCTTGCCCGCGCATAAGACGAAGGCCGTGAAAACCTATGTGGCGTCCACCCAAGGCCGGCTGACCGTACACATTCTGCCGGGCTACGCGCCCGAGCTGAATCCGGACGAACGGGTGTGGAGCCACGCCAAACGTACGGGCAATACGCGCAGGCCACTGCAACAGGGCGAGAAACTGGAGCCGCGCATGGCCGCGCAGCTTGCCGAAATCTGCAACAATCCCAAACTGGTGCGCTCGTTCTTCAGGCATCCGAGTGTCGCCTATATTTCTGACTTATGAGTATATGATGACTTGAGCGTTCAACATACTCCAGAAGCGAGATAGGCTGCTACCGGTTTCAAAGACACCGAGTTAGGTGTATGGATGAAACCGGTAGCAGCCCGTTTCTTCTCATTTTGTTGATGCACCGAAAAGGCTAAGCCTACGGCAAGCGAGTCACCTCAAAACTCGTCTTTGGCAAGAATGTGACGCTCCAGACATTTGGAAAAGATACGTACAGGCGCACCATTGGAGACGTGATCAAGCAGAGGTGGCGCTGGTGATATCGGAGGTATGCGCTGGGTTGTGCAGTCCCCTCTCCCTGGCCGGTACCCGATGGGATGCGTCAGTCAGGGCTGGAGGAAGTCGATCTCCAAAGAGCCGACGAGCAGGATCATGGCGGCGTTCCGCGCTCCCGGACGTACTGCCTCAGTGTACCCATAAACTTCGTGTAACACTTCGGACAGTAGGTGTGCGTGAGAGGGGAATTGCCCAGCTTCACGCCATGGGTCTGCCGATACGTCCGCTGCGTGACCCAGTGCTCACGATCAGAGGAAGCTCCGGTCTCCTCTCGAATGTGGCCGCACATACAACAGACGTGGAGTAGCGTCGGTGCGATGCCCGTTGCTCTCAACGGAGCGGAGGGCGTCTTGCGAGTTCTCTGCGCGACCAGCTTCTCATGATACATACACCACCTCCTTCATTCACACGCCAGACAGGAGCCAGCACCGCTGGCGATGTGCCGAGTATTGTGAGGAGCATTCATAATAACAACTATATCGCATAACTTACTAGCGTCAACTACTCATACATATTCCACAGATCGTGGCGGGTCTTTCAATGGGAGACTACGGCGCATCGTGTCAAATGACCAGCCACCAGCCGTTAGTGTGGTATCGCGCGCATGCGCCGGGGGATTCGGTACTTGAGGGGCTAGAGAAGGAAGCGTGGGAGGGCCGTAAAGGCATATGAGCTGATCTCAGCCAGTGCAGCCATTTTGTCGCGGTTCTCCGTCACACTCCCGCGTCTTCACACACCGAGGTCATCGTGCGATCCCCGCGATTGAGGATCTGTGTTACGAGGGCCTCCTTACACTCTCGTGAATATTGCTGATTCATTCCCACGGGACACGCTCACATCTCGCCCTCAAATGTTGGATCAACCCGCACGACATTATCCTGACACCGGGGGGTGGCGTGTGGCGCCTCGTCCAGTTTTGGAGACTCAACGGCATGGAGAGAGTACCCCCTGCACCCTAATCTCCCAAACATGGTGCACTTGGTTATTGAACACGCCTACGTTGCGCGATGGGTCTTCGCTTCAGGAATGTTCAGCTTGAGCATGACCACGTAGTAAACTCACTTGCAGAACCCGTCAAGCGGCGAACAACAGCGCGCGGCAGGCACGATGGGTCTATCTGGTTGGTCGGTTCACGTTGCTCGTTTCGAGTTTCTGGTTTCTCATTTTCGGAGAGGCCTCTCCCCTCACCGCTCGAAACCTAGAACGAGAAACTCCACACGCTTACCTGAACTCGCCTGACGATACCGACAACCAGCATGAGGCAGACCGGAGTGAGGATGTTTAGGAGAATGAGTGAGGGGGATGGCACATTCTAGAGTTTTCATCGGAATGGAGCAGGCCTCGAACGCGGAGTACTGGGTGCAAGGACGATATTCCTTCCATGTCAGGATAAGACGTGAACCAGTCGATCACCTCCCAATGATTTCATTCAACCCTTCGATCACCTGAGCGAGCTCTTCACCCGACGCCCTTCCGATTTTCTTGCCAATACGTTCGACGGACAAGGTCCTCACCTGACTGATCTTCACCCACGACTGCCGAGGCAAGCCCTCTCCGCCCAATTCATACGTCAAAGGAAATCCTGCCTTCTGAGGCCGGCTGGTGAGAGCCATGGCAATCACTGTGCCCGAATGCTCGTTAAACACATCCTGGCTGATGATGAGCACAGGACGAACACCCGCCTGTTCATGTCCTTTCGTCGGTTTTAAATCCGCCCAGCGGATGTCTCCTCTTAATATTCTGGCCATTCTTGCAACGCTTCAGAGAGACCTTCTTCCGCCATGGCCTTTTCAAAAACAGGGTCCAGTTTTTCACATTCTTTCGCCAAACGCCCGCACTCCACCCGATCCAGCTTTTCAGAGACCGCTTCCTGAATCGCTTGACTACGATTGGCAAAGACATGCCTTTTGACTAATCGATCCACTTTATCCAGCAAAGGCTGTTCCAATGTTATAGCCACTTTAGTTTTACCCACGCGAGCACCTCCAAGTATGACGTTTCATCATACCATAACAATTCCTGGATTCCATCATTGAACGCGGACCGGTATCCAGTAGAATTGGAGCGGTCACCGAGTAGGCTTCCGCTTGCCTAGAGGTGGGCGACCGAACGGCTTCAGATGGGCAGGATTGACCGATACGTCCGAGGGCCCCACGATACAACCAGCGAGGTCTTTGGCCAAGACAAGCGCCGATCCTGCCTGGTCACCTCGGTTTCGGCAAGAAACGCATGCAGCGCATCGAGAACTAGCTCGGACTTGGTGCTCTTACGGCAGGACAGCTGTCAAGATATCCAAGCTCTTGAGGTGATGTCTGACAGGTTGATCGATGCAAGTTGCTCATTTCGAGTTTCTAATTTCTAGTTGTCGGAGGGTCCTTCCATCACCACTCGTAACCCGTAACGAGAAACTCGCAACTCCTACCAGAACCCTAATACCAGACGAACAAGATGAGCGAGGCCAGGAAGGCCATTAACTTACCACTGGGTTCTCAAGGGATATTGCGCGATGAGAGAATCGGGAGTGAGCAGCAGGCAGTCATGCTCGATGGCCTGGCAAATCAGCATCCGGTCGAACGGATCGCGATGCAGTGCGGGGAGCTTATGGAGATGAAATACTGCGCGTTCTTCGAGTGGCAACACCGTGATTCCATGCTGCTCCCGCTGCTCCAGGACAAATCGATCGAGAGACGCCGGCAGAGGCAGCTTTCCGAGGGAATGTGTGACCGAGAGCTCCCATACCGACACCACACTGAGCAAGATTTCATTGGAAGGATCGGCGAACACCTGCGCGGCTGCCGGGAGACAATTCCTTCGCACCCGCAATAATCCACAAGAAGGTGCAGGTATCGAGGAGCACCCTCACGCTGACCGGCCCTCGAAGACGCCAAGCCGTTCATCGGGAAGCACCTCGAAAAACGAACGCGGGACGGAGAAGATTCCCTTGGCTAACCCGATGGGTCGAGGGCGCGTCGGGACGGCAGGCAGCGCAGCGATCTGCGCCACAGGCTGGTTACGCTTACATAACACAATCTGCTCCCCGGCCTTTAGCTGTGCCAGGTACTTCGAGATATGGGTCTTCACTTCATGCATGTTCAACTTGAGCATGACCACGTAGTAAACTCACTTGCAGAACCAGTCAAGCGGCGAGAAATAGCGTGAAATAGCGCACGATGGGCGGGAAGAGCGAGACGAGGCAGATATCGGATCGGTCATGTAGCACTTTTCGCGCCTGCATCACCTGTCGCGCTCGTCGCGCGTCACGAACCCGGGTACCACACAAACAGCATGAGATAGACCAGGTAGGCCGTCACCATGGTGCCGGAGAAGGTCCAGACCAGCAGTTGCCCCAAGCGACGATGCATCGACAACCTGGACGACATCGCGCCCACGCTCCCGTAGCGAATCCGGTGGAGCCCCATGTAGAGATTGTAGCCGCCAAGGCTGATCGTCGTGACCGCCAGCGCCATATGAACAGAAAACAGCGGCACATAGAGCGACCAGTAGTGCGAGTCCGGCCCTCCAAATCGCTCCCGCCCGAAGAGGACTTGCTTCAACACGTAGGCCACAAGCCAGATCCCGACGATCGTGCAGGCCACGATCATGCGGCGTGAATGATGCGATACCTCATGCTGCTTGGCTGATCGCACGCCGGCCATCGCGACCAGGTAGGCAGCGGTGATGCTGATTAGCACGCCATACCAGAGCCCACTCTTCAGGTCCATAACGCCCCCCAATGAAGCGGGAGAGATTCGTGCCGGTGAGTCCGCTATCGGTTTAGCGGGCCCATTGCTTGACAACCCACGTCGGCCAGTTGACGCGATAGCGAGGAGAGAGTAGCCGGAACATTCTTATTCTGCATAGGCACAAGGAACTTGTTCAGAGGTGAGGGCTTACGGAAATTCCCAGTGACATCCTGACCCGAGCCGACATGTCTGATGAAATCCCCCTCAAGAATCAATGCAATGAGTGGTACTGCCATTCGGCTCCCATTGGTACCCCGTGCAGGAAGGGCCGGCGAGACCCGGGAACCGGCGCAGGGGCACGTCGGCCTGATGAGTGTGAGAACGGGCGTCACACCAAAGGGAAGAAGGCTGCCTCAGTCCTTCGCTACGGCATTGGCTTGAGACTGTATGTATGCCTGGAGAGTCGTCTCTAAGTCTTGAAGAGCCCGCCGCAATACAAGGCATTGCGACCGAGCCAGCAGGGGTGGCCCCATGCACTTCGAATACAGCAGTAAGAATTTATCGGCACCAAGCATGGACGCGCTTTCCGCGAGTTCGTTGAGCAACCGCCCCAGATTCTCTGAAATGGGCTCTTCCGAGTCTCCTTCTTCCAACACTACAATCGGTAGGGTTGCAGACAATTGGGCCGCAAACGCATTGGCCAGTTCGTGATATTCCGCCAAATCAATGTCCAATCTCTCCATCGTTTTCTGCGCACAAAGAAGCACGAGTGGCTGAGACCTCATGAGGTGCTCAACCCGCTTGGTCAACTCTTGCCTGTCGATGGGTTTGACCAGGAAGCCATCGCACTGTAGGCCCTGCACCCGTGTGATGGTCTCAAGATCGGCATGCGCCGATGTGACAAGAATGGGAACATGGTTAGGGCTCAGCAAGTCCCTGACCTTCACAATAAACTCCAGCCCATCCATTTCCGGCATCATGTAATCCGTGATGATCAGCTGAATGTCCGGTGTTTCAGGCACAGTCGCCAGTGCTTCTTTTCCATTCCTGGCCACCACCGTCTGATACCCCTGTGCGTGCAGCATGAGCACTAACAGCCTCGCGTTGACCGGATTATCTTCAACGATCAGAATAGACATCGTGCTCGTTCCTTGCCGTCTCATGTACTAGTGTGGTGACAACAGAGGCACCGCTTCCACACCGCAGAGCCTCTCGGGCGATCAAGTGGCTGTCTCGCCAGAGGCGGTCTGCAGCGGACGGTCATCTGTTGAGTCGGAGCTCGAGGCAGGCGCGCTGACCCAGCGCGCGAGGACCTCTGCCAACAGCTTGGATCGCACAGGCTTGCTCAGGTAGTCATCCATGCCGGCTGCAAGGCACAGGTCTCGATCCTCCTGCATGGCGTTCGCCGTCATGGCGATGATGGGGATATGGCGAGAGGCCAGGGGCGAGGGGCGAATAGTCCCGGAATCAGTCGCCTCGTGTCCCGTGCCTATTGCCTCTAGCCTGCGGATTTCACGCGTGGCGTGAAATCCGTCCATTTCCGGCATCTGGCAGTCCATCAAGACCGCGCTATAGGGGATGCGCGCCAGTGCGTCGAGGACTTCCAGGCCGTTGGCCACGAGATCCACGCGATAGCCCAACTTTTCCAGCATGCGTACGGCGACTTTCTGGTTGACGATGTTATCCTCGGCAAGCAGAATCCGAGCGGTGGCCCGAGCTTTCGCCTCGGCCAAACTGTGGCGAGTGACAAGCTCGGAGGGGGGCGTTCGGTCACTGGACTGTCCCGCGCCAGAGGTGGCCTGCGCTGGCGGTTTCACAACGACCGTAAGGCAATTATACAGTTGCGACTCATGCACCGGCTTGGTGAGGTAGGCGACATATCCGGCTGTGTGCGCCGCCTTGGCATCGCCGCGCTGGCCCTGGGACGTCAAGAGCACGAGCCTGGTTGACGCCAGCGCAGGATCGGATTTGATCGCCCTGGCCAGTTCCAGGCCATCCATCACCGGCATCTGCATGTCAATGATTGCGAGGTCGCACGCGTCGTCATCCGCTGCCGCGGTGCGCAAGCGTTCCAGGGCTTGGCAGCCATCCTCCGCCAGCAGGCACCGGACGCCCCATTTCGTGGCGTACAATTCCAGGATGCGGCGGTTGATGAGATGGTCATCCACGATGCACAGGCGCAGCCCTCGCAAATCCTGGGAAGCCAGGTCCAGCACCGACAATGTGCCTGGCGGCGGTGTGCCGAGCTGAACCGTGAACCAGAACGTACTGCCTTCGCCAAGCCGGCTGTCCACCCCGATCTGGCCACCCATGAGCTCCGTGAGCTGTTTACAGATGGCGAGCCCCAATCCTGTGCCGCCGTACTTGCGCGTGGTCAAGCTATCGGCTTGACTGAACGACTGAAACAGGCGCCCTTGCGCGTCAGGAGACAGGCCGATGCCGGTGTCCTGCACCTCGAACCGTACGGTGACACCGGTATCGGTTTGCTGCAGCAGCTTGACGGACAGCACCACATCACCCTGCTCCGTAAACTTGATGGCGTTCCCCACGAGGTTGAGCAGGATCTGGCGGAGTCGTCCGGGATCGCCACGGAGTACGGCAGGCACGTCCGCATGAACCAGACAGAGCAGCTCCACCCCCTTGCCAACCGCGCGCTCGGCCAACAGATCCAGCGTCTCGTCGACCGCGGCGCGCAGGTCGAAGTCGATGTTTTCCAAGTTCATCTTGCCTGCTTCAATCTTTGAAAAGTCGAGAATGTCGTTGATGAGAGTGAGCAGGTGGCTTCCGCAGCTGCGGACGGTCTCGGCGAGCTCCCGCTGATCCGGAGTGAGGTCTGTGTCGAGCAGGAGGCTGGTCATGCCGATCACCCCGTTCATAGGGGTGCGGATTTCGTGACTCATGGTGGCTAAAAACGTCGACTTCGCCAGCATGGCAGCCTCAGCGTCGACGAGCGCCCTGTCGAGCGTGGAATTTTTCTGCACGAGTTCTTCGGCATAGGCCTTGATTTGAGCCTCGATTTGTTTGCGCGCGGTGGTGCCGGCAAAGGTCACCACCGCGCCTTTCAACACACCGGCCTCGTAGACGGGACGCGACGCAATCTCGGACGGGAAGGATGTCCCATCGCGCCGCCATAAGACTTCGTCATCGATTTGGCATCCCTGCCCGGCCTGGGCTGCGCGGTAGATGGGGCACTCGTCACCGGGGTACGGCGAGCCATCTTCATGGGAGTGATGAATGAGCGCATGCAGGTCCCTACCGAGCAACTCGTCAGGCTCATACCCGAGCAGTGCTGCTCCGGCCCGGTTGATAAAGGTGCACAGGCCTTGACGATCGACGCCACACAGCCCTCCGACCGTCGAATCCAGTAAGAGACGAATGTCACGACCAAGGCGCTCCCGCTCGGCCGCTTCCATTTGTTGCTGAGACATATCGCGCACGGCCGCCATCGCGAACGAGCCTTCCGCCGTCTCCGCATGGCTCAAGCTGGTCTGGATCGGAAACTCGGTCCCATCCTGTCGACGCCCGGTCAGATGGAGGCTTGTCCCCATCGGTCTGGCCTGGGGCGACTCGTGGTAGCGTGCGCGGTGTATGTCCCGCACAGACTCAGGCACCAGGATCTCGATGGGTTGGCCGATCAACAGGCCTGGTGGATAGCCGAATATCCGTTCTACCTGCCGGTTGGCCAACACGATGGTGCCTTGGACATCGGTCATCACGATGGCATCCGGCGCCATCTCCAGCAGCGTGTGAAACTTGCGTTCGGCAGCCTGTGCCCGGTTGCGCTCCTCATCCGCCTCCCCCCACGAATGCGTGAGGCGGGTAATACTCCAGAGCAGGATTCCGATCAGCGGCAGTCCGATGCCGGCGCCTGCCGCCCCGACTTTCCAGATGACGTCCCTGATTGGAACCAGAATATCGCTCCGGTCCACGCGCACCAACACGCCCCACCGCAGACCCTTGAGATCTTCTGTCCCCTTGGTCTGCGCATACCCGGTCACGACATCGACCTGCCGGCGGGTATGCTGTTCTTCAATGAATCCAGCTGGGGCCGCATCAAGCAACTGCGCCGAGAGGACCCCCTGCTGCTTGAGGTTGACCCGTCCCTCTTCTCTCAGAAACGAATCGACGAACACCTCTCCTTCATGATCCAGAAACAGATACTCGATGCGCGCCCCTGTTCCCCATTGGGCCTGCAACGCGTTCACGACCCGCGCGAAGACATCCTCCAGGACCGGCAACCCCACTTGGCTGATCACCGTCCCGATAAACGCGCCGCGCGCATCGTAGAGTGGGCTCACAAACATCACCGCGAAGACCCCCTCGTCGTCCGGTGCCGCCTCCTGAACCACGGCGCGTGATCCAGCCCGCACCGCCCGGAAGCCCGGCTCCCCACTCATATCGCGGCCCTTACTAGTTCGGTCGGTCGAAACCAGAACCCGGCCTTGTATATCCGTGACTCCCACCCAGCGATAGACGGGATAGGTTTCCATTAAAGCCTGGAGCCGTCGCTCCATTGCCGGATAGACGTGCCCCTGAAATACCAATGACCGCGACAACATCTGGATGTTGCCGTGGCGCTCGGCCATCTGCATGTCCAGCTTGTCCGCGATATCGACAGCGGCCAACGCGAGGCTCTGACCCGCGGAGGCCACCATGCTCGTTTCGACATACTGGAGGACGAGGCCCCCCAGCAGCAGAGCGACCAACGTGATGGCAACGATCAGCGCCGGCAGCCAACGAGCGTAGAAACGGATTGTCGGTAGTCTATCCATACGGTTGCCTCGTTACGACGCCTGATCGAGTGAGTGACCGTCAGGGGAGAGGCTGCGCCAT
>JANOMG010000126.1:0-10847 GCA_031420175.1 Nitrospira sp.
GTCGATGGTGCTCTGGCCGGTCCCGTAGCGATTGTCGAACAGGTGCTTGGTGTCGGCGTCGTTGACGGAGATCACCGGGAACTTCAGCACTTTCTTTTCGGCCATGCTGCGGAGCCGGATGACGCCGGTGGTGGTTTCTTCCGTGCCGCCGATGACGTGTTTGAGCAAATCTTTGCGCTTGGAATGGATCAGCGAGACGACATCGGCTCCGTCGTCCATCGTAATTTGAGGCTTGTGGGCGATGGCCGATTGGATATGCTTGTAGTAGGTCTTGTTGTCTTCGCCTTTAATCGCGAAGGTCGGAATGCCGTCATGTTTGACGAGCGCTGCCGCGACCTCATCCTGTGTGCTGAGCGGATTGGAGGCACAGAGTCTGACATCGGCTCCGCCGGCCTGGAGTGTTTTCATCAGATTGGCGGTTTCGGTTGTCACGTGGAGGCAGGCCGTGACGCGGAGCCCCGCGAATGGCTTCTCTCGCAGAAACCGTTTCTTGATGAGGCGCAGCACCGGCATGGTGGCTTCAGCCCATTCGATCTTGAGTTTGCCCTGGTCCGCTAACTTCATATCCTTCACATCGTATTCCACAGAAACCTCCAGCTAAAGTGATGAGTGACGGGTGATCAGTAAAAGGGGGGCGGATTTTTCAATCCGTCCCCCCTTGTAATCGGTCCGGCCTAAACTACAGCCCTGCGTCTTTGCGCAAGATGTTGGCTTTGTCGGTCTTTTCCCAGGTGAACTCCGGCTCGTTGCGGCCAAAGTGCCCGTAGGATGCGGTTTTTCTGAAGATCGGTCGGCGAAGCTTGAGATGGTCGATGATGCCAAGCGGGGTTAGGGGGAAGTGTTTCCGCACAAGCTTGTCCAGATTCTCGACCGCCACCTTTTCCGTGTCCATCGTGTCGACCAGCACGGAGACGGGATCGGCCACGCC
Source organism: Nitrospira sp. (assembly GCA_031420175.1). GTDB lineage: Bacteria > Nitrospirota > Nitrospiria > Nitrospirales > Nitrospiraceae > Palsa-1315. The sequence goes on from JANOMG010000126.1 coordinate 929, forward strand.
GATCGCATAAGCAAGCTGCACTTCGCACTTTTTGGCCAACCCAGCGGCGACGATATTCTTCGCGATGTAGCGGGCCATGTACGAGGCCGACCGGTCCACTTTCGTGGGATCCTTGCCTGAGAAGCAGCCGCCGCCATGGCTGCCGTGACCGCCGTAGGTGTCGACGATGATCTTGCGGCCCGTCAGTCCGGTGTCGCCCATCGGGCCGCCGACCACGAAGCGGCCGGTAGGATTGATGTGGTGTTTCACGCTGGCCTGGTCATAGAGCCCTTTCGGCATCATGGGCCGGATGACTTTCTCCATGATGTCGCGCTCGATCTGCTTGTTGGTCACGTCGGGGCTATGTTGGGTCGACACGACGATGGTGTCGATCCGGACCGGTTTCCCGTTTCGGTACTCCACGGTCACTTGGGATTTTCCATCGGGACGGACCCAGGGGAGGATGTTCTTCTTCCGGACTTCGGCCAGCCGCTTGGTGAGCCGATGGGCGAGGACGATCGGCATGGGCATGAGTTCGGTGGTCTCGTCGCTGGCAAAGCCAAACATCAGTCCCTGGTCGCCAGCGCCGCCGGAATCCACGCCCATGGAGATATCGCTCGATTGCTGGTGAATGGCGGTGAGGACGGAACATGTGTGGTAGTCGAATCCCCAGGCGGCGTCGCAGTAGCCGACGTCTTTAATCACCTCGCGAATGATATCGGGAATCTCGACATAGGCCTTGGTGGAGATTTCACCGGCCACGAAGGCAATGCCGGTGGTCAACATCGTCTCGCAGGCGACCCGGGCAAATTTGTCTTTCGCAATGATCGCATCCAGGATTCCGTCGGAGATCTGGTCGGCGATCTTGTCCGGATGTCCTTCCGTCACAGACTCTGATGTGAACAGGTAGTTCGTTCTCATTGGTTCCTCAATGGTCGGTTGACGATAACCCACGTATTGCCATGGAATACTAGTATGCGCGCGCCTCCTTTGTCTATTTCTTTCATGTCCTGGAATGCCAGGTGCGGTATCGCACACGCTTGCTTGACACCCCTTTTCAGGCACTTGTAAGATCATTGCGCTCTGTCGCTCTCGCCTCTTCTCTCTTCATGACGCCACAAGGGCGCGTCTGGGACCGGCCCTCTCTCCTCGGGGCCATGATCGTTCTTCTGTGCAAGGCAGCGGATACAACGAGCGGTGACAGGGTGTGTCTCGTGATGAGAAAGGGATTGTCAACACGATGAATGGTCAGTCGGACGCGATTCCCGAACAGCAGAGTCCCCGATCACCCGCTCCAAGGCTGGGATGGGAGGAGTTCTCCCGCGAACTCGTCGAGTTCTTCGCCTCGATCAAGCTGGCGATGTTCCTGTTTCTCTTCATTGCCATCACCGCCACGATCGGGACGGTCATCCAACAGAACGAACGGCCGGAATCCTATATCCAAGAATATGGAGAGAGCACCTATCGGTGGTTTCTTCGGCTGGGGTTTATCGACGTCTATCACACCTGGTGGTTTACCAGTCTCCTCGGGCTCCTCTGCGTCAACTCGCTCACCTGTTTCTATAAGCGGTTCCCCGGTGTCTGGCGGTCGATGAAACAAGACCGGGTCAGCGTATCGCTGGACTTTGTGAAGGGGATGAAGCAGCAGGCCGAGGTCTCGATCGCCAGCAGCAAGGAAGTCGTTTCCCAGCAGTTGGCGCAGCATTTTATCGAAAAGGGCTACAAGGTCCTGGCGAAAAATGACCCGGGGGAGGTGACGATCTATGCGACGAAGGGGGTCCTGGGACGCGTCGGCGCACATATGGCGCATTTGAGTGCGACCGTGATTATCGTCGGTGGCCTAATCGGCACCTATTATGGGTTTCAGGAATTCGGGGTCTGTCTCGAGGGACAGACCTACCATATCCCACGGGGCAACTTCGACATCAAGGTCGATAAATTCTGGATCGACTATCACGAGAACGGGTCCGTGAAGTCCTACAACAGTACCCTGACAGTTATCGACGGGGGCAAGTCGGCTGTCACCAAGACCATCTCGGTAAACGATCCCCTCGTCTACAAAGGCATTTGGTTCTATCAATCCAGTTACGGGGATTCCTGGGATCAGGTCGAGGTAGCGCGGGTCAACATTAAGGATAAAGCGACGGACAAGGTCCTCAAAACCGTCGATCTGGAGTGGCAAAAGGAGCAGGCGGTTGCCGATCTCGATCTGAAGCTATCGATCACTGATTTCGTGGCGGACTTTGCCTTCAACTCGACGGAGAAGAAGGTGTTTTCCAAGACAGTGGAACATGCGAATCCCGCGGTCAGATTGGCGGTGAATGAGCGGAGTTCGGTCCAGTCGACGCCCTGGATTTTCTATCAGTTCCCGGACCTCTTCGATATGAAAGAGTCGAAATACCAGTTCGAATTGGTTGGGTACAAGCCGAAGAAATTTACCGGTCTTCAGATCGCCAAGAACCCCGGGATCAATATCGTCTGGACCGGCTCGACCATGATCGTGGTGGGTATTACCCTCTCGTCCTTTATCTTCCACCGCCGGATCTGGATGAAGATCGTCCCGGCTCCGGAGGGGGTGACGGTGTATGTCGGCGGCACGACGCACAAGAGCCAGATCGACTTTCAGCGGGAGTTTCGAAAGTTGACGGACAAGCTCCGCACCTTCTCGGCCTCTCCGTCATGAGCCGTGAAGCGATGATGATCGGGTTGAGTAGTCAAACTGCCGCTGTATTGAGTATGATGACGATACGTACGTTGGCCTGAATCGATCGACGGAGGACACGATGGTCCGATCCCTGTTTCTGTTCGACATGACGTTTTGGCTCTATCTCGCCGCTCTGACCCTCTATATCGCCTATCTCTTTGCGCGCCGTCCGGCGATGGTCTTGGCTCCTGCCGGTCATTCAACGGACAACTTCGATGAACGCGATGGAGCCTGGGCCACCCAATTGGGTCAGGTCGCCACGTTGATTACGGTGTTCGGGTGGATCGTCAATACCGGCGCCCTGTTCACGCGAGCCTTCGAGCGGATGCAGACGTCAGGGACCTTTGCGCCCTGGTCCAATCAGTTCGAGGCGATGGCCTATGTGTCCTGGGCGATCATTCTGGGCTATGTGCTGCTGGAGCTGCGCTACAAGATCAAAGCCATCGGTGCGTTTGTGGTGGGCATCGGGTTCATTGCCATGGGTGCGGCGTCGTTGCTGCCCTATCGGTATCAGACGGCAGAACCGCTCGTGCCGGCGCTGAACAGCTATTGGATTTATATCCATGTGTCGATCACGCTGACCAGCTATGCGGCGTTTGCGATGGCCGGCGGTCTGGGCGTGATGTACCTCTTTAAGGAGCGGGCGGAACGACGGGGCAGCACCTCCCGCTTTTATGCGGCCTTCCCGGATCTCGAGACCATTGACGAGTTGGGTTACAAGGCGATTACGGTCGGTTTCCCCTTACTGGCCTTCGGTGTCATCCTCGGGGCGATGTGGGCGAATTATGCCTGGGGTGGCTATTGGAGTTGGGATCCGAAAGAGACTTGGTCGCTGATCGTCTGGCTGATTTACGGAGCCTACATCCATGCCAGGATGACGCGCGGGTGGGAGGGGCACCGTGCCGCCGTCTATGCGATCTTCGGCTTCTTGATGGTCGTTTTTTGTTTCTGGGGCGTGAACTTCTTGCTCTCAGGCCTCCATGCCTATGCATAAGGATCCTGTGATTGCCTCACATTCAGGTCACCATGACTGAACCATTGATGTCTACATCCTCTGTTCCCTCGCCTGCGTCAGGGGGCTCACACTTCATGATCGTGCTGGCCGGCGCAGCCATTCTCGCGGTGGTTTTCGGCATTGTCTGGATGCAGAGCGCTCAGTATGAGCTGCTGACGGTGGGGAAGCCGGCGCCTGACTTTGCCCTTACCGATCTGAACGACAAACCCCAGCGGCTCTCGGACTTTCGAGGCAAGGTGGTGTTTCTGAATTTTTGGGCGACCTGGTGCAAGCCTTGCCGTGAAGAAATGCCCTCAATGGAGGTGCTCCATAAGAACTTCGAGAAGGACGGCTTGGTGGTTCTGGCGGTCAGCATCGACCGCGTGACGACGACCAAGGACATTCCTCCGTTCATCAAGGGTATGAATCTGACCTTCCCTGTCCTGATCGACTCCTGGGGAAAGACCGACAAGCCCTATAAACGCATGGGCGTGCCAGAAACGTTCATCATCGATCAGCAGGGCGTCATTCGTGAAATTGTCATCGGGCCGCGGGACTGGACAAGACTCGATAGCCTGCAAGTGTTGACCAAGTTGCTCAACGTGACTCCCAAGGCGGCGGATGTTCAACCATTGGACCGTGGAGCGAGGAAGGGATGATGAGGCTGGTAATTGTTGGAATCGTGGCAATGCTGATGGTCACGCTGGTTGGGATAGGTGGGGCGGCAGCGCCGGACATCCTGTCGGTTGCTGAACGCAACGTCGTGAAGTTGGGTGAGCCAGCCCCGAACTTCCGCCTTCGAGATTTGAACGGCCACTCGGTTGCACTTTCTGACTTGCGTGGCAAAGTGGTGTTGTTGAATTTTTGGGCGACCTGGTGCGGCCCTTGCCGGGTGGAGATGCCGGCGATGGAAGAGCTCTACCGGACATTTTCACGAAATGATTTTGAAATTCTCGCGGTATCCACGGACGCGCAAGGCGCGTCGGTTACCAGGCCGTTTCAGCAAGAGAACCACCTGACATTTCCTATCCTCCACGATGCCGATTATCGGGTGGGATTGACCTATGGCGCACGGAGCCTCCCGATGACTTTTATGGTCGATCGGCAAGGAATTATCCGCCACCAAATCTTCGGCGCGCGTGACTGGGGAGCTACGGAAGCGCATCAACTGGTGCAGATGTTGATGAAGTCGTAGCCCGCATAATTCATGAACGCTTCTGCTGCAATCGCCGATCCGCTGCTACGACGAACCACCATGAATAATCCAGGCTAGCCCATGTCGCAATCGATTTCGAACATTTCTCTCGTTGCAGCCTTTTCGGCCGGTTTGCTGTCGTTCGTCTCGCCCTGCGTGCTTCCGCTGGTTCCCTCATATATTTCGTACATCACCGGGCTGTCCATCGAACAACTCACCGATTCGACGGTGCGATCGAAGTTTAAGAAGTCCATCGTCGTCAACGCCCTGTTGTTTATCGCCGGATTTACCACCGTCTTTGTGTCATTTGGCGCGTCGGCCAGCTTCATCGGACAGGCCTTGATTACCTATCAAGATCACATTCGACGAATCGGCGGGATCCTGATCATCATCTTCGGCCTCTACTTATTGGGGATCTTGAATATCAGTTTCCTGAAAATGGAGCATCGCTTCCAATTCAGAAGTCGGCCCGTCGGGTATGTGGGATCGTTCTTGATCGGCGTGGCGTTTGCCGCAGGCTGGACGCCCTGTGTCGGGCCGGTGCTCGGGACCATCTTGCTGTATGCCAGCACCACCGATTCGATGCTGAACGGGGTGCTGTTGCTGACGAGCTATTCGTTGGGATTGGGGTTGCCGTTGTTTCTCACGGCCCTGGGGGTCGATCGATTCCTTGCCTACTTCAAGCAGGCGCGCCTGTATTTGTGGGGCGTTTCGACCGTGAGTGGGGTGTTACTGATCATCGTGGGCGTCATGATTTATGCCAATACCCTCACGATGATTACCGGTTTTTTAGAACGCCAGGGGATTGGTTGGTACCTCGGGCAGTAATCTAGCAGGATGCTGAAAACGTCCGCCATCTTCGTTCTTGTCTCGAAAGCATCCTCAACGTAGCCCAGAGGCTACGCCTCCGGTGCTTTCATCGGCTGCGGCCTTGTGCGGGACGAACGTTTTGAGCATCCTGATTGCCAGCAGCTCTCAGCTAAAGAATTCAACCAAGGAATTTAGAGTTGTACTGATAGCTGAATGCTGACAGCTTCGATGCTGCTCGGAATCAGCACCAAGCGCCGAGGCGGCAGGTCACAAACGATTGGCCCAACCCAAGTGCTGAGGCTGAAGGCAGGCGGAACGATCCAGTCGGGACCGAGGGGAGGAGTCCCGCAGCGAGACTGAGCTGATTCCCTGATGGGGAGGCGGACGGCGAACTAGCAGATGGCGCGGGCTCGGTCTGTTTCGCCAGCAGTGGAGCAGGTTTCCCACCACCAATCTTCGCGAGTAGACTCTTGCCTTCGCCTGCATGCACGTTGCCTGGATATTTCTCTGCCAACAGGGTCAGCTGTTCACTGGCCCAATCGTCTGCACCCAAGTCGTGGTAGCTGAGCGCCAAGAAGTACAAGGCATCGGGTGCGACCGACTTGTCGGGGTAGAGCTTCATGATTTGTTCGAAGCGATGTGCGGCGGCCAGATAGGAACCTCGGCGGTAATAGAATTGCCCCACGAAGAGATGCATCTGCGCGAGGAGATCGTGGCATTCCTGAATCTTCTGGAGCGCTTGACCGTCGTACCGGCTGCCTTGAAAGTCTTTCCGTAGCCGCTCAAAGGCCTCGATGGCTTTCTGAACGGGGTCCGGGTCGCGATCGATCCCCTTGGCCCGCTTCATCTGGCTTTCTCCGATTCGGAAGGCGGCATAGGACGCGAGGGTGTGGGTGCGATGGAGGTCGAGGAAGTGGTTATATTCCACGATGGCTTCCGTGTATTCCTCTTTCTCAAAGAACGCTTCGCCTCGCTTCATGATGACATTGGGGTCGTAGTTCTTTTCGATTGTATCGCCCAGGAAGATCTGCTCGTCGGTGCCGCTTAGAGCTTTCTTGGCAGTGTCTTGGGTCTTGGGTGTACTGGAGCAGGCTGTGATGACGCAGAAGACTGCCATGCAAAGGCCGAAGGCCGTTGCCAGTCGAGGGGCAGTCGTGACGATGGAAAGGACGCGTGCCATCAGTCCTGAAAATGTAGCAGGAGCGCGGGCTGAATGCAATGATTCGAGCAGGTGAGTTGACCCCTGTGGCACCGAGACCTATAATCCCGCCATTCTTGCAGTGCCCCACACAGTACAGACACATATGATACGGACAAGGATTATTGGGACGGGCTCGTACCTCCCTGAACGGGTGGTGTCGAATCGCGAGGTGGGGGCGCCGTTGGGTATTGAGCCTGACGCGGTTTCTCGTCTGACAGGGATTCAGGAGCGTCGTTGGGCCGCAGCATCCCAAGCGTCCTCTGATCTTGGAGTGGAAGCCGCCAGGCAGGCGCTTGATGCTGCTGGACTCCCGGTTTCTGAGGTGGGGGCGATTGTGGTCTCGACGACCTCTCCCGACTCGGTCTTCCCCTCCACCGCGTGCCATCTTCAGCGGATGCTTGGTTGTCCCGCGATACCGGCATTCGATGTGGCGGCTTCCTGTTCAGGCTTTCTCTATGGACTCTCGATGGCCGATGCGATGATTCGGAGCGGTCAGATCAAGACCTGCTTGGTGGTCGCCGCAGAGGTGAAGTCTCGTTCCCTCGATCCTGCTGACGGCGATACGGTGTTGTTATTTGGCGATGGGGCCGGCGCGGTGGTGCTGCGGGGCGAACCGGAGGCAGGCCAGCCGAGCCGGGGGCTCATGGGGCTCCGCCTCCATGCGGACGGTGCCCAGCATGGTTTGATTTCGATTCCCGCAGGCGGATCGCGCATGCCGACGACATCGGAAACGGTGGAGGCGAAGCGGCATACGTTGCGGATGCAAGGGGCACCGCTCTTTCGTCTGGCGGTTAAACGATTGGAGCAGGCGATTCTCGAGATCGTGAAAGAATGTGGTGTCGATATTCACGATCTCGCGCAGCTGGTCTTGCACCAAGCCAACGGGCGAATTATCAGTCAGCTGACGAAGCGGCTTGGGGTTTCGCCGGAACGGGTTTGTTCCGTGATCGGGCGTTATGGTAATACGTCGTCGGCGTCATTGCCGATCGCGCTCGACTACGCAGTTCGCTCGGGGAGGATTGTGCCCCACGACCTTGTCTTGCTGGGCAGTTTTGGCGGTGGTGTGACGTGGGCGGCTGGGTTGGTTCGCTGGTAAGGGCTGTCTCTGTTATGGCGTGACGGCGCTGCCTGTGCCGTGAGAAAAGCTGATTGTTTCTGAACTGAGGAGCGTCGCGATGTTATTTGGATTGATCCCTCGAGAAGAAGCCTTCTTTGAGCTGTTCAAGAAGGCCGCACATAATATGATTGAGGGAAGCCGTCTCCTGAAGGTCATGATGGAGAATTTCCGGTCTCCCATTGAAGAAGCCCGGGGGATCAAAGACATTGAACATATTGGAGATGGCATTACGCACGACATTGCGTTTCGACTGAACAAGACCTTTATTACGCCAATCGATCGGGAAGACATCCATGACCTGGCCAGCGCCCTCGACGATATTCTAGATGTCACCGAGGAGATCGCCGATCGCTTCGTGTTATACAAGGTCACGAAGCCGACCGAGATGGCGGTGAAGTTGGCTGATATTCTCTATCAGGCCTCTGTGGCCGTGGGCAGTGGCGTGGATCGCCTCGGGCTCGCGCATCCGGAACTCAAGGAATGCAGTGTGCGGGTGAACAGCCTGGAAAACGAGGCTGACCGAGTGTCCCGCGATGCGATATCCGCTCTCTTTGAAAAAGAAACCGATCCGATCGCGGTGATCAAGTGGAAAGAGATTTACGAGAACTTCGAAGCGGGAACCGACCGCTGCGAAGACGTCGCGAATATTCTTGAGCGGATCGCGCTCAAACATCACTGAACGGCAACGATGAACACTGAGCGATGAACGATGAGCAATAATATCAGGGCTCTTCCCACTCAGCGTTGGCGGTGTCATGCCTGAGCTGACCGGAATGTTGCTCGTTGTCGTTGTGTTAGCGCTCCTGTTCGACTTTTCGAATGGATGGCACGACAGCGCCAACGCCATTGCGACCGTCGTCTCGACGAGAGTCGTGAGCCCGCTTGTGGCGGTCATGGCCGCTGGCGTCCTCAATGTGGCCGGGGCGTTCATGTCCACGGCGGTCGCCAAGATGGTGGGGTCGGGGATTGTGAACCCAGCCATGGTCACTCAAGAGATGGTGGCGGCGGCGTTGGCTGGTGCGATCTTGTGGAATCTCTTCACGCTGTTGTTGGGATTGCCGACCAGCTCGTCTCACGCCTTGATCGGCGGACTGGTCGGGGCTGCGGTGACCCATGGAGGGTGGGCCATGGTGAAGTGGTCAGGGCTTCGTCCGGTGATGGAAGCCATGGTGCTTGCGCCGTTCTTTGGCTTTGCCATTGGGTTTACCTTGATGGTGCTCATCAGCTGGGTCTGCTTTCGTGTGACGCGGAGCGTGGCCACTCGATTGTTCAAACGGCTGCAGCTCGTGTCTGCTTGTTTCATGGCGTTCAGCCACGGCGCCAACGATGCGCAGAAGGCCATGGGCATCATTACGTTGGCCTTGCTCTCTGCCGGGCAGATTCCTTCTGGTGAGGTGCCGGGGTGGGTGATCGGCGCCTGTGCGGTGGCGATGGGATTGGGGACTGCTGTGGGCGGCTGGCAGATCGTCCGTACGTTGGGGATGGGGATCGTCAAGCTGGAACCGGTGCATGGGTTTGCTGCGGAGACCGGTGCCGCGGCGGTGTTGCTCGTGACTGCGCACGTTGGTCTGCCGGTGAGCACCACGCAGACCATCACGACATCGGTCATGGGGGTCGGCGCGATCAAGCGGCTTTCGGCGGTGCGCTGGGGCGTCACCACGAAAATTCTGTACGCCAGGATTTTCACGCTTCCTGGCGCCGCTCTTCTCGCGTCGCTCATTTATCTGATCGGGATGAGACTGGTTTAGTTGGCCGCGGGAAAACCATTTCACCACAGCAGGACTTGAATGCTTTGCACATCTTGGGCAAGAGAAGCACACTCTCGCAGGATGCTCAAAAAGTCCAGACTTCTCACCCGCCCAACCCTGGCGCGCCGAGACGCGCCTAGTCCCAAGCAAGGCCGCAGCGAGTGAAGGCCC
>JANOMG010000127.1:0-2841 GCA_031420175.1 Nitrospira sp.
AACCAAGTGCTGCCGCTGTAGGTCAACAGCACCAGGGACAGGGTCAACACCGGATACAGCCCGTCATATTCGAGCCGCAACCGGTTGATCAACAACACCATCAGCTTGCCGATGCCGTACCCGATGGCCGCGCCGAGCGCCATTTGGCGCACAAACATGGGAAACAGGTCGATCACCGATGTCGAAGCGCCGGTGATCAGACTGATCAGTCCGAGCGTGAGGAAGACCGCCATCGGGTCGTTGCTGCCGGACTCGAGTTCGAGCAGCGGTTTCAATGGGCCGCGAAGACTCACATACCTCGACCGCATGACGGCAAAGACCGCGGCCGCATCGGTGGAGGAAACGATGGCGCCGATCAGCAGCCCATCCAGCCAGGACATCCCGAGGACCGTCGTCGCGAACAATCCGACCAAGCCGGCGGTAATCACCACGCCCAGTGTCGAGAGGGCCACTCCCTTTCCGAGCTGTGCCCGCACGCTGGACCACTCGGTATCCATGCCGCCTGCGAACAAGATAAACGCAAGCGCCACAACCCCGAGCGACTGGGCCAGCCAGGGGTTGTCGAAGTGGATGCCGCCCGGCCCATCGGACCCCGCGAGCATCCCGATGACGAGGAACAACAGCAGGGCCGGCACTCCCAACCGCCCGGAGGCCTTGCTGGCGATCACGCTCAGCAATAGCAACCCCGAGGCTCCAAGAAGCAGATATTCAATCGTGAGCGTCATCAGCTTGTCCGTCGTCTTCCGTGCCGATCACCCGCACAGACGAGCGGCGACGCGTTCTTGACCACTAGGACGGGACATCCTGCCCGCCTCAGGACTCCCTCGGCGACGCTGCCCAGCATCAAGCGGGACAGTCCCCGTCGGCATTGCGTGCCGACCGAAATGACGTCGGCTTCCCACTCGGCCGCCTGATGCAGAATCGACTCGATCGGCTCGCCCGGGATGCAGACACCTTCCACGTCAAGCTCTTGTCGCCGGAGTCCCTCGATCAGGACATTCAGTTTCCGCTGCCCGTCCTTCTTAGTCGCTTCCTTACCGGCAACGTGCACGACACAGACCTTGGCCTGCGTCAGCCTCGCTAGCACGGAAACAGCCTGCAGCGCTTGATCCGCATAGGGAGAAAAATCCGTCGCCACCAGCAGCCGCTCCAGCTTCACTCGGGCAGGGTGGCGAACGACGTCTCCTGCAAGACCCCCATGGACGGCAAGTACCGGGCATGGGGCCTGAGAGAAGACGGTGTGCGCCGTGCTGCCGAGGCGCAAGCGATCCCATCCCGCGCGTCCTTCGGTCCCCATGACGATGATCTCGACGTGCGTATGATTCGCATGTCGCAAGATACAGGCATCGGGAACTCCGACTTGCAGGCACGGCTCGACCTGGACTCCAGCTTCCTTCGCGATTCGTGCCAAACGTCCCAGATCGAGCAGCGCCGACGTCTTGAGGGATCTCAGATAGCGGCTGTCAGTCGGCGGGCCTGACCTGTCGGACGGGGTCTTGATCACATGCAGGATCTCCATTCGAAGCCCGAGCAGACGCGCGAGCTTGATCCCATAGTTGAACGCTCGTCGGGCCGGCTGTTGAAAATCCGTCGGCAACAGGAGGCAGGCTGCGGTGGTTTTCGATACCGCTCTCATGTCGCGCGCTCTCCATTGACCCGTCCAAGGCTCCGTTCGACCGCCACGACCTCTTGAGTGGTGTGCATGACGGCGTCAGGATTCAACGAAATGCTGTCGATGCCCTGTTCGATGAGAAACCGCACGAACTCCGGATAGTCGCTGGGCGCTTGGCCGCAGATGCCGATCTTTCTGCCTGTGGCTTTGGCCGCCTGAATTGCCATGGCGATGAATCGCGTCACGGCGGCATTGCGCTCGTCGAACAGAGGCGCCACGAGATCGGAGTCCCGATCTACTCCCAGCGTCAGTTGTGTGAGGTCGTTGGAGCCGATGGAGAATCCGTCGAAGACCTCCGCGAACTCTTCGGCGAGCAGGACATTGCTGGGGATCTCGCACATGAGGTACACCTCCAATCCGCGGTCGCCCTGCCGGAGCCCGTGACGCGCCAGCTCGTCGAGGACCCGCCTGCCCTCGTCCACGGTCCGGCAGAACGGAATCATGAGCTTCACGTTGGTCAGCCCCATCTCCTCACGCACCGTCTTCATTGCGCGACATTCGAGGGCGAACCCTTCCCGGTAGCGCGGATCATAATACCGTGAGGCGCCGCGGAATCCCAGCATCGGGTTCTCCTCCTTCGGCTCATAGCGCCGGCCGCCGATCAGATAGGCATATTCGTTCGATTTGAAGTCGCTGAGCCGCACGATCACGTCCTTCGGATAGAAGGCCGCCGCGATCATCCCGACGCCCTGAGCCAGCTTGTCCACAAAAAACTGCGGCTTATCCGCATAGCCGGTGGTAAGCCGGTCGATCTCCGATTTCAGCGCAGGGTCGTCGAGGCGATCGTACTCCACCAAGGCGAGCGGATGGGCCTTGATAGAGTTGGCGATGATGAATTCCTCGCGCACCAGTCCGACCCCGTCGTTGGGAAAGAACGAGAGCCGGAACGCCTCCTCGGGATTGGCGACGTTCATCATGATGGCCGTCTTGGGGCGGCCCAAATCCTTGACGCGCACTTGCGTGACCTCGACCGGCAGCCGGCCCTCATAGACATATCCCGTCTCGCCTTCCGCGCACGAGACCGTGACGACCTGGCCGTCTTTCAACCGTTCGGTGGCGGTTTCCGCGCCCACGATCGCCGGCAAGCCCAACTCGCGGCTCACGATCGCGGCATGACAGGTCCGCCCCCCGCGATTGGTCACGATCGCCGCCGCGCGTTTCATGATCGG
>JANOMG010000128.1:0-6336 GCA_031420175.1 Nitrospira sp.
TTCTGGACAGAGAAAGACATCGAGGCTGGCCTCTGCCCTGATTGTAAACGGCCAGTCGAACGTATCAGCGAGCACAATTACTTCTTCAAGATGGGTCAGTATCAGGACCGCCTGATCGAACATATCAAGCAGCATCCAAACTTCATCCGTCCTGAGTCACGCCGGAATGAAGTCCTGGGATTCTTGACCACACAGAAGCTCGGCGACCTCTCGATCTCCCGACCGAAATCCAGACTCTCCTGGGGCATTGAGTTGCCGTTCGACAAAGACTACGTCACCTATGTCTGGTTCGACGCACTCGTAAATTATGTCTCCGCATTGGAATACCTCAGGCCCACGCCGTCACAAGATCAGTACTGGCCCGCCTCCGTCCATCTGGTCGGAAAGGACATCCTCACCACCCACGCCGTCTACTGGTCCACGATGCTGATGGCGCTGGGCCTCCCCCTGCCGGAAACGATCTTTGCCCATGGTTGGTGGACCGTCGACGGCGAGAAGATGTCGAAGAGCCGCGGCAATGCCGTTGATCCCAATAAGCTGGTTGATGAATTCGGAGCCGACGCCTTTCGATATTTCTTGTTACGCGAAGTGCCGTTCGGGCAGGACGGAGATTTCTCAGAGCACGCGATGGCAAGACGGGTAAACAGCGACTTGGCCAACGGAATCGGCAATTTGCTCAGCCGCATCTTGACCATGATCGATCGCAATTGTGAAGGCACTATCCCTGATGTACCCCACGACTACCTTGAGAAAGAGAGCCAAAAATACAGCCATCTCCTTCATGCAAGGGAACAGCTTCTTTACGTGGGAAAGCATCTTGATGAATTCTTCGAGAATCTTGAATTCAACGATCTACTCCGTCGCATCACAAGCCAAGCTACAAACGTAGATATATTTATTGATGAGCATGAACCATGGAGACTCGCAAAAGATCCGAACAAACGCGAGGAACTTAACGCTGTTCTGTATACGGCAGCAGAATGCCTGCGCATTTTGAGCCTCTGCATCTACCCATTCATGCCAAGAACTGCGGAGAACATTGCTGAGCAACTAGGAATCGTTGTCTCTTTTAGTTCGCCACTCTTGAAGCAAGAAATTAAGTGGGGTGAACTGCAAGGCGGAACAAAGGTCCGAAAGGGCAGCGCGCTTTTCCCACGTATCGAATCAAAACCACAAGGAGCCAAGACCGTGAGCGACACACCGACTTCCCCGCAACCAACAGCAGCGATCCCAGCGCCAACAACTGCCGCACCGCAGACCTCAGCCCCTGCGGCACCAGCACCAGCGGCGCCGGCTCAGATCACCATCGACGAGTTCATGAAGATTCAGCTGAAAACCGCAAGAGTCATCAGCGCAGAACGCGTGCCGAAATCGGAAAAACTCCTCAAGCTGCAAGTCAGTCTTGGAGAGGGGACGGAACCACGGCAGATCGTCGCAGGCATCGGCAAGAAGTACGAGCCTGAATCCCTGATCGGCAAAACGATCATCATCGTCGCCAACCTCAAGCCGGCGAAGCTCATGGGCATCGAATCGCAAGGCATGGTCCTGGCCGCAGGAGACAGCGAAGTCCGTGGCTTGGCCACCATCCTTGAGGAAGTTGACCCCGGCACCAAGGTGAAATGAACCTGGCAGTTGCCACAGCCCGGCTGCTGCTTCTCTGTGGGGCTGCGCTGACACCCCTCCCCTGCCTCGCGACCACGGCTAAAGGAGAATCCCCTCCCGATCTCCATCTGAACGAGCCACAATCCACGGCGATCTTGGTCCGAGTCGTGAGCCATGGATCGATGGTTCTCGACCGCGAGGTCGGAAGCGCCCGCGTCACGATTACCGACGTGGCCACCAAACAGATCCTGGCCACCGGCATTCAGCAGGGCGATGCCGGCGACCAGAATCACATCATGCGGACGCCTCGGCTCATGGAGGAGCCACACTATAGCTCCCGGCCCGCTGCAGCTTTTTCCGCGACCTTCGACCTGCTCCGTCCCACGCTGGTTGAAGGGACCGCGGAGGGACCGCTCGCCTACCCCGCATCGTCCCAGCGCGCTTCGACGACCGTATGGCTCGTGCCCGGGCAAGACACGACGAATGACGAGATCGTCCTCCACCTCTACGGCTACATCGTCCAAATCGAACATCCTCAACCCGGTGAGTCGTTGATCGCGAGAAACGATGTGATCCTGCGCGCCTCAATCCGGACCCTGTCCGGAGCGCTCGTTCGCCCGCATGGAGACTGGGACTCGCGAAAGGTCCACATCTACGGCGAGCTGATGATCGAAGAGCGAGTCCTCGAACGGCTCCAGTTGTTTTACAACAGCGACCGGGCGCGCTTCGAAGCCCCGTTTTTCGTGCCCCTCCCGAACGATGCCCCGAACGGGATCACCCTGCGTGTGGTAGCGGCCGATCCTGCAAACGGAAACTTCGGTGTCGGTCAGGCGAAATTTTCCGTGCTCAGTGAACGATTACCGCCAAGGAGTCGCTAACGATGAACCGACACCTCCTCCTGATCGGCCTCTGCGCGCTCCTTGCTGGGCCAGCGATGGCCCAAGACCAGCACCGTCGCCCCGGCGATATTAAACAATACCTGGAGCACCTCGATAGTACGGAGCGCGATCGCGACCAGAAACCAGCCCAGGTGATTGAGGCGCTCAAGCTAAAACCCGGCATGGCGGTCGCCGATCTTGGCTCAGGGTCAGGTTACTTCACGCGCCGCTTCGTCGAAGCGGTCACCGAAACCGGAATGGTCTATGCCGTCGATGTAGAGCCGGAGATGCTGGCCTACGTCAAGGAAAGCATCATCCATATGCATGTGCCCTATACGGCTGAAATTATTCTGGCTCGACCGGACAGTCCGAAACTGCCGTTCGAATCCATCGATCTCCTCTTCGTCTGCAATACCATCCATCATCTTGAGGACCGCTCCAAATATTTCCGAGACCTCGCATCGTCGCTCAAGCCAGGAGGCCGCATCAGCATTATTGATTTCTACCCCGATGAACGATCAGGCGAGCTTGGATTCCCCAAACACCACCTCGTCTCTCGTGAGACCATCGTCCAAGAACTGACCGACGCAGGATATAGGCTCGACCGGGAGCACAATTTCCTGCCACGCCAATACTTCCTGGAGTTCACCGCGGCTCAATCGACAAGGTAGTGCACCGCCATTTCCAACTCGCCCGGACGCTTGCCCTGTCTCATTGGCCATGCGACACTAGATCATGAGTTCCCTCGCCTCCTTTGAACATTTGCGGTCGCGCCTCTATATTGCGCTGGCGCTGAACGCCCTGATTATCACGGCTGAATTCATCGGCGGCTGGCTGCTCAACAGCATCGGGCTCATGAGCGATGCTGGGCACAATTTTGTCGACCAAGGCTCGCTGTTTCTCGCACTGTACGCGCACATCATCACCAGGAGACCATCGAGCGAAACCAGGACGTTCGGCTACCATCGCGCCGGTGTCATCGCCGCGTTTCTCAACTCATTCATCCTGCTGCTGACCGCCCTCGGCATCACCATCGTAGGACTCAAACGGGTACTAGAGCCGGTCCCGGTCGATGGCGGATGGATCATGGGCATTGCGGCTGCAAGTTTTGTCGCCAACTTGAGTATCGCCTTACTGTTGCAGCGCGGCGCGGAAGACGACCTGAACATCCGCAGCGCCTTCTGGCACATGCTGGGAGATGCCTGGGTTTCGCTCGGGGTGATCGTGAGCGGCGGCACGATTTTATTAACCGGCTGGACAGTGCTCGATCCACTCATCAGCCTCCTCGTGGTCGGCGCCATTCTTCATGGATCCTGGCCGCTGTTCAAAGAATCCCTCAATGTATTACTGGAATCCACCCCGCCGACGATCAGCGCTTCCCACGTCGCAGCGGCCATCGAATCTCTTCCCGGGGTCAAGACGGTTCACGACCTGCATATCTGGGCCGTAGAGCCGCGCCTCATCATGCTGACCTGTCACGTGCTGGCCGACGGCGACGATGCAGTCCTGACGACGGCTCTGCTCCGCTCAATCCGTTCTCGCATCGCCTCGGATTTTGGCATTCAGCATATGACGATCCAGATGGAAACCAGCTGCTGCCACCCCGATACCGTACATTGCGACCTTGGGAAGCTAGCCGAACAACATGGCGAACTCGACCGCCTCGTCCATCACCACTGAACGTCCGACCTACGGATTCAGGCGACAGTAACCACTACGGGCGAGACGGAGCGCCCTACGATGTCCATCCCCTTCTATATCCTCTGCGGCTCACTCGGCGCAGGAAAAACCACGCTCTTAATGCGGCTCCTCGAACATTGGAAAAGCCAGGGCAAGCGAGTCGGCGTCTTGATGAACGAAGCCGGCGAGGTGAGCATCGACGGCCCCCGCGCAGGTACCATCGCCGAACAAGTCATGAACCTGGCCGGCGGCTGTGTCTGCTGCGACACGAAAGAAGACTTGTCCTGGGGGATCGCCCAACTGGTGCGGGACTATGAGTCGGATGTGATCATCCTCGAATGTTCCGGCATGGCCGATCCAGCGGAAGTCATCGATGGCGTCACTGACCTCTACACCGCGCGGCTCGCACATTTGGAAAAGGTCATCGCCTTATTGCATCCAATTCCCACAGACAGGGAGAGTATGGGTGGATTCGTCACCAGCCAGGCGATTCGCTGCGCCGATGAGTTGATTCTCAACAAGAAAGATCTCTATGTCGCAGGCCATTGGGAGAATTTCAAGGCCGCAATCGTCAACCAGAATCCCTACGCGCGGGTCTGGGAAACCAGCCATGCCCGAGTCGATCCCTCAGCGTTGCTCGAACCGATCACGCGCATATCGCCGGCGCCGACAGTCAATGTGGAATTTGGCGTACCGCGATCATCCACGACGAGCAAACGGGCCTCGTACCATCCCATCGCCACGACGGTTCGACTGCCAGGCCCGTTGAATCTTGTCCGATTCCTGAGCTGGATGAAAACCCTGCCCCCTGAACTTGAACGGGCGAAGGGATTCTTCCGCTTCGCCAAGGGGCCTGAACTCCAAGAGTTTCAATATGCTCCGCCGGGCAACGCCACCATTGCGCCAATCACGTTGCTCGACGAACCAAACCACGCGATCGTGTTGATTGGACGAGGGTATGACCAGGAACGCTGCCAAGTAGAACTCTTACGCTGTCTGGAAAACCAGATGGACATAGGAGATTAGACGGGAGGTTTTCCCCGTAAAGAGTGAATAGGGGAGTAGAGAAGCAGCAGCCATGCGGCGCCGGCCCCCAGCGATCCGCCGATCACCCACCCCCCCAGCACATCCGTGACATAGTGCGCCCCGATATAGACTCGCGATAGACCGATCAGCCCGACCAACGGCCAACTCACCCAGCCTGAACGGGGATAGAGTACCTGCAAGAACGCCGCGGCGACCGCGGTATTGATCGCGTGGTTCGAGGGGAAGCTGAACACTTTTCCGCAAGCCGCTTCCACATGCTGGATATCCAGCAGTGACATACAGGGGCGAGGCCGCGCGACCAGATGTTTCAGGCGGGCACCGAGAAAATCGGCGATCCCAATCGTCGCAGCCAGGACCGGCGCACCCAAAAATACCTCGCGCCAGGACAGCCACAACCAATAACAGACCAACAGGATACAGGGAACCCACAGTAGACTTGAGTTGGAGAGAGAGAGTGCGACTTGGTCGACCCAGGCCGACTGACCGGCGAGGCCATTGATGGCGCGGAAGAAAGATTCGTCCCAGTTCATGTGGTCGACGATAAAGCGTCACCCGTCATCCGTCAACCATCATACGGGGGAAAACGGCCTGTCTGGTCTATTAGCGTGTGCGGAAGTGGATACGCACGGTAAGTTCCCCATCGATCGGCTCATCACCTTTCATCTGGGGGTCGAAGGTCCATTTATTCAACGCAGCCATGCCGGCGATGGTAAGTTCCCGATGTTTGGCCGGCTCCAAAACCACGACCGTCACCTTCGCATCTTTGGAAACCAACATGCGGGCCTTCATCCAATCGTCGAGTTCTTTGCCGTCCAAGGCCGGCGGAATGGCCGGCCAGGGGGTGGCTTTGGGAACCGGTCCAAGCTGTTGGTCTTTGTTAAGCGGCAGACCATGAACATGGACCTCGGGCAGCTCCAACACATCTTCATGATGATCGTCCGCATGCGTGGCCTCGTCGCCTGGTACCGCCAACGCAGCGACCGGCCAGAGAGAGACACACAGCACGCAGCAGCGCACGAGTCGTCGGAGAATCATCGCAGCAGTATGTGGCAATGTCATCATAGGGTCAACCATATTGGACCGCTGCCCGACTCACTCATCACCCATCACTCGTCACGTATCACTTCTT
>JANOMG010000129.1:0-2336 GCA_031420175.1 Nitrospira sp.
GGAGGCGTTGCAGGAGAGCGAAGAGCGTTTTCACACGTTGGCCGACAATATGTCGCAGTTGGTGTGGATGGCGGATGCCACAGGCGGGATCTTTTGGTACAACCGACGCTGGTACGCATATACCGGCACCACATTCGAAGACATGCAGGGAGGGGGGTGGAAGAACGTTCATCATCCCGATCATATCGATCGAGTCGTGAAGAGGTGGCGGCAATCGCATGACACCGGAGAGCCGTGGGAAGACACGTTTCCCCTTCGAGGCATAGCCGGGTCCTATCGTTGGTTTCTTTCGCGCGCGATGCCGATCCGGGACGCGGAGGGCAAGGTCATTCGATGGTTCGGCACAAATACCGACGTGACGGAGCAGCGTGAGGTCGAAGCAGCGCTGAGGGGGAGCGAGGAGCGTTTCTGCGCCGCGGTCCATGCGGTGAGCAGCCTAATCTGGACCAACAACGCGCAAGGCAAGATGGTAGGCGAGCAGCAGGGTTGGGGTGACTTCACTGGCCAGGCCTACGAAGAATACCAGGGATACGGCTGGTCGAAAGCCGTACATCCAGAGGACGCCCAGCCGACGATCGATGCATGGAATGAGAAGGTCGCTCAGAAGAGGACCTTTGTCTTTGAACATCGGGTGCGTCGGCACGACGGAGAATGGCGCTTGTGCTCGATTCGCGCAGTGCCGGTGATGACCGGCGAGGGCGCGATTCGCGAATGGGTGGGCGTACACACAGACATCACCGAAAGTAGGCTGACCGAACAGGCCCTGCGCGAGAGCGAAGAGCGGCTGAGGTCGTTCGCCGGCCACTTGGAACAGGTGGTATCTGAACGCACCAAGGAACTGGTGCAATCGCAGAATCGCCTAGGTCTAGCAATCCGGGCCGGCCATGCGGGGACGTTTGACTGGGACATCACAAGCAATACAAATGTGTGGTCCGACGAGCTGCTAGCTTTGTATGGCATGAGGTCGGAGGAGTTCGGTGGGCGCTATGAGGACTGGATAGCTTGCCTCCTGCCGGAGGATCGCGAAGCTGAAGTAAACGCTATTAAACGGTCGCTTGAAACCGGCGAGTTCGTCGCAGATTTTCGCATCCGCCGCTGCGATAACGGCGAGATCCGCTGGATGGATGGGCGGGGGCGGGTCTTTTTCGATGATGCCGGTAAACCGGCGAGAATGGTGGGTATCAACATGGATATCACCGACCGCAAGCGGGCGGAAGAGGCTCATGGTCGCGCCGAGAAATTTGCCGAGGAGTTGGAGCGTCAGGTCCTGAGTCGGACCCGGGAATTAGTGGTTTCCCAAGAGCGACTGCGCGCGCTTGCGACAGAACTGAATCTCGCCGAGCAGCGCGAGCGGAAACGGCTGGCGGGTGAGCTGCACGACTATCTGGCGCAATTGCTGGTGCTCTGCCGTCTCAATCTCGGACAGGTTCGGCAAGTAGGTGTGCCTCTGAAGGCTGTGGCGATCGTCTCGGATACTGAAGAGATGCTGAATGAAGCGTTGAACTACAGCCGCACGTTGATGGCCGAATTGAGCCCACCGGTGTTGCAGGAGCATGGGCTCACGGCCGGGCTCGAGTGGCTCGGCGAACAGATGCGACGACGTCATCTGACCGTGACGGTTGATATCGGTGACGCCGCCGACTTGTCCCTCCCCGAAGATTGCGCGGTGCTGCTGTTTCAGTCGGTCCGCGAGTTGCTGATGAACGCACTGAAACATGCCGGGTCAAAGGAAGTCGCGATTCGCCTGAATAAGGAGGACGGCAGGCTGCGTATTGAGGTACGCGACAAAGGCATTGGCTTTGATCTTGCGGCTGCGTCTGCTGCTGGGCCCACCACCGCCATGTCTTCCAAGTTCGGCCTGTTCAGCATTCGGGAACGCATGAGAGCCCTGGGCGGATGGTTCGACCTGCAATCAGCCCCTGGCGAGGGCACGATGGCCATTCTCGTGCTGCCGTTAGGCGGAAGAACCCCCGCCAGTTCTGAGTTGGGGATGCTGAGGTCTGAGTTGGAGAGACCTGAGCGCGGTGGCTTGTCCGCTCAGGAACACAATTCAGAACTCATGACTCCGCACTCCACACTGCACCAGCAGGACGGGAGGATTCGCGTCCTGCTGGTGGATGACCATAGCATGGTGCGGCAGGGATTGCGGAGCATGTTGGAATCGTATGCGGATGTTGAAATCGTTGGGGAGGCCGGGAACGGCGAAGAGGCAGTGGCGTTGGTTGAGCGGCTGCAGCCGTCCATCGTGGTGATGGACATCAACATGCCGAAGATGAATGGGATCGAAGCGACCGCCAAGATTAAATTCCGCTTTCCTCGCACCATCGTGATCGGGT
>JANOMG010000130.1:0-2026 GCA_031420175.1 Nitrospira sp.
CAACGGGGCCAGCTCTCCACCGATGTTCTGCAGCGGCGACTGGATATTGATGGTTCCGCTGATACCGAGTGTGGACGATGCGTCAACGATACTGGCAGGATCCCTGATAAAGGCAGATGTTGCAATAATATCGATAGCCCCTCCCGATCCGGCAAAGGCCTTGGCAACAATCTGTCCGCCCTGCAAGACTACGAACTGTGGGTCAATCGTGATATTGCCACCGGCAGTGTCGTTTGCGCTGCCCGCCACCGACGTACTGACTCGGCCATTGATCAACCGAAACATCTCCGGAGTGATAATTTCTATTTGCCCGCCGCTGGCCCGGCTCGCCTCCGTTGTCATTGAGCTGTTGGTCATGACGAAAGTCGACCCGCTGCGAACCGAGATGTTGCCGGCATTACCATCCCCGACCACTTGCTCGACAAGCTGTCCATCGATCAGCACGATCTCCTTCACCTCGAGCGGCGCATTGCTGTTCGCCGTAATCAAGGTGCCATTGGAAAGTTGCACGCTGTGAGCGGTGATGGAGATGTCTCCGCCATGGTTCGCCTCCGCCGACGTGGCCACGGTGCTCGCGTCACTCGTGAAGCGGCCCGTAGCCGTAATGGCCACATTTCCCGCCGTGCCCGGCGCCTGAGTCGTGCCATCTGGATTGGTGACGGCCTCTGTCCCGGTACTGGCACTGCTGATGCTGCTGCCGGTGGCAAGGCTCAGCGTGCCGACATTCATCGTAATGTCGCCTGCTCGACCAGTCGCCTCGGTGCTGCTGTTAATCGTCGCCCCGTTCGCAAGGCTCATGCTCCCAATATCCAGCACCACGTCTCCCCCTCGGCCAATATCTTTGGTGCTCGTCTCGATCGAACCATTGACCAGAGTCAACGCATTCGCCGTGATGGTTATCTGGCCGGCATCCGAACGGCTCGCCTGGCTTGAAATGCGGCCCCCGCCAGAGATATCGACTGATTCGGCAACGATGGTCACATTCCCTCCTGTCCCTGAGGTGTTCGAAGTACCGGCTTGGATCACGGCCCCATCCGCCAGGCTAACCGTCTTGGCCTGCACCGCAACGTCGGCAGCACGAGCCGTGCCGGAGCTATCGGAGATGATGCCTGAACCCAATCCTGAAAGGACGACAGAATCCGCCCTGCTTCCTTTTCCCGTTAGTCCTTGCACCGTGAGCGTGGGGCCCGGTTGAGCATAGAGATCGGCGTTGAAGGCCTGTGTTGTTGTGATAGTCGCCCCGTCCGAGAGACTAGCCTGCTGGACACTCACCACGAGGTCTCCTGCACGGCCCACATCATGCGCTTTCGTGCTGATGGTGGTGCCAGGCCCATCCATCGTCAAAGATTTAGCAGTGATGGCTACTCGTCCCCCATCGCTGCTTAGAAACGTCTCAGTCAACAGGCTACTGCCACCGGAGAGGGTAACCGACTTTGCCGCGCCGAATTCCGCCCCCGGCAGCCCTTGGATGATCACATCCCCGCCCTGACCTGACCCAGGGGTCGAGTTCTGACTTTGGCTCTGGATTGAGGCAGCATCTGTGAGGCTTACTGTCCCCACGTTCAGGACCACATTTCCTCCAACGCCACCCCCCTCAATAGTTGCCGTCAAGATCGACTCGGGGGCATTCTCTATCGTCAGGGTGTCAGCGGTAAGCCGCACATCTCCCCCTTTTCCTGATCCAAACGTGACCGTGCGGATGGCGGAAGCCTTGGTGATCTCAACTTTTCGTGAAGCCTGAATGTCGACGGCCGTCCTCGCACCATCCACCGCCCCACGGGTAATGGCCTGGATTGTCGAATCATCCATGACCAACTGCCCTCCGCGCACAAACACGGTCCCGCTGTTCCCATTGCCGATGGGAAGTCCAAACTCGTCAAGCTGACCGCTCACGTCCAGCATCGCACCTTCCTTGAGCGTCACCGTCCCCATCTCGGTGAAGGATTCCCCGTTGATGTTCGGACCAGTTTGGAAGCTGGGGACAAGCACCTCGCCAGGCGAAGCCACAGACACCAGATTCAGTTGG
>JANOMG010000131.1:0-1627 GCA_031420175.1 Nitrospira sp.
CCATGCCGGTGCTACGGAAAGGCAATGACGCCACCCCGATGCCGCCCTTTTCTATCCTGCTGGATGAAGGGAGCACGAGCGCATCGACGACACGCCTGGCCGGTGTCGTCCAAATAGGATTGACCGACGCGCAGATGAAGCACGAACTGGCGACGACGATCAGAAACATTTTCCTCCTCACCGCGCTCATCATCGCCACAGGCATGTTGGGCGCCCACCTCCTCACCCTCCGAATCACGAAACCGTTGAGGAGACTTACCGACGTGGCGAGACAAGTCGCTGAGGGCCAGTCGCCCATGCCCCTCACACCCTCCACGCGCGACGAAGTCGGACAGCTGACGAGCATGTTTAACCTCATGACCCGTTCGTTACAGGAAAGAGGCCTCGTCATCACCGGAAACCTCGCCACCATCAAACATCAGGTCGGCCAATTGACCACGTTGCATGAAGCGAGTGCGACCATTACCAGAACATTGGACCTAGACGAGCTCCTCAACACCGTGCTCCAACTCCTGATGGCCAACCTGGGCTTTACACGGATGCTCTTGGTATTGCGGGAGCACGAGCGAGACTCCGCATCTGTGGCTCAGGTCGCAGGTGTCACGGCCGACATTGCGGAAGCGGCCCGTCATATTGAGGTGCCCATCCAGAACGATGGCAGTCTCCAGGCGGATCTGTTGATTCATGGCAAGCCCCTACTCATCCTGAGCCTTGATGCCGTGTCGAATCGCATGCACCCATCGGTGCTGACGTTAGCTCGCCGGACCGGAGTCACATCCTTCGTAGCGGTCCCGCTCCAGAGTCACAACCAGATACTCGGATACCTCGCCGCCGACCGGGGATCACAACCCTGCGCGAACGAGGATCTCTATATGCTGCAGACGATTGCCAGCCATGTGGCCGCAGCCATCGACAATGCCAGAGCCTATTCGCACCTCGAAGAACTTACACAGCACCTCGAACAGCGCATCACGGACCGTACACTCGAATTATCGATCGCCAACGAACGGCTCCAAGAACAGGATCGGCGGCGATCGTTATTTCTCTCCGTCGCGTCGCACGAATTGCGCACCCCCATGACCGTAATCCGAAGCTTTGCGGACAATATGCGCGACGGGATCGCAGGGCCGGTGAGCGACCAGCAAGTCACCTACCTCACGCGCATCGAGCACAACCTGAGTCGACTTACGAGAATCATCAATCAACTCCTCGATTGGTCACGCCTTGAATCACAGAAGGAAGTCCTCTGCCTCAAACCGGTGTGCGTTGAAGCCACGGCCCTCCTGGTGGCCGATAGTTTGCGCACCGTGGCGGCTGAAAAAACGATCGCCCTCGAGATTGTGCATGCGGATGGGCTTCCAGCAGTCTTGGGCGACTCCGATAAACTGGAACAGGTTCTCTGGAACCTGATCGGCAACGCGATCAAATTCACCCCGCCCGGCGGCCGCATTACCGTCGACTTCCGGGCGATCCCCAACGGCTTCGTCCAAACCTGCGTCGCCGACACCGGCTGCGGGATCGACCAGGCTCATCTCGAAAAACTCTTTCAGGAGTTCTCGAAAGTGCCGTCGGCGATCTCCGCCGCTCAAGGGGCTCAGCTCGGCCTCTTTATTACCAAAAGCCTGGT
>JANOMG010000132.1:0-19507 GCA_031420175.1 Nitrospira sp.
GGGGCCGGTCTGGCAGGGATGAGGGCGGCGGTGGCCGCATCGCCAGACCTCGACGTCGCCGTGATGTCGAAGGTCCATCCGGTTCGGAGCCATTCCGTGGCCGCCCAAGGGGGCATCAACGCGGCACTGGGAGAAGACGACTCCTGGGAAGCCCATGCGTATGACACGACCAAGGGAGGACTCTATCTCGGCGATCAGGATGCCATTGAGGCCATGTGTCGCGAAGCGCCTGACGACATTCATGAATTAGAACGGCTTGGGGTCATCTTCAGCCGCGACGACCAAGGGCGGATCGCCCAGCGCCCGTTCGGCGGAGCGGGCTTTCCCCGTACCTGTTATGCCGCCGATCGCACCGGTCATGCCATCCTCCACGCCATGTATGAACAGCTGCTCAAACGGCGCATTGTTGTGTACGAAGAGTGGTATGTCACGGCCTTGATCATGGAAGACGGCGCTTGCCGTGGTGTTGTCGCGTGGGACTTGATCCATGGAGGGCTGCACGCGATCGGGGCTAAAGCCGTCATCTTGGCCACAGGAGGCAGCGGGCGGGTCTTCCTGACAAGTACGAACGCCGTGATTAACACCGGTGATGGCATGGCGCTCGCGTACCGTGCCGGGGCTCCACTGGCGGACATGGAATTCGTTCAATTCCATCCCACGACCCTCAAGGGTACTGGCATCCTCATCACCGAAGGGGCTCGCGGAGAAGGAGGCTACCTTCTGAATACGCTGGGCGAACGGTTTATGAAGACCTATGCCCCGCAGCAGATGGAGTTGGCCACTCGCTCTACTGTGTCATTGGCGATCGGGCAGGAGATCCTCGAAGGTCGCGGGGTCGACGGCTGCGTGTTGTTGGACTTACGGCACCTGGGACGTCAGCGCATTCTCGAACGGCTTCCTCAGATCAGGGCACTCGCCATTGAGTTTGCCGGCCTCGATCCGATTGAAACCCCCATTCCTGTTCGCCCAGGCGCGCACTATCAGATGGGCGGCGTCCGGACCAATCAATGGACCGAAACAGGCATCGCCGGGCTCTACGCGGCCGGTGAATGTGCCTGCATTAGTGTGCACGGCGCCAATCGGCTCGGAGGCAATTCACTTCTTGAAACGATTGTGTTCGGTCGGCGCGCCGGCCTTCGAGCCGGAGAGTATGTGCGCACCGTTGCGCCACAAGCACTCAGAAGTGACCAGCTCAGCATCGAGCAGGTTCGCGTCCAGCGTCTGCTGGCACAGGAGGGATCGGTCCGAGCCTGGCAGATTCGAGAGGAGCTTGGTCAGACGATGAGCCTCAATCTGGGCCTCGTCAGGACTCAGGAGTCTATGTCTGCCGCGATCTCGGCCATCTCGGCATTGACCCACCGCGCCGCCTCTGTGACGGTGCAAGACAAGGGGCAGGTGTTTAATACGGATCTCGTGCAAGCCCTCGAGCTCGAATCCCTTCTCGATGTCGCGGAGACCATTGTCGCCAGTGCCATCGCCAGGAAGGAAAGTCGCGGAGCCCATTACCGGTCGGATTACCCGGCCCGTGACGATCACCATTGGTTGACCCACAGCCTGATTCGCAGGACTCCCGAGGGAAGGGCTTTGACCCATGAGCCTGTGACCATCACACGCTTTCCACCAACCTGAGGCGGCGAACTGGTTCCGCATCCTGCAAGGCGATTAGTCGAGCGAGGTCTGGTATAATCCCGCAGCGAAAACTATGCGCATTTTAGTTATTGAAGACGAAACGAAAGTCGGTTGTTTCATCAAGCGTGCGCTTGAGGAAGAGAGCTATGCCGTCGATCTGTGCGAAGACGGTACGAAGGGGCTGGAGATGGCCTTCAGCACCAACTACGACCTTCTGATCGTCGACTTGATGCTGCCGTCATTGCCTGGTCTGGATGTTCTTAAGGGAGTCCGTCAGGCCAAGATTCAAACCCCCATCCTGATTCTGACCGCCCAATCCCAAGTAGACCAGCGAGTCAAGGGCCTTGACGCTGGCGCAGACGATTACCTCACCAAGCCCTTTGCTATCGACGAACTGCTCGCCCGCATTCGCGCGCTCCTTCGCCGCGGCGCGACTGAGAGTCCCGGCGTGCTCCAGATCGACGATCTGCTGTTGAACCCGGCCACGCGCGAAGTGACCAGAGACGGCCAGCGGATCGACCTCACCTCGAAAGAATATGCCCTGCTCGAATATCTGATGCGCCATACGGGTCGCGTCTTGACCCGTCCCATGATTTCAGAACATGTGTGGAACCAGGACTTCGACACGTTTACCAATGTCATCGATGTCTATGTGAATTATCTCCGCAATAAGATCGACCGGGGCCGCGTCAAGAAGTTGATTCACACAGTTCGCGGAAGTGGATATATGCTGAAGGTCGACTGATGACGCTTCGCGTCCGGCTCACCCTCTGGTATGGCACAGCTCTCGCGCTGATCCTCATTATCTTTTCAACTGTTCTGTATGTGGTCACCGCGCGAAGCCTTCGCGACGCGGTCGATCAATCGCTGGAGGAAACCGCCGCCGCGGCCGTTCGGGCCCTGGAAGAGCGAGGGTTCCTCCCTCTTGTCGACGAAGGGGAACTGATGTCGCAGTTTCCTGAGCTGGCGCGCATCGACAAGTTCTTCCAGATCTTCAGCCCCTCTGGCACCATTACCATTCGTTCGCCAAACGTCAAACAACATGAGATGCCGCTGAGTCGCCAGGCCTTGGAAGTTGCCTATGCAGGTCGCACGCTGTTCGAATCCGCGAAGTATCCCAAGGAGCCTCCGCTCCGCCTCATTTCTGTTCCCATCGTCTATCGGGGCAGTCTGCTCTATATTGTCCAGGTCGGCACCACGATGGATTCCGTCGAACATACCTTGAACCGTCTGTTGTTGGTTCTTCTGGTCAGTATGCCGGTCGCGCTGGCCCTGTCGCTGGCGGGCGGCTGGTTCATGGCCGGCCGAGCGCTACGTCCGGTCGATGCCATCACGCTGGCCGCGCAACGTATTGCCGGAGGTGATCTCACGCAACGGCTGACTGCTCCGGTCTCGGCCGACGAAATCGGTCGTCTGGCTAATACGTTTAACGACATGATCGATCGGCTGGAAACCTCCTTTCGGCAGATCCGCCAGTTCAGCAGCGATGCCTCGCACGAACTGCGCACGCCGTTGACGGTCATGAAGGGGGAAACCGAACTTGCGCTTCGACGCCCTCGCGACACGGACGACTATAAAGTCGTCCTGGAGAGCAACCTCGAAGAGATCGACCGCATGACGCGGATTGTGGACGAGTTGCTCTTTCTCTCACGAGCCGACATGGGCGAAGTGAAGATGGAACATCTGCCGGTTCCACTGGACCTGCTCATCGAAGATGTCCACCGACAAGCCTCCCTGCTGGGACAGGAACGGGACGTTCAGGTCGTGCTCAGCGCCACGACGTCAGCCGTGGTCTTGGGAGACGAACTCCGCTTGCGCGAACTCTTCCTGAATCTGCTCGATAATGCCGTCAAGTACTCTCGTCCTAGTGGCACCGTCGATATCGCGTTGACCATCTGCCAAGGGCAGGCACGAGTGTCGGTGACCGATCATGGCATTGGGATCGCGCAAGAGGATCAGCCGCATATTTTCGACCGCTTCTATCGTACCGATGACGCGCGAGCCCATACCAAAAAGGGCACGGGCCTTGGCCTGTCGATTTGCGCCTGGATTGCCGAATCCCATCGAGGACAGATCGAGGTCCAGAGCCAGGTCGGCGAAGGTTCGACCTTTACAGTGATGCTCCCTCTGGCTCCCACATCGGCATAAGCCACACTATTCATGACGCTTCTGCTGCAAGCGCGGAGACGCGGCTGCGACAGGCAGTCTCGCGGCTTAGCCCTTCGACATACTGCACGAGTATGCCTCAGGGCTTCACCGCTCCGAGTGCCCGTCTCGCTTCGCGTCTGCACGCTTTCGCGGCGAACCTTCATGAATAGTGCGGCTTAACCACTTCTAATCCCCTCCTAATCGTCCTCTCATCGCCGACTGATACGGTGTTCAGAGCATGGAGCATCGTCATCGGGCCTCATTTCGGTTGATCAATCGCAAGGAGGGAATTATGAGACAGCCTGTTCGTCAGACCCTTGGAACCGCCGCAGCGGTAGCAACATTGAGTGCCCTGTTGATGTGGGGAGGCCAATCGCTCGCTCCTTCCCATGCATCGAGTCCGGCTGCTACGCCGCCGTCGCCGGTTGCCTTGACGATGAGCCCAGTACCCTCGAACGGATTTACGGAGGTGGCGAAAGTCGTCACCCCAGCCGTGGTCAACATCACCACCGTGACCGTCGAGAAGGTGTCGGAGAGCCGCGGTGTACCGGATGAATTGCGTGAACGGATGGAGGAGTTCTTTGGCGGACCGGGGGGACCGTCCGGCCCTCGTGGATTTCGTGGGCCGCAAGGTCCTGGTCCCGGTGAGCCACGGGAGCATCGTGGCGGCGGGCAGGGGTCCGGCGTCATCGTGTCACCAGACGGGTATATTCTCACCAACAACCATGTGATCGACGGAGCACGCACCGTCACCATC
Source organism: Nitrospira sp. (assembly GCA_031420175.1). Lineage (GTDB taxonomy): Bacteria > Nitrospirota > Nitrospiria > Nitrospirales > Nitrospiraceae > Palsa-1315. The sequence goes on from JANOMG010000132.1 coordinate 4,535, forward strand.
ACACTGCCGGATAAGCGGGAATTCGCGGGCAAGATTGTCGGGGCGGATCCGAAAACAGATCTCGCCGTGGTGAAGATCGACGGACAGAACCTCCCTACGGTTTCCTGGGGTGATGCCACCAAATTGCAAGTCGGAGAATATGTGCTGGCAGTCGGAAATCCCTTCGGGCTGAACTCGACCGTTACCCTCGGCATCGTGAGCGCGTTGGGCCGAGGCCGTATGGGCATTACTCAGTACGAGGACTTCATTCAAACCGATGCAGCCATCAATCCTGGAAATTCCGGTGGCGCCTTGGTCAATACCAAGGGTGAACTGGTGGGAATCAATACGGCCATCTTCTCTCAAACCGGTGGTTATCAAGGTGTGGGCTTCGCCGTGCCAACCAGTATGAGTAAGCCGATCTATGAAAGCCTGGTCAAGAATGGGAAGGTCGTACGTGGATTTCTGGGAGTGTCGATTCAGGATCTCAACCAGGAGTTGGCCAAATCGTTCGGCCTCAAAGATGCGAAGGGGGCCCTCGTCAGCGACGTGAAGGACGACGGCCCTGCAGGGCAAGCAGGGCTCAAGCAAGGGGATATCATTACAGCCTATCAAGGCGTGCCAGTGGAAGATGCTGTGGCCCTTCAGCGGCAGGTGACCAAAACAGTGGTGGGCACGAAAGTGACAGTCCGAGTGATCCGTGACGGTCACGAGAAAGACGTGACCGTCACGATCGGCGAGCAACCGGACAGCACAAAAATCGCCAAGGCGGAGACTGGCGAGACTGACTATGCCTTCGCTGGAGTGGCTGTGCAGGATCTCGATCGGGAGACAGCCAAGGAACTCGGGGTTAAGGGGAAGTCTCAGGGGGTCGTGGTCACAGCCGTCGAACCGGAGAGCAGTGCAGAAAAGGCCGGGGTGATGCGAGGTGACGTCATTCGTGAGATCAACCGGCAGCCAGTGAAGTCGGTGAAAGAATTTGAGAAAGTATCGTCAGGACTAAAGAAGGGCGAGAATGCCTTGATGCTGATTGACCGGCGCGGCAACGCGCTATTTCTCAGCGCAAAAGTCTGACGATCTCAATACGAAGATGGGGCAGCAGGATGCTGCCCCATCTTCGTTAGTCGAACACTACAGTTTTCCTGCCATACACCAACACCCGCCGCTCAACATGGCGGCGTACTGCACGGGCCAGCACAATCTCCTCCAGATCCCGTCCCTTCCTGACCAGATCATCGACGGTATCCCGGTGGCCCACACGCATGACATCCTGTTCGATGATCGGCCCTTCATCCAGATCCTCAGTGGCATAGTGTGCCGTGGCCCCGATGATTTTCACACCTCGGTCATAGGCCTGCCGATAGGGATTGGCGCCCATGAAGGCCGGCAGGAAAGAGTGATGGATATTGATGACCGGACAGCCGACCTGCGAGAGAAAGCTTGCGCTGAGGATTTGCATGTACCGGGCCATGACCACGAGTTCGATACGATGGTCCTTCAGCAGGGAGAGCACGTGCTGTTCCTGCTGCGGCTTCGTCTCCTTGGTCACGGGACAGACGGAGAAGGGAACCTTGAATAGCTCGGCCCAGCCAGCGCAAGTATCGTGGTTGGAAATAATCACGGGAACATCGATGTGCAACTCATCGCGCTTGTGTCGTTGGAGCAGGTCTGCCAGGCAATGATCCTGTTTCGAGACCAACATTGCAACCCTCGTTCGGCGGCTTGAGAGGCGGACTTCATAACGCATCTCGAAGGTCTTTGCGACCGGGGCGAAGGCGGTTGCGATTTCATCGGCTGGAATCTGCAGGCCCTCGGTGGCAAACTCCATGCGCATGAGAAACTCGTTCGTCTCTTCATCGGTATGATGTTCTGAATCGAGAATGTTCCCGCCAAAGTCATGGATGAAGCCTGAGACACGGGCCACGATGCCCCGTCGATCCTTGCAGTGAATCAGGAGAACGACAGACTCTTTTCGCTGTGCCATCGTGGACTTCTAATAGTTCAGATGAGAGGGCTGGTTGAACGGTAACAGGCAGGGAGCGATCACGGTTGGAAATGGCGCTACGTGACGATGTGGCCTACCAGATCGTAGAGTGCCGCGTCGGTTATTTCGACCTTGACGATCTCCCCTGCTGTGGCTGACCCATCATTGATGTACACGACTCCATCGATCTCAGGAGCCAGCCCTTCATGGCGTCCTTCAAGCAGGAGCTCCGTCTCTTCTGAGACCCCTTCGACCAAGACTTCCATCACGGAGCCGATACAGGCATGGCCTCGTGCCGCCGCAATCTCTTCTTGGATAGCCAGGATTTCGTTCCGTCGCTCATCCATGACCGATCGCTCGACCTTGTCATCAAGCCCGACGGCCGGGGTGTCTTTCTCGTCCGAATACAAAAACACCGCCACCCGATCGAACTCGGCCTCTTCCACGTAGCTTCTCAACTCGTCAAACGCCTGCTCCGTCTCTCCTGGAAACCCTACGATGAAGGCTGTGCGAAACGTGACGCCGGGAATGCGCGTCCGGATCCGCTCAACGAGGGAGGTGATGGTAGCGCGATCACCCAGCCGGTGCATCCGCTTGAGCACGCGATCGTTGATATGCTGCAGCGGCATGTCGATGTACTTAGTGATTTTTTCTTCCCCAGCGTAGAGATCCAACAACTCGTCCGATACCTGTTGCGGGTAGAGATAGAATGGCCTGATCCAATGTAAGTCTTTCACCTTCACCAGCTCGCGAAGCAGCGCGGTGAGGCCTTGGCGCAGGCCAAGATCGACGCCGTAATTCACGGTATCCTGGGAAATGAGGTTGATCTCCTTCACGCCTTCCGCTGCGAGGCGCCGGGCCTCTGCGACGATCGATTCCACCGGGCGGCTTCGTTGTTTGCCTCTCATCAAGGGGATCGCGCAGAACGCACAATTCCGGTTACAGCCTTCGGCGATTTTCACATAGGCACTATGGGCCTTCCCGAGACGGAGACGTGGGGCATCTGCGTCGTACAGATAGGGAGGCTCGCTGATCCAGAGCCGTTGCTGCCGCTTTTTTGGCGCTAATAGATCTCTGCAAATTTCCGCAATCTTCCCAAACTCACCGGTTCCCACCACTCCGTCGAGTTCCGGCAATTGTTTGAGGAGATCTCCTTGATACCGTTGCGCCAGACAGCCGGCGGCAATCAACACGCGACAGGATCCATTGTCTTTGAGTTTGCCGTGCGCAATGATCGTATCGATCGATTCCTGCTTGGCTTCTTCGATGAAACCACAAGTATTAATGATGACCACTTCGGCTTTTTTCGGATCGGCAGTCAGGGCAAACCCGTCTGCCACCAAGGTGCCCAGCATGACTTCGGAATCGACCTGGTTTTTCGAACAACCTAGATTGACGAAACCGATGGTCGTTTTCTTCTTGCTCGGGCGAGAGGGCGTGATTAATCGTGTAGCCATAGGACGCAGTCTACGGGATGCTTGAAAAGCCTGTCAATCAACCGCCTCTTGCAGGTCGTTGGGCGATTCTCATAGAGTGGGCGCATGATCCGCACATTTCAGGGTATCAAACCCACCGTTCCGATCTCCTGTTTTATCGAAGAGACCGGCGTTGTCATCGGTGATGTCGTGCTCGGCGAACACTGCAGCGTCTGGTTCCATGCCGTCATTCGTGGGGACGTGCACTCTATCCGGATCGGTGACCGGACCAACGTGCAGGATCTCTGTATGTTGCATGTCACCCACGATACTCATCCGCTGATTATCGGTAACGAGGTGACCATCGGCCATGGGGTGATCCTCCACGGTTGCACAATTAAAGATCGCGTGCTGATCGGCATGGGCGCTATCATTATGGACGGGGCCGTGATTGGGGAAGACTGCGTTGTGGGAGCCGGGGCTTTGATCACGGAACAGACTATTGTTCCACCCAACAGCCTGATTCTCGGCTCACCTGCGAAGGTCAAACGATCCGTCACGGCTGAAGAACTCGCGTGGATCAAGGAGTCGTCGGAGCACTACGTGAAGTACGCAAGCCAGTATTTGGATAACTCATCACAATCCAAACCCGGCTTCCGACTCTAGCAGGTTGCTGAAAAAGCCCGCCAGCTTCGTCCTCGTATCGTTCAGACCCTTCACGTAGACACGTTACTCTTCGCCGATGTGAATAAAACAGATCGGGTCGCCTACTAGTGCTGTTGGATAGTAGCGTTTCCCTACCCGGTAGGGCACTCGATGCTTGTGGCACCATTCTGCAATCCACACGACTTCTTCCGTGGTGGTCGTGACGAGGCCTGGCCTTGCGAGTTTCCCCATGCAACAGGCAACTAACGCCCGCACAATACGACGTTCTTTCTCAAACTTCACAGGATCGAGGGTGAGCGCATCGCCTCGACCATAAGAGAGCGGCGACAGATTCGGGAACCGTTCAGGATCGTTCAATACGCTGACCATCCAGAGATGGTCGAATCGGCCCTTCGCGTTGGCCGCATCAACCGCACGGAACGAGAGGGGGATCGAGTGGCAGACACGGTTGAGGTCTGAGACCTCTGTTTTCCTGAGATTATAGGGTTCCACCGTTCGATCCAGCTCCACCGTTTCCATAATCAGAGCGGGAAGTTCTGCGACTCCGGCGCCAACGTAGAGACTGCGGCTACCTCGTCGCAGTTTTCGCCTCAAGACAACGGCGGCTAGACTCCCGAGACGTTCACAGGGTCCCCGCTTCGCCAGCCAAAACTCATCTCCGCCTTCATCGCAGTAGACCGGTCCCAGTGCGCCATAGTCGAGACGCCCATAGACCTCAGTCACGAGACGACGGGTCGCGGGGGCCAGCTTCGTACGATTCGTCTTCATGGTCGTGCTCCAGCCATTTGAATGGCAGTTGCGGTCACGGTCGCTGCCACGTTGGAGAGAAATTCAAGATTCAATGTGTCCCTGGTATCAGTCTCACGATGGTAATGCGGATTTCTGAAATTTGCCGTATCGGTCAACATCACAGCCGGATAACCTGCATCCCAGAACGAGGCATGGTCGCTGCGCCGGGTATGCGGCATGGCCTCCCCTCGACCAGGCACTAGCAATGACAGGGTCTTGAGCCGAGGCTCATGTTGCCGAGCATCCTGTTCAAGCTGGAGCACCAAAGACTTGGATGCCTCGTTGCCCACAATAGCGAGAAAGTCTCCCTGTGTTGGCACTGCGATAGGCACCGCGGGCGGGACTTGCTGCGTACCAGCCTCGCTTCTGGCGAACCCGACACATTCGAGGATGATCGCACCGGCCAATTCACGGCCTTCTGCCTTTAGGCGGGACGCGAAGGCCTGGCTCCCCAGTCGATCTTGCTCTTCGAGACAGAAGGCCACAAGCCAGACCGGCCGCGCGAGAGGTCGTGCGCGGAGGCGCGACGCGACCTCAAGGAGCACCGCGAGGCCACTCGCATTATCATCCGCGCCCGGTGACCCGGACACGGTGTCGTAGTGGGCTCCGATTAGGAGCGGGGATAACTCCTCTCCCTGTCTCCGCCGGCCCGGATATTTAGTCGCGACGACATTGCGGTAGACCTTACCCCAGGCACTGACGAGCTGGCTGTTGGTGGACCACCCAGATTTGGAAAATTGTGTGGCCAGATAGTGCGCCGCCTTCCGAAGCGCGCGAGGACTCGTTTCAGGATGACGCTCCCCGACGAGGGACTCAAGATGGCGGCTGATCCGGAGGCGCTGGTTGATCACATCAAGAGGCTGACCGGATTAACCGACTATGCAGTGATCTCGGTCCCAATACCTTTACGCGTGAACACTTCGAGGAGAATGGCATGGGATATTCGACCGTCGATGATATGGGCTTTGCCGACGCCGCCACCGAGCGCATCCAAGCAAGCATGCACCTTGGGCAACATCCCTTCGCTGATCGTGCCTTTCTTGACCATCCGCTGCACGTCTTTGCGTGAGACCGTCGAGAGGTGGCGTCCATTGGCATCGCGAATACCTTTCACATCGGTCATCATCACCAGTTTTTCCGCACCCAGCGCGGCGGCCATCGCTCCGGCCACGAGATCGGCATTAATGTTGTACGTGTTCCCTTCCCGGTTGGTGCCGATTGGCGCGATGACAGGAATGTAGTGATCCTGTTGGAGCTTCCGCACCAGAGTGGGATCGATAGACTGGACTTCTCCCACGCAGCCAAAATCCTCGTCCCCATCGCCGTCATCGAGATCCTTTTCCAGACTTGCCGCCCAGGCTTTAGCCGTGAGCGGTCGAGACAGGATGAGTCCGCCGTCTTTCCCACTCAAACCGACTGCGAGGCCGCCATGGCGATTCAAGAGATCCACGATTTCCATGTTGATCTTACCGGCCAGCACCATCTCCACGATTTCCATCGTGGCATCATCGGTGACCCGCACCCCATGGCGAAACTTGGCTTCAATGCCCAAACGCTGGAGCATCTTATCGATTTGAGGCCCCCCGCCATGCACAATGACCGGATTGAGGCCCACATATTTCAAGAGCACGACATCCTGGGCAAAGCGCTCTTTGAGGACCGCATCGGTCATCGCATGACCGCCATATTTAATCACGATGGTCTTGCCCTTGAACGTGCGAATGTAGGGCAAGGCTTCGATCAGCACGTCCGCTTTCTTGATGAGTTTATTCATGCGTGACTCCCGTTACGAGACAATCGCGATGCTCGCGTCCATACGGCGCATTGATGCTGAGCGTCCGTTCTGTCCGCTGCAGCCCAATCATGATCATGGCTTATCGTCCTTCACGACACGCATGCTGGCCGAGCGTCCGGCTCGCGGATGTGTCTTATCGTACACGGCGAGGAGCTGATCCGTCGCCAGGTGCGTATACTTTTGCGTTGTGCTCAATGACGCATGCCCCAGCATTTCTTGAATCGACCGCAGATCGGCCCCTTCATCAAGGAGATGGGTGGCAAAGGAATGTCGCAGTGTGTGGGGACTCACGGAACCGCCGGCAAGTCGGTTCGAATAACAGGCTACGATACGAGCCACACTCCGAGTCGTCAGCCGGCCCCCTCTCACATTCAAAAAGACAGGATCCGCTGGCTGATGGCTGATGGCCGATGGCTTCAAGGAAGCACGATAGCTGTGGATGGCCTTGAGGGCCACATCCCCGATCGGCACGATGCGTTCTTTCCGACCTTTTCCTCGCAGATGGACCAGTCCCTCGGACAGACGCAGATCTTCAAGATTGATCCCCACGAGCTCACTTACGCGAGCTCCTGTCGAATAGAGCGTCTCCAGTAGCGCACAGTCTCGGAGGGACGATCCTGTTTGGCCGGTAGGAAAATCCATCAGCGCGGCTGCGTCGTCCTTGGTCAAGACACGTGGAAGATGTTTCGGCTGCTTCGGCGTTCTAATGGTCTCGGCAGGATTGAGGACGACGATGCCTCCTCGTTGCAGATAGCGATAGAAGCTGCGGAGGGATGCGAGCTTTCGGGCTATCGACGTGCTTTTCTCACGCTTGCGATCCAGCCAGTGAAGATAGGCTCGAATCGACTCTGATTTTACCGTGGCAGGATTGAGCGTGGACAGGCCGGGATGCTCTGCCTTCATGAAGGTCTGAAACTGTCGGAGATCCGACCCATAGTTGCGGACAGTTTCAGGCGATGCGTGACGTTCCAGGTTCAGGAAGGTCATGAAATTTCGAATTGCGTCATCCATGCCGTCAAGTCCTCAAGCGCCCGTTGTCCTGTGAGCCGTCGCTTACTCTCTTTATCTCTCGTCGCGGTGGCAAGAGGAGGAAAGAGCCCGAAATTCGTATTCATCGGCTGAAAGTGACGAGGGTCGGTGGTTGTGATGTACGATGTCAGGCAGCCATGCGCCGTGGTGGGCGGCGGAGTGACCAATGGCAGCCCTGCCAGGCCGCGAGCCGCATTGATGCCGGCCAACCCTCCCATCGCGGCGGAGTCCGTATAGCCCTCGACGCCGACCAGCTGTCCGGCAAAGAAGAGTGTGCCGCGTGCTTTGAACTGGAGGGTGTTGCGCAGGAGTGAGGGGGAATTGATAAAGGTGTTGCGATGCAGGCTGCCGTAGCGGAGAAACTCCGCCTGCTCCAGGCCGGGAATCATACGAAACACCCGCTTCTGTTCCCCATAGGTCAGTTTTGTCTGGAACCCCACGAGGTTGTAGCAAGAGCGATGGGCGTTTTCTGTCCGGAGCTGCACCACCGCATAGGCTCTCTTCCCCGTCTTGGGATTCTCCAGGCCCACCGGTTTCAATGGACCGAACTGCATGGTCTGGCGGCCCCGTTCGGCCATCACCTCGATGGGGATACAGCCTTCAAAGTAGGCGGTCTTTTCGAATTCTTTCGGCTGCACTTTCTCCGCGGCCAGTAAGGCTTCGTAAAAGGCATTGTAGGTCGCTGCGTCCATGGGACAGTTGAGATAGTCGTCCCCGCCCTTGCCGTAACGGGATGCAAGGAAGACGACATCCATATTGATGGAGTCGGCATCCACGATTGGAGAGATCGCATCGTAAAAATACAAATGTTTCGTATGGGTCAATTGCGCGATGGCCTGAGACAGTTTGTCGGAGGTCAGCGGTCCGGTTGCGAGAATACAGAGGCAGTCTGTCGGGATCTCGGTGATCTCCTCACGCAGAATACGAATGTTCGGATGGCCTTCGAGCGCCTGGGTAATTTTGAGTGAAAACAGGTCCCGATCGACGGCCAGGGCCGACCCGGCCGGCACCCGCACCTCATCCGCCACCCGAATAATGAGTGAGTTGAGCCGGCGCATTTCCTCTTTCAAGATGCCGGGAGCATTCAGCGGATCCGTAGAGCCGAGCGAATTCGAACAGACCAGTTCGGCTAAACCACCCGTCTTGTGCGCTTGCGTCGTTTCTTTGGGACGCATTTCATAGAGCGTCACTTTTGCTCCACGATTGGCCGCCTGCCACGCTGCCTCAGATCCGGCCAGACCGCCCCCGATAATGACAATGTCGTCGCGCATGCGAGTGAAACTCCGTGAGAAAATGTGAGAGGAGAGGCATTGTAGGAACCGTGTTTTGGGGATGTCAAGGCGACTGTGCTTCGAGAGTGGCGAGGTAGCGCCCGGATGGAAGCGAGCGATCATCGATTGGATCACCCGTGAGGGATTGCGCTACGGTTGATCCGATTTATGGCCCCATGCTAGACTTCATGCCCTGTGGGCGATTAGCTCAGGGGTAGAGCGCTTCCTTCACACGGAAGAGGCCACTGGTTCGATACCAGTATCGCCCACCACGTCCTCTTTCTCAGTCCCCAGAATTCTCGGTTTTCATAGAGTTGCTTGAACCGTTCCACGCCTGGACAGAATCCGGGAGGTCGGCTACACTTCAGTCTGTCGAGATAGCGTGGGCCCTGAACCGTACCAGACAAGTGAGGTCAACAATGCGGACAACAGCTCTTGCCGTAGGAATTCTCCTTCTGGCCACCGCAGTCGGATGTGCTGGAAATCGCCAGCAGCAGGCCTTGGACGATGCAGATGGAGGCTATTCCGCCCCAGCCAGTATTTACAGTGTGATGGACCCCACATCCTTGGTCTACACCGATGTGGCGGCCGGAGCAGCCCCCAGTGATAACCCCTGGCGCTGGACGGGCTTTTTCTTGCACCCTCTCGGGGTCGCAATGGATTACGCCGTGAACCGACCGATTTACACACTTACTAGCCATATGCCGTACCTGTTCGGCTACACGACCGAAGATTCGATGCTGGATAGTCAGCGGCGATAATCTCTCTAGAAATCCTGCGCTCAGATTCTAACGCCCGCTTTCCCACGAGAGCGGGCGTTGTCTTGTCATCCATTTGGCAAACTCTTTCACGTTTCGTGTATGCTTCCCTTCGTGAGTCTGAAGCCACGTGATACGCAATCGCCCAGTGTTGCACCAGTTTGCCTGTGGCTGGTCTGCGGGCTAGGAATGATCCTCTCTCTGATCAGTTGCGAAACTCAGGCCCCCAAGCCGAATCTCCCACCATCCGAAAGCGATCTGGTCCTTCTCAAGTCCATCACTCTCTGTACCTCGAAATCCGATTTCCTCAAGATACATCCCGCCGCTACCCTGAAGACCCAGGCCTGGGGCTCCGGCCAGGAGATGATTCTTCCTGCCGACCGAAGTCCATCTCATGGCGATGAGTCTTACTTTTTTGACGAAGACGGCGTGCTCGTAGGGACACTCTTTACCTTTTCATCCGGGCTTGACCTCAATCCCTATCCGATCCTTCGCCATACCTTGACGCTGCTGAAGCCGGCATTGGAGTTCTATCTCAACGTCGCGAATCTGTCCTCAAAGTCGAGTATGGACTCGAGCGCTCTGTACGAAACCGGCGACGAAAAAACGACGACACAGTACCTGGTCCTTGGCTCACGCGAACAACCCTCGCTGCTCCAGGCCTCCGTGACGATCGACCCCTATGTACGCCTGTTCTCACCCTATCGACGCGAATTCTTGGAACGGCTGCGCCATCCAAGCGGGCAGAAGTCAGGGCAGCAGCTCGACAGTCAAGGGGCGGAAGATAAGGAGCCCTTCCCTTCGCTCCAGCAATTCGCGCGAGGGCAAACCGCACAACTCTCCTACTGTGGGGCTCAGAATTACAATACCGCAGCCAACGCCTATCAGAAAGCGATCACGAGCGGCTTCGCGAACAAGGTATGGCTGGCAGAAGCGCATCATAAGCTAGGCCAGGCATGGAAAGGGAAGGGGCAGCAGGAGAAGGCCAAGACGGAGATGCTTCAATCGTTGGCCATCAGACCGAACACGCCAGAAGTTCTGAACAACCTCGGCACGGTGTACACCGTGCTGGGAGATAAGGTGAACGCGCTCGTTTCATTTGAGAAAGCCGTCACACTCCGACCCAATTATGCCATTGCCCGCTACAATCTAGCCGAAGCCATCGAGCCCACGAACCCCAAGCGAGCCCTCGCCGAGTACGAGACCTACCTCGCGCTGGTTGAGGGGATCCCCGATGAAGCCAGCCGTATCGCCCTCGTTCAGCAACGAGTCAAGGCACTCAAACACTAGTGCCCTTGCTCAACATGATGTTGATGTGGATCACGCCTGTGTTGATGAACGGTGGCGAAGGGAAATCCTGACGTTTACCGCCGAGCTTTCTCTTCCTGTTCTTCGAGGGTCTTGCAGTTGATGCAGAGGGTGGTGACGGGGCGGGCTTTGAGTCGCGGATAGGGAATCTCTTCTTCGCAGCGTTCACAGATGCCGTAGGTGTTCTGGTCGATTCGACCAAGCGCTTCGTCTATCTTCTTGACCAGCCGTTGCTCGCGCTCACGGATCCTCATCGAAAAATTTTGATCGGCTTCCGCAGAGGCCTGATCGCTCACATCCGGGAGCGCCTCTTGCCCGTTTGGATTGGCCAACCCCTCGACAGCTTCCTCTAAGAGGATCCGTCGCTGTTGCTCCAGATCACGACGAATGGCCGCGTATGTATTCCCAGGGGCCGCTGTCTTGGCTTTGCGTTTAGTAGCAACCGGTTTCGCCGCTGAGGGAGTGGTCGAGATGCGCTTGGTGGAAGGGCTTGCTTTCATACCGCAGCCTGTCTAAGGAGTAAAAATATCCAGAACGTGGGGAACTATAACAGGGGCCTGGGGGGGGGTCAATGGGAAGCACGCGTGGCGAGGGCTAGAGGTCCCGGCGGCCTTCGATCGATTTGAGCAACGTCACGTCGTCGGCATACTCAATATCCATCCCCACAGGAATACCATAGGCAATACGTGAGACCCGTGCACCAAGAGGTTTGAGTTGGTTCGTTAAATAGATAGCAGTCGCTTCGCCTTCGATCGTCGGACTCGTCGCGAGGATCACCTCCTGAATGCCTCCACGCTTGACCCGATCGACCAGCTCCTCGGCCCTGATATCGGACGGTCCAACCCCATCCAGGGGAGACAAGGCACCAAGCAACACGTGATATAAGCCGCGGTATGCGCCTGCCCGCTCGATGGCATAGGTCGTACTCGGTTCTTCGACCACGAGGATTCTTGTCTGGTCCCGTTTAGGGTCGAGACAAAACTCACAGAGTTCCCCCTCGGCGATATTCCGGCATTGCCGGCAAAAGGAGAGGCCATCTTTGACGGCTCGAATGGCCTCAGCCAAGCGGAGTGCCTCTTCACGCTCGGCCTTCAAGACGTGAAAGGCCAACCGCTGCGCCGTCTTTTGTCCGATGCCGGGGAGACGGACTAATTCGCGCACCAACCGTGCGAGTAATCCTTGCTGATCAACTGCCATAAAGTCATTGCCTGCTAGAACAATCCGGGAACATTCATCCCGCCGGTCACGGTTTTCATCTCGTTCGCCATCATCTCACGGGCCTTCTGGAGAGCGTCGTTCGACGCGGCCATGACCAGATCCTGCACCATCTCCACATCGCCACTTTTCACGACTTCGGGATCGATGACGATGCCGAGCAGTTGCATCGCTCCATTGGCCGTGACGGTCACGCTGCCACCGCCGGCCGTTCCGGTCACAGTCTTCGCCGATGCTTGTTCCTGCACCTTGGCCATTTGCGCCTGCATTGCTTGCGCTTGCTTCAGGATATTGCCCATATTCGCTAACGGGTTCTTCATTCTTCGACCTCCTTCTGGCTCGCTACCGGCCTGACCTCGGCGAGTTCTGCGCCGAACATCTCCAGGGCCTGTTTGACAACCGGATGTGCCTTCGCTTGCTCGAACAGGACCTGTTTTTGTTCTTTTTCCTTCGTCGCCCTGAGCTGCGCCATCGTCTGCCCTGGAGGATCAGCCTCTGTCAATTCAACGATCCGCACCCGAACCGTCTGACCGCTCAGTCGTTCACAGATCGATGTAAGCACTGCCATATTATCAGAGTTCTCGATCATCCCTCGGGCCCCCGTCGCTTGCTTGGCAAATCCAATCGTCACGACATGGCCGTCTATGCCCACAAATCTCCCCCGCTCCAGGAAGGCAGCAATCCTGGAGGACACATTAGCCACTTCCTCTTGGACCTGCTCCCAATTGAGCGATACCGCAGGACGTCCGTCATCAGTCGGAGGCAATGTCGCGGGCATCGGAGCCTTTGCCTGACTCGCAATAGCAGAGGGCGGAACGTAAGGAGGATTCGGCGAGGGGGGACGTGGAGGCGTCGTATTTTCGACCACAGAAGGCTTCGACGGCATGGGAGCGGTCGGTAGTGGCGCCGTTGACTGGGACGTTCGAGGTGGTGGAGAGGAGGGAGTTGGATCTGCAGAACGAGTTGGCGCCGCAGGCGGGCCTGTGCGGGCCGGAGCAGGCTGAGTCGGGCGTGCCGTCTGGGCTGGCGGGACCACTTGCGCCGGTTTTCCCTCCGCTCGACGCAGCAGTCTGGTTGCACGCACCGCGGCTGTTTCGAGCACGAACCGAGGATGCGCGCTGAGCCTGAGCGAGTCCTCGGCTTGTGTGAAAATGGCGAATAGGTCTTGGAGCTGTTCCGGCGTGAACGAGCGGGCATCGGTTTCCATCTGTGCAAGATCTTCCGCCGCGGCCTCGATTAAGCCCTGCTGTTCCTGCGGCGAAGGCACGACCGATACCACCAGCATATTCCGAAGATACTCGACGACCTCCGCACAATAGGCCCGCAGATCATGTCCTTGGTCCAGCAGTTGAGCCAGCACGCGAAGCGCCCCGGCACTTTCTTGTGCCGTAATCGCCTGAATCATGGCGCGAACAAGCTCTTGTGGAACTGCACCCAACAAGGCTTCCAGATCCGTATGCACGATCGTCTTGCCGCCGAACGCCACGGCTTGATCGAGCAGGCTCAACCCGTCGCGCATACTGCCTTCGCTGGCCCGCGCGAGTGCCATCAAGCTTCGCTCTTCGAGCACGATCTGATCCTGATTGACCACATGTCGCAGCCGCTCGACGATTTCAGCCCGCGCAATGCGTCGGAAGTTGTAATGCTGGCAGCGGGAAAGAATTGTCGCCGGAATCTTGTGAACCTCAGTGGTGGCAAAGATGAACACGACGTGCGGTGGCGGCTCTTCCAGCGTCTTCAAGAGCGCGTTGAAGGCCGAGTTCGACAACATGTGAACTTCGTCGATGATGTAGACCCGGTACTTCCCGCGAAATGCGGCGAATTTGACGTTCTCACGGATCTCGCGCACATCGTCCACACTTGTATTAGACGCTCCGTCGATCTCCATGACGTCGACGGAGGTTCCCTGTGCAATCTCGAGACAGTTAGAACAGGTGCCGCAGGGCGTGCCGGTCTGTCCCTGTTCGCAATTGAGCGCTTTGGCGAGAATTCTTGCGACGGTGGTTTTCCCTACGCCGCGGGTGCCTGAAAAGAGATAGGCTTGGGCAATACGTTTCGTGGTGATGGAATTGACCAGCGTCTGCACGACATGTGGCTGCCCGATCACGTCATCGAACGTGCCCGGCCGGTATTTTCTGGCTGAAACTTGGTAATCCATAATTTTTATGTGGCGAGAGGCGCTGGGCGAGGGGCTAGAGGCTCGGACATTCTTTTTGACCTATTGCCGCTAGCCGCTCGCCCCATGCCTCTCGCACAAAGCGGGGCCAGGTGATCCTGCGGCACACAGAACTAACCGCTTACCGTTGCTTCCTTCCGGACCTGGCGGGATTCACAGGGTTCCGTTGCACAGGGCCCAGCCCCTAATTCAAAGTGCTGAGTGCTGTGGAATGGGTGCTGAGAAAAGAAGGAACAGTCTTACCCGACCTTTCCTGACGAAGCTCAGGGCACAGCACTCATCGCACAGGATTATTTTTGGCGGAGAGGGTGGGATTTGAACCCACGGTCCCATTGCTGGGACGCATGCTTTCCAAGCATGTCGATTCGACCACTCTCGCACCTCTCCGCATCGATGTTCGCGAGGGGCGCATCTTAACACGCGATCTAGTGACCGGCAAGGTAAGAACAGGGCCCATCTGCATGGCATTGACCCTCCCGAATCCCCTTTCTATACTGAAAGGAATTTAAGGGGGAGGGCTGGCTATGAAAATTCTTATCGGTTTGGGCGTCCTGGTCATCGTTGTCGCGGCGGCCATCTTCTCCCTGC